>JBJMMH010000075.1:0-6323 GCA_045804885.1 Chloroflexota bacterium | reverse complement strand
GATGCTCGATCGGCGGGATGACCCGGTGCATCGCCCCGACAGAGGCGAGGACGTTGCCGTGGGCGAGCATCACGCCCTTGGGGGTACCGGTCGTCCCCGAGGTGAAGATCAACTCGAAGATCGTCGAGCCGTCCGGACGCGGCCAGGCATCGACCCGGGACTCCCAATCGGCGGGAAAGGTCTCGTCGCGTTCTCGGGTCAGCTCGTCGAGCCGGGTCGTCGGAAAGGCCTCGAGGCCCGCATCGCGGGGATCGGGCGCATCCCGGCCGGTGCCGAGGATGAGCCGCTTCGCCTCCGCCCGGTGCGAGACGCGCTCGATCGCGTCGGCAGCCATCCGGAGGTCGAGCGGGACGAGGACGATCCCGGCCAGCATCGCCCCGAAATACGCGGCCGGCAGCTCCGGCGTCGACGGCGACCACGTCAGGACCCGATCGCCCGGCTCGAGCCCCAGGGCCCGCAGGCGCCAGGCCGCGATTCGACTGCGCCGACGGAGCTCGCGATACGACCAGCGGATCGTCGAGTCATCGTCGCCCCGGAGGCTGAGGGCGGGTTTGTCGGCGTACCGTTCGGCGGCCGAGTCGAGGAGCTCGATCAGCGTGTTCACGGCCGGATGGTACGTGCCGGGTGAGCGTCGTCGCCCGTTTGACCCGCCCGGGACGCTCGTCTATGCTCCGGCGGCTCTTGCGGCACCCCCGTGAGATCACGTTCCAGCCGGTCGGCCGCGCGCGGGACGTTCGATGCGAGATTCGGGCCGGAGGAGGTGAACACCGATTGGCTGAAGTCCGAGTGGGTGAGAACGAGACGTTCGAGAGCGCCCTGCGCCGCTTCAACAAGAAGATCCAGCAGAGCGGCATCCTCGCCGAGGCTCGCCGACGCGAGCACTACGAGAAGCCGAGCGTGAAGCGGAAGCGCAAGGAAGCGAAGCGCAAGAAGAACGCCCGAACGCAGGCCGGCTGAGCCAGCTCAGCCTCGCCTTCGCCCCCAGGGCGTTCATCTCGGCGGGCCGCGCCGTCGCGGCCAGCACGTCGAGCACCGCCCGAGGTAGCCATTCCGGTGTCCCTTCGAGACCGAATCCAATCCGACATCACTGCCGCCATGCGGTCGGGTGACGCGTTGCGCCGTGACGTGTTGCGGATGGTCCAGAACGCCGCGTACACGATCGAGAAGCGAGACCATCGCGAGCTCGGCGACGACGAGTACGCCGGCGTGGTCGCGCGCGAGGTGACGACGCGCCGCGACTCGATCGAGGCGTTTCGCAGCGGCGGTCGCGAGGATCTCGTGTCGAAGGAGGAGGCCGAGATCGCGATCCTTGCCGAGTACCTGCCCGAGCAGCTCGACGAGGCCGCGATCCAGGCGCTCGTCGACGAGGGCATCGCGGCGACCGGCGCCTCATCGGCCCGAGACATGGGCAAGGTCATGGGCTGGCTGATGCCGCGGACGCGCGGCCGGGCCGATGGCAAGCAGGTCAGCTCGATCGCCGCGCAGACGCTGGCCCGCGCCGATCTCGCCGCGCACGACACCGGCGGCCACGGAACCTGAGCCCGACGGCATGCTGAACCAGCCGCAGGAGCCGGCCGCCCCGCTGAGCCGCCGCGACGTGACGCGCCTCGGCGTCGCTGCCGTCGGCCTGATCCTGATCCTCACGGCGATCCTCGCCGCCGATCTGTTCCCGCAGCCACTGAAGATCAAGGTCGGCGACGTGGCGACGGCCGACATCGTCGCGCCGCGGGCGCTCGAGTACGAGAGCAAGGTCCGAACGAACAAGCTCCGGACGGCTGCCCGCGACGCCGTCGATCCGCAGTACGACTTCACGACCGAACACGCCATCGAGATCGCCCGCGAGCAGCTCCGCCTGTTCGACCAGCGCGTCCGGCCCATCGACCAGGCGTTCGCCGAGGGCGCTACCGAGGAGGAGCGCAACACCCTGCTCGGAGCCGCGCTCGAGGGCATCCCCGACGACGTTCGGCTCACGCTCCTCGGGCTGACGGCCGATCAGTGGGCGTCGGTCCGTGCCGAGGCCTCCCGCGTCCTCGACGCCACCGAGAGCTCGGAGCTCCCCGAGCCGGACGTCGAGGACGCCCGGGCCCGCCTCACCGGCCAGATGGCCGGCGGCCTGAACGACGACGAGCGAACGCTCGCCGCGACGATCATCGACCCGCTCGTCGTCGCGAACTCGTTCTTCAGCGCCGACCTCACGTCCGCCGCGCGCGACCGCGCCGCCGCCGCGATCGATCCCCAGATGGTCGATGTGGCCCCCAACGAGGCGCTCGTCCGGCGCGGCGACAAGGTCAGCGAAGAGCAACTAGAGGCGATCGACCAGTTCCAGCTCCGGACGGCCAGCCCGGACTTCGTCCGGCTCGGTGGCTGGCTGTTCCTCTCGATCCTGGTCGTCGCCCTCGGGCTGGCGTGGATCTGGCGCTTCCGGCGGGAGCTGTGGCATCGCACGAACGCGTTGCTGCTCATCGGGCTGATCGTCGTCGGCACCGCGATCCTGCTGAAGGCGACATCCGGCCGGCCGGGTCTCTCGTTCGTCGTCCCGACAGCGGCCGCCGGCATGCTCGTCGCAATCCTCCTCGACGCGAGCGTCGCGACCGTCGTCTCGATCGTCATCGCTGTCCTCGGTGGCGCGATGTACGAGAGCGGCAGCTCGTTCGAGTACGCGACGTACATCCTCGTCGGCTGCCTCGCCGGGATCATGGCGATCCGGCGGGGCGATCGGCTCCAGGTCTTCGTCCAGGCCGGCCTCGCGGTCGCCGTCGCGAACGTCCTCGTCGTTTCGACGTTCGCGCTTCTTGGCCAGCACGACGCCCAGGGACTCCTCGAGCTCATCGGCGCGTCGATCGCGTCCGCGGCCGGCTCGGCGGTGGCGGCGGTCGGGACGTTCGCGGTGCTCGGGAATCTCTTCGGCATCATGACCGTGTTCCAGCTGCTGGAGCTCGCGAACCCCTCGCAGCCGCTGCTCCGCCGCCTCCTCGTCGAGACGCCCGGCACGTATCACCACTCGCTGATGGTCGGCAACCTGGCGGAGCGGGCAGCCGAGGCGATCGGCGCCGACCCGCTGCTGACGCGCGTGGCCGCCTACTACCACGACATCGGCAAGCTGGCCAACCCGATGGCCTTCATCGAGAACCAGGCCGGCGGCGAGAACATCCACGATCGTCTCGAGCCGGCGGACTCCGCCCAGATCCTCAAGCAGCACGTCGCCGATGGAATCGACATCGCCTACCAGTCGAAGCTGCCGAAGGCGCTGATCGCGTTCATCCCGCAGCACCACGGGACCGCGATCATGAGCTACTTCTACGCCCGTGCACGGGGGGCCGCCGCGGAGCCCTTCGGCGGTCCGTCGACCGAGGAGGGCGGCCGCGCCGCCGCGAAGGTCGACGAGCGCAAGTTCCGGCATGCCGGCCCCAAACCGCAATCTCGGGAGGCCGCGCTGATCATGCTCGCGGACGGGGTCGAGGCGTCGGTCCGGTCCCTGTCGTCGCGCGACGAGGCGGCGATCCGGGCGATGGTCGCCCGGATCATCGAAGAACGCCTGGGCGACGGCCAGTTCGATGAGTGCGACCTGACGCTGCGCGACCTGGAGCGGATCCGGGAGGCCTTCATCGCCCAGTTGCTCGGGATGTACCACCAGCGCGTCGCGTATCCCCAGAACAAGGTCGTCGAGCTCGAGTCGCGCCGGAGTGGCACGGGCACGGGCGGCGGCGCCGGCGCTTAGCGCGGGACGCGTGCGGCAGCGGAGCGTCTACGTCTCACCGTGGCGGATCGACATCACTGTCCGCGACGGAATCACGACGCCGGCCTCCCCGCGCCGGCTGTCAGGAGCGATCGCGGGGGCCCTGGACGCCGCCGGGGCGCCGGCGCCGGCGACGGTCGGGTTGATCCTGTCCGGTGACGGTGAGCTGGCCGAGCTGAACGCGACCCACATGGGCGCGGCCGGCCCGACCGACGTCCTGTCCTTTCCGCTGCTCCCGCCGACGGCGTACCCCGACCACCCGGGTCGCACCGTCATGCCGCCGCGCGCCGCGGCGGCGGTAACCACCGCAGTGGACTTCGTCTCGCCCGGCGCCCGACATCATCTCGGCGAGATCGTGGTGTCGGTCGAACGGGCCATCGCGCAGGCATCCGCCGGCCGCGGCGGTCAGACCGGCGACGTCCGGTGGTCAGCGCGCGACGAGCTGCTGCTCCTCGTGACTCACGGAGCGCTCCACCTCTGCGGCTGGGACCATGCCGAACCCACCGAGGAGGCCGCGATGCGGGCCCTCGAACTACGGCTCCTCGCGGAGGCGCCGTAGCGGGTGCCATTGAAGGTCGGGCGCGCGACGCCGCGCACCGAGGCGCCGTCCGATTTCGGCCCGGCGCCCAGATCGAAGCATCAGGCCGCGTGGCCGGATTCCCGGGCCGTGCGAAATCGAACATCGATGCCCGCAGAGACACGGACGGCAACGCCGGGGGTTCAGCCGTCGATCGCGCTACCATCGGCATCGGGCCCTCCCGGACGGATCAGGGCCCGTTCAGTGTGCTTGCCACGTGAGTGAGCCGGCGCCTCGCCGCGCCAGGAGGCCTGTGAAGATCGTCGTCGGCCTGGGCAATCCGGGCGACCAGTACGCGAAGACTCGCCACAACGTCGGCTGGATGGTGCTCGACCGTCTCGCCGACCGAGCGGGCTGGGCGGGGAAAGGCCGGACGCGTGACGCGTCGGCCGTCGCGATGGGTCGGTTCAAGGGGATGGACCTCACGTTGGTCAAGCCCCTGACGTGGATGAACGAGTCCGGCCTCGCTGTCCGCAAGATCCTCGCCCGACAACACGCCCCGCTTGGCGACCTCCTCGTCGTGACCGACGACTTCTCGCTGCCATTCGGCAAGCTGCGGTTTCGGGAGGGTGGTGGGCCGGGTGGCCACAACGGACTGCGCTCGATCATCGGGGAGCTCGGAACCGAGAAGTTCAGCCGGCTACGGGTCGGGATCGGCGCGCCCGAGCGGGGCTTCAAGGACCACGTCCTGAACACGTTCCAGCCGGACGAGCGGCAACGGCTCGACGAGCTGCTCGACGCAGCCGCCGACGCCGTCGAGGAGTGGGCACGTCATGGCACGTCGAAGGCTGCCAACCGCTTCAACATGTTCGAGCTGCGGCCGGCCGACGAGTCGCGGCTTGCGGCGCCCGGCGACGTCGACGGGCCGCCCGACGCCGAGGGCATCCGACGGACGAGGACGGGCTGGCGCCGCGTCCTGCCCCGAAGGGACGGGGCGTGACGTCCTCGACGGCATCGGCCTCGGCGATGCGCGGCCGGCGCGGCCGCGACCGTCGAATTGCGGACAGCGCGGCGCGAGCGGGCGGTGGACCTCGCGGATCAGCGGCTGGCGCGGGCCGCCGGCTGCCGGATCTGAGTGCGATGCCGCCGCTGCTCGCCGAGACAGCCTCGTTCGCATCGCTTCGCGAGCGCCTGGCAGGCGAGCGGCGGCACGTCGGACTGACTTCTATCCCGCACGGCGCGAAGTCGTACCTTGCCGCGGCCATCGCCCTTGCCGGGAGCGGCGAGAGGCTGGTATGGATCGCCCGCGATGCTGAGATCGGCGACCGGGTCGCCGAGGAGCTCCGGGCGTGGCTCGGCGATCCCGCGGCCGTCGCGGTGCTCGAGCCGCGGACGGCGCTGGCCTACGAGCGGAGCGAGCTGGTCGCCGACGAGACGGCGGCTCGCGTCGCGGCCCTGGCGGCATGGCGGAGCGGTGTCGCGCGAATCCTCGTCGCGAGCGTCCAGGCCCTCGTCCAGCACACGATCTCGCCGCTCGACCTGCCGGAGGACGTGCGGGTCCTCGAGGTCGGCGCGAGGCTCCGTCAGGACGCGCTGCTCGCGCAGCTCCTCGATCTCGGTTACTCGCCGGTCCTCGAGGTCGCCGGTCGAGGCGAGTTCGCCCGCCGCGGCGGCATCGTCGACGTGTTCCCGCCGTCGGCGCCGCTGCCCGTCCGGATCGAGTTCTTCGGCGACGAGGTCGATTCGCTCAGGGCCTTCGACCCGACAGACCAGCGGACCGTCGGCACGCTCGAGGAGGCGCAGCTGCTGCCCGCGTCGGAGTTCCTCCAGCCTCGTGGCGGAGTAGCCGCGCTCCGCGAGTCGCTCGGGCGGCGAGCCGCGAAGCTGCCCGAGCGCCTCGCGGCCGATCTCGAGCGCTTCGGTCGCGTCGGCGAGCGTCACGACGGTCCGGCGTCGCGGGCCGTAGATGCCGGCGACGCCGCCGAGGTCTGGGCGCCGCTGCTCGCTCCGGCGTCGGGGCTCGACCACGTCGCGCCCGACGCGCAGCTGATCCACGACGAGCCCGGCGAC
>JBJMMH010000074.1:0-2900 GCA_045804885.1 Chloroflexota bacterium | reverse complement strand
TCCAGGCGCCGAACGACCTCGACGTAATCGCCGACGGATTCCCCGGCGACGTTGACGATCACGGCCGTCTTCCAGCCGGTCCACGTCCGGGCGTACTTCTCGATTACGGCGTCGACGCCGGGGTTCTGGAGGCCGATCGAGTTCAGCATCCCGCCCGGCGTCTCGGTCACGCGGGGCGTCGGGTTGCCGATCCGCGGCTTGAGCGTCGTGCCCTTGCAGCAGATCGCGCCGAGCCGCTGGATCTCGACGACGTCGCCGTACTCGATGCCATAGCCGAACGTCCCCGAGGCCACGAGGATGGGGTTGGCGAGAACGAGCCCACGCCCGAGGTCGACGGACAGGTCGGGCTCGACGACGGGCGGGGGTGCCGCTTCACGCTCGATGACCGACGGTCGGCTGATGGGCGCCGGGCGTCGGTCAGCGCGCTTGCGATCGGCTGGGATCCGCGTCGTCATTGCCGGCGGAGCGTCACGCGAGGTCGTCACCCGCCGCTTCGACTTCATCGAGTGCCTGCTCGTCCCGGGTGGCCGGCCAAGCGACAGGCGAGCGACCCGGAGCGCCGTCTGTCGCCCTCGTCGTCCGCGCGTCCCGTCTCGAGCGACATCCGGCAGCCGTGGAGCGTTCCGGCGGTCACTTGTCCCGCTAGGCGTGACGCAGCGGCCAGCGCGCTCACCACCTTGCCTCCCAATCGATCTCGTCGGCCGCGAACACCGGCCCCTCGCGGCAGACCCGCTGCGGCGTCCCGTTCCTCGCCATCACGACGCAGCCGAGGCAGGCGCCCACCGCGCAGCCCATGTTCTGCTCCATCGAGACCTGGAGGAAGGCCTTCCGCCGCGCGGCGGGTGACCCGGCCGCGGGCTCACGGCCGCTGCCGCGCTTGCGCCCGAGGCGCGCGACCCCCATGCGCTCGCGCCGCCCCGCCGCGAGCCGCGCCAACGCCGCCAGCATCGGCGCCGGCCCGCAGGCGAATGTCTGGTCGGCCCACGCCTCGTACTCAGGCACGAGCTCCGTCACGAAGCCGCGGCGCCCGACGGACCCGTCGTCAGTCGCGATGACGTACTCGACCTCGTCCGGAAGGAGCGACGACGGGTAGACATCACGCGCCGAAGCCGCCCCGAACAGCATCGTGACCTGACGGCCGTCGCGGATTGCCTCGTCAGCGAGGTGCCGGACGCCGGCCATGCCGAGGCCGCCCGCGATCAAGAGGAGGTGGCGGGACCGGGGGTCGACCTCGAACGGCCGCCCGAGCGGCCCCAGCATGTCGACCGCGTCTCCGGGCCGAAGACGAGTGAACCATTCGGTCCCCCGCCCGATCGTCCGGAAGTGGATCGTGATCACGCCCGTCGCCGCGTCGGCGGTGTTGATCGAGAACGGCCGCCGCAGCACGAGCCCGGAGTAGTCGCCGGTCCTGGCGTGTATGAATTGGCCTGCGCGGGACCCATTCGCGAGCGTCGGGGCATGGAAGGACTGCAGCCACTGGCCGGGCAGAATCTCGCGGCTCTCGATGAGTTCAGATGCGACGAGGCGCATCGTCACGCGCGGCGATCGTCCTCCGTATTGACCTCGTCGGCGTCCGCGCCGGCGTCGCCCGCTTCGGCGGCGTCCTCGCCCTCGGCCGCGGCCTCGAGGGCTGCGCCGGTGCCGTTCGTCGCGTCCGCCGCTGCCGTCAGCTCGGGCGCGATCGACGGATAGGCCTCGGCGAGTGCGTCAGCGAGATCGCCGAAGACGTCGGTCGGGTCGTAGTACTCGACCATCTCGTCCGCGGACTTCAGGCGCCGCCACTCGTTCTCCTCCTCGGTGAGGACCTCGGCGCTGAACTCGCCGGCGGACGTGAGCGTGAGCCGCTCGTCATCGTCGTCGTTGATGATCAGGTCGCCGATCCGCGCGGTGAGCAGTGACGCCGCCTCCTCGAACTGCTCGAGCAGTCGCGACTCGGCGCGCTGGCTGCGCTCCTGGTACTCGAGCGCGAGGTCGTAGAGGCGCTGCGCCGCGAGCTCGTCGTCGTCGGCGTCGAGCGGTGCGGGCTGGCCGGCCGCCCATTCGTCGGCGGCGGCCGCGTAAGGATCGGCGCCACCCCCGGGCGGCATCGACTCGTCGACGCCGATCCCGGCGGCCTCGAGCAGCTCCGGTGCGGCCGTCGGTTCCGCGCCCAGCCCGGCAGCGTCGCGGGCGGCCTCGGCGAACGCCGTGTACAGATCGGCGGGGTTGTAGAGCTCGACGAGCTCGGCGGCCGTCTCGATGACCTCGGTCTCGCTCGTCCATTCCCCGGTGAGGTCGTCGATGTACCGGGTGCGGCTGCGGAACGTCAGGTCCGGAGCGATCGAGAGATAGTCAGGATCCTCGTCGATCAGCGTGAGGCCGCCGAGGGCGTCGATGCGGCCGCGGTTCGCGTCGAGGAAGCGTCGGAGCTGATCCGTCGACTGGACCAGGAAGTCCGACCGTTCGAGGGCGGCGTCGGCCGCGATCTCGCCGAGCAGGTCGTTTCGGCTCGTATCCATCGCTCTGCCTCCGTCTTCCGGCTTCCGGCCGATCAGCCGCGGAACTCGAGATCCGGGCCCATCCGCTCACGCAGGAACATCGAGTGATGTCGCTGGAAGATCCACTCGCCGGCCCGGTGCCCGAGGGCCCGGATTCCTTCGTCGGCCTCCAGCTTGTCCAGTGTCGCGTAATCCGGCAGTTCCAGCAGGATCACGTTGTCGAAATCCCAGCCGTGGGCGACGTTGTACCAACCAAGGAAACGGATGCCGTACTTGTCCGCGTAATCGCGCATCTGCCGCGCGAAAAGGGTCTTCATGTAGAACTTGAAGAACGCGTCGCGGCCGCGCCGGACCGAGAAGTACGTCGCGAGCACCGGCACGTCGGCGCCTCCTCCGGTGGGGCTGGCCGGCGTGGCGGCCGGC
>JBJMMH010000073.1:0-6080 GCA_045804885.1 Chloroflexota bacterium | reverse complement strand
ATCGCGGTTCGCGGCCGTCAGCGAGACGATCACGAGGTCTCCGGCGCGGATGTGGGCCCCGCCGATGTCGACGTCCTGCGTCGCGTAGCGATCCACACGCCCGGCGGCAGGTTCCAGCCGGAGTGATTCCTCGACCGCGTTCGCGATGAGGGCCGGATCCTCGGCGATCGCGGCGAGCGCACCAGGGGTGCTGAGGACATGCCAGAAGAGCGAGGTCGTCATGCCCTCGCTGGTCTCGATACCGCCGAACATCATGACGGCCGCGTTCGAGACGATCTCCGTTCGACTGAGCGTCGCAGTGGCGTCGGCCAGGACGCCGACACCGTGGTCCATCGAAGCACCGACGTGTCGATCGAGGGCCGCGACGGCCTCCGGGGCCCGGTCGCCGATGTCGCCGCCGGCCGACACCCGATCGACGGCGCCGACGATCTCGTCGTACCAGCCGAGGACGATGGCCGGCTCGACATCGAGCAGGTCGAGCGCGGCGGCGACGACGCGGACGGCGAGCGGGCCGGCGAGTTCGCGGCGTACCTCGGCACGGCCGTCCGGCCGACGCGTCTCGACCAGCTCGCGGGCCTCTGTGCGGACGCGCTCGCCGAACTGCTCCATGACCTGCGGCCGGCGAAACGCCATCGCGAAGGGATCGCGGTGACGTCGGTGCTCCTCACCATCGAGCGAGAGCATGCTCGGGCCGACGACACGCGCGGTCGAGAAGCGCGGATCGTCGACCGTGAACCGGGTGGCGTCGCGCATGACGTCGATGCAGAGGTCACGGCGCGTGACGAGCCAGCCGTCGAGGGCCGGGATCCAGGCCACCGGCGCGCGCTCGCGAAGCGACGCCAGCACGGGGGAGGGGTCCGCCTCGAGTTCGGCGAGCGTGATCGGGAAAACGGGCTCCGACGGGGCAGGGATCGCGGTCACGCAGGTCACTCTACGCGGCGCCGCGACGGGCGCGTGCCCTCGTCAGGGCGCCGCTCGACGGCCGTGGCGGGACCCCGAACCGATATCGCGGAAACGTCGTACCTTGGCTCCATGAGGTCGGTTCGCCCAAGACCACTCCTTGGCGCACTGTTGGCGGGCGTCCTTGCGCTCGCCGTCGCGCCCACGGTCGTCGCGGCGCCGACGTCGTCGTACCAGCTCGATCTTGGCCGGCGGAACGACTACGTGGGCCAGACGAACCTCGTCCAGTGCGTCGGGGCGAGCATGCAGATGATGCTCAACATGATGAGCCCCCGGGACGATCGGACCGCCTCGACACAGCTGCGCCTGCAGAAGCTGGCTCGCGCCTGGAGCGGCCCGAGTCGTTTCGGGCGGATCCGCAAGGGCGCCAGCGTCCGGGGCTGGGCGAAGGGGCTGACCATCGAGGGTGGCGGTCCGTATCAGGTCGTCGGGAAGGACACCATCCAGGAAGCGTTGCTCACGGCGGCTCGGGCGATGCGGACGACGGAGCGGCCCGTCGGACTCCTTGTCTGGCGGGGCCGGCACGCATGGGTGATGAGCGGCTTCCGGGCGACCAAGGACCCGCTGCTGCCGGGCGCGCGGGTGACCGCCGCGATCGTCGAGGATCCGCTCCATCCATTCGGCGACTCGACGACGTGGGGCCGGAGCCCCCGGCCCGGCGAGGCGTTGTCCATCGGTGAGCTCAGTACGCAGTTCGTGCGGCGCCGCCAGTCGACGCTGACCCCGTCCCTGTCCGGCAAGTTCGTCGTGGTCCTGCCGTTCCAGATCGACCCGCGCACGCTGCGACTCCATGGGTTTCCTGCGCCGACTGCTGGGGGGTGAGTCGGACTCGTCCGCGAGCGAGACCGCGCCCGCCACTGATCCGGCGGACGCCGAGGATGACGAGCGCGCCCGGGACGTCGCGCTCCTCCGTGAAGACCACGAGCGCCTGGACGACCTCGCACGGCGACAACTGAGGTACGCGGAGTACGCCTGGGAGCCGCCGGCGCAGGGCGGTGAGCGCCGCGCCGACGACAGCGATCCAGCGAGCGAGCGAGCCGAGGGCGGATAGCAGGTCGGCGGCTCGTCTGGCCCGCTACCATCGCGACGATGGACGCCCCGAGGATCCCCGCCTCGATCGCGGGCCTACCCGTGCCGCAGGACGACGTCTCGCAGGCATCCTGGCGGTGGGCACACCGGGTGCTGCCGCGCTACCTGCTGGCGCATTCCGTCCGCTCGTACTGCTGGGGCGCGGCGATCGGTGCGTGGGAAGGGCTCACCGTCGATAGCCAGGTGCTGTGGTGCGCCTCGCTGTTCCACGACGTCGGTCTCACCACGATCCCGCGCAACACGATGTGCTTCGAGTTCGAAGGTGCCGAGTTCGCCCGACGGACGCTGGAGCGGTTCGGGATGGCGAGCGATGCCGCCGACCGCGCGGCGATCGCCATCATCCTGCACATGCAACCCGGGGTGACGCTCGATGACGGCGTCGAGGCCGTGCTGCTCGACCGCGGCACCGCCATCGACGTTCGTGGCGTCGACGTCGATCTCGTCGCGAGCGTCCGGGCGACAGTGACCCGCAAGTTCCCGCGCGGAGCGTTCGACCGGCATTTCGTCAGCGCGATCCGCCGCGAGGTGGCGCGCCGGGGCGATTGCCAGAGCGCACGGCTCCTCGACGACGCAGGCCTGGAAGGCTCGATGGCGCGCTCGCCCTGGGCGAGCGGGGCCGTGGAGGCGATCCCCGGATGCTGACGTTCAGGACTCCTGGCGCGATCTTCATCGAGCGTGAGCACACCGTCCCGCTCGACCACGCCGATCCGGGCCGCGGGACCATCTCGGTCTTCACGCGCGAGGTCGCCTCGCCGGACGGCCTCGATCGGCCGTACCTGGTGTTCCTCCAGGGCGGGCCCGGTTTCGAGGCGACGCGGCCGACAAGCCCACCGACCGGGTGGCTCAAGCGCGCGCTGCTCGACTACCGCGTGTTGCTGCTCGATCAGCGAGGAACGGGACGATCGACGCCGGTCGGGGCGCGGATCCCGGGCGGCACGCCGCGCGAACAGGCCGACTACCTGACCCATTTCCGCGCCGACTCGATCGTCCGGGACGCGGAACTGATCCGAAAGGAGCTCGGGCTCGAGCGCTGGAGCATCCTCGGCCAGAGCTTCGGCGGTTTCACATCGATGACGTACCTCTCGATCGCGCCCGACGGGCTCGCGGAGGCCTTCCTCACCGGTGGTCTGTCGCCGATCGGTCGGTCGGTGGACGACATCTACGGCGCGACCTACCGACGGCTCCGCAAGGCGAACCGGCGCTACTTCGAGCGGTATCCGGAGGATCGAGCCCGGATGCGAGACATCCTTCGGCGGCTCGACGATGAGGACGTCCGGTTGCCGAGCGGTGACCGGCTGACGTCGCGGCGGTTCCGCCAGCTCGGCCTGTGGCTCGGCGACAGCGCAGGCTTCGAGCTTCTGCACCACGTGGTGGAGTTGCCGTTCGGGTCGCTCGCCTTCCTGCACGACACGGAGGCCGGCGTGCGGTTTCAGCGTAACCCGATCTACGCGACCCTCCACGAGTCGTCGTACGCGGATGGCGTCTCCACCCGCTGGTCGGCGCACCGGTTGCTGCCCGACGAGATCGTCACCGAGGGCTACATGACCGCCGAGCACGTCTTCCCCTGGATGTGGGAGGACTACGGAGCGCTGCGCGGACAGCGCGAGGCCGCGGAGCTGCTCGCAGACTACCCATGGCCGCGGCTGTACGACGCCGACCAGCTCCGCCGGAATGAGGTCCCGGTCGCCGCGACGATCTACGTGAACGATCTCTACGTCGAGCGCGATCTCGCCGAGGAGACCGCGTCGACGATCCGCGGGATCCGCGTCTGGGAGACCGACGAGTTCGAACACAACGGCCTGCGTGCGGATGGCGAGCGAGTCCTCGGTCGTCTCATCGACCTCATCCGCGGGCGGGCGTGATGGCGCCGGAGAAGGCGACCGAAGAGGAGCGTCTTCGCCGGCTCGGCGGCGGTCGCTGGCAGACGCACGACGAACGATTCACGATCGAACCGGAGTCCGGCACGTGGGCCATCATCGACGCGGAGCAGACCGACGAGCTCGGGCTACCGTTGGTCCGCGGCCCGTACCCGACGCTGACAGCGGCCAAGGCGGCGATCGCCGAGGCGCGAGGTTCCGCGGCTCCGACGTCCCCGCTGAAGGAACGACCCGGCCGCGGGGGTGAGTCGGGCGAGCCGAAGCCCGACGCCGCATCAGGCGACACGCCCAAGCACGCCGAGAAGGCTGGGAAGGCCGAGAAGACTGGGAAGGCCGAAACGGCCGAGACGGCTGCGAAGCCCGAGACCGCGGCAAAGGTCAGGGAACGCGCCGAGCCCGAAGAACCGCGCTGGTTCCGCGACCTTGAACCGGACGACCGCCGGCGTGCCGCGAGATTGATCGACCGGCTGACCGCCGCCGGTGCCGGCGATCCCGAGAACCTGGTCCGGCGCGATCTCGTCGGTGAGGTTCCTGCGGTCGCCGCCTACGCGATCACTCGTGCGATACGCGCGCTCGGCGAAGATCCGAGTGCCGCGGACGTCGCGGAATTGCTCAGCGAAGGCCGCGACACGAGCCTCGGCGTACGGTGGCGCGTGGTCGACGACGATGGCCGGCCGATCCCGCTCGAGCGGCGCGACCTCGAGGACGCATGATCGATCGCACGGGGTACGAGCTCGAGGTCGACGAGACCTTCGAGGACCCGAAGCTCGACGATCGTCTGTGGCTTCCGAACTACCTGCCGCACTGGAGCTCCCGGTCGGCGACACGGGCCCGCTACGACGTCGGCGGAGGCGAGCTTCGGCTGCGGATCGACGCCGACCAGCCGCCTTGGAACCCGGAGAAGGACGGCTGGATCCGGGTGTCCGGACTCCAGACCGGGCAGTTCTCCGGACCTGTCGGCAGCCGGACCGGCCAGCTCCGGTTCACCGATGGGCTCGTGGTCCGCGAGTCGGTCCCCGTCGAAGCGCTGTACACAGCGACGTACGGACTGATCGAGGTCCGGCTGCGAGCCACCGCCGACCCATCGAACATGGTCGCCCTGTGGCTGATCGGCTTCGAGGACGAACCGGAGAGATCCGGCGAGATCTGCATATGCAAGATCTTCGGGCGAGACGTCGCTCCCGACACGGCCCGGATCGGCATGGGGATCCATCCCTGGGCCGACCCATCGTTGCGCGATGACTTCGAGCAGGTCGCCCTCGACATCGATGCGCGCGAAGCGCATTGGTACGCCGCCGAGTGGCGGCTGGGCGTGGTGCGCTTCTACGTCGACGAGCAGCTCGTCAAGGTCGTCGAGCAAGCACCGACGTATCCGATGCAGTCGATGCTCACGTTCTACGAGTTCGCCGACGGCCCCGAGTCGGTCTCAGACGATGCGGCATACCCGAAGATCGCGGTCGTCGAGGGATACCGGGGGTGGCGGCCCATCGCTGGACCCGACGCGCGGCCGCCGGCATTCCCTGGCGGCTAGCCGGCGCGGCTTGCCTCGCGCCGGCGCGTTATCGTGCCGCCAGCCGCCCGCGTTGTTTGCCACCCACGCGCCTGCCACCGGCCGGCCGCCCGCCACCCGGGCCACTTGCCTCTCGCGCCGCCCGCCACCCGCGCCGCTTGCCAGCCGCGCCGCTTGCCCCCGCGCCGCTTTGCCCCCAGCGAGCGACCGCGCACGAACGAGCAGGGCTCGACGTCCGGACCGACACGATTCGCCCGATCTGGGTTCCGAGTCTGGCGACTCATCGCGAATCGCTTGGTAACAGCGAGTGAAGCCAGGCGCAAGCCGACGTCGAGCGGCGTGTCGTCGACTCCGCACATGCCACCGCTCCGGATACCGTTCGGTCGGCTCTGTCGATCGACTCGCACGACACTCGCGCTCAGCCAACGGCAGCTGGCGCAGGCTGCCGGACTCTCCGCGGGCTACGTCGCCGCGATCGAAACAGGACCTCGCTGCGAAACGTGGCCCGATCCCTGATCGACCGCACGTCGCCGACCCGGAAACCGGATCCTCAAGTCGACGACGGCCGCGCCGAACCGTCGATACCGCCCTCGCAGTCCTCGGCTGCGCCTGGCGGACGACGATCTCGGGATCGGTCATGAGTA
>JBJMMH010000072.1:0-4569 GCA_045804885.1 Chloroflexota bacterium | reverse complement strand
CCGCTCCCGCCGCACTCGTCGCACGTCACGGCTTCCGTACCCGGCGCCGCGCCGCTCCCGCCACACGTCTCGCAGCGGTCGAGAGCCGTGAACTCGATCTCCTTCTCGACGCCCTTCACGGCCTCCTCCAGGGTGATCCGGAGGTCGTAGCGGAGATCTGCGCCGGCGAGCGGGTGGCCCCGTCGAGTCCCGGCCTGAGCGCCGCCGAAGAACGCGTCGAAGATGTCGCCGAAACTGCCGAACCCGCCGGCCGCGAATCCCGGGTCGCCGTTGTCGCCCGTCGTCCCGAACATGTCGTAGGCCTGGCGCCGCTGGGGATCGGACAGGACCTGATAGGCCTCGTTGATCTCCTTGAACCGCTGGTCGGCCTCGGGCTCCTGGTTGACGTCGGGGTGCCACTGCTGCGCGAGTCGCCGGAAGGCACGCTTGATCTCGGCGTCCGGGGCGTCCCGCCCGACGCCGAGGACCGAGTAGAGATCGCGTTCCGTGGCCATTCGCGCAGGAAGTCTAGCCGGAGTCCAGTCGACTGGAGGCCGGCGACAAGGGTGGCCCGCCTCGTCGGTCTGCGCGCTCCTCGGCGCGTCGTCCTAGACTCGGATGGATTGGGAGGTCGTTACCAGATGAACGGGCCTTTCCGGATCGCCCAGGTTGCGCCGCCACTGGAGCGCGTCCCGCCCGAGCGCTACGGCGGGACCGAGCGGGTGATGTACGAGCTCATCGTGGAGCTCGTCGAGCGCGGCCACGACGTGACGACGTTCGCGTCCGGTGACTCGGACGTTCCCGGTCGCCACGTCCCGACGGTCCCGATCGCGCTTCGCCCGGCGGACTTCAAGGACGACCCGATGGGCTACTTCCTGACGACGATGCAGGCAGTGCTCGACCGCGACCGCGAGTTCGACCTCATCCACAGTCACCTCGAGTGGCCGAGCCTCGTGCTGTCGCGGGCGACGACGACGCCCGTGGTCGCGACCCTCCACGGCCGCCTCGACGTGCCCTGGTCGCGGGAGCTGCTTGCCGCCCCGACGACCGCCTCGCTCGTCGCGATCAGCCACTCGCAGGCCTCACCGCATCCGGACGTCGAGTGGAACGTCATCTACAACGGCCTCACCTTGGATGGCGCGCCGTTCGACCGCCGGCGCTCGGATGCGCTTTGCTTCGTTGGTCGGGTGGCCCGCGAGAAGGGCGTGGTCGAGGCGATCGAGATCGCGGCGATGGCCGAGCGTCCGCTGCGAATCGCCGCGAAGGTCGCGCCGACGGGGCCTGAGCGCGACTACCACGACGAGGTCTTCCTGCCGGCGCTGAACGCCGCCGGATCGTCGGTGGAGTTCCTGGGGGAGCTTTCGGGAGCGGAGCGGGACGAGCTGCTGGCGGAGAGCTACGCGGCGCTGATGCCGGGATCGTGGCCGGAGCCCTTCGGGCTGGTGGCGATCGAGGCGCTCGCCTGCGGCACACCGATCCTCGCCCGACGAGCCGGCGCCCTGCCGGAGCTCATCCGCGACGGCGTCGATGGGTTCTTCGGCGACGACGCGACGGAGATCGCCTTCCACGTGCCGGAGGTCGAATCGCTCGACCGACGGGCAATCCGGGACTCGGTCGTCGAGCGCTTCTCCGCCAAGCGGATGGCAGACCGCTACGAGGCCCTCTACCGACGCGTCCTCGACGCCGGCGCGAAAGCCGGAAGCGGCAGGTTCGGCGGCGTCGAGGAACCAGGCGCGGGCTCTGCCGCGGCCGGCGTTGCGGGCCCGGCCGCGATCCGCCGATGAGCGGCCCGGCTGACGCGGCAAGACCCGGCGAGCCGCGACTGACCGTCGCCCTGACGTTCGACCACGACGCGCTGTCGGACTCGATCCGCCGCGGCGACCCGCCCGTCAAGCTCTCGCACGGGGAGTTCGGCCCGCGAGTCGGCGCGCCGCGGATCCTTCGGCTCCTCCGCGAACGCGGGATCCGCTCGACCTGGTTCGTGCCGGGCCACACCCTCGAGACGTTCCCGGACTCGACCGCGGCCATCCTCGACGACGGCCACGAGCTCGCGTCCCACGGCTGGTACCACGAGGACTTCGCCGAGCTGCCGGTCGACGAGCAGCGTGACGTCCTCGGCCGGAGCTTCGAAGCGCTGACCCGGGCCCGCGGTGGAACGCCGCCGACGGGCTGGCGGGCCCCGTACTGGTCGCTCGGTCCCCGGACACTCGAGCTCGTCGAGGCGGCCGGCTTCCGCTACGACTCCTCGCTGATGGCCGACGACGTCAGCCTCTATCGCATCCGATCGGGCGATCGCCACTCCGTCACCGACGGCACCCGCTGGGGCCGCGAGAGCGCGCTCGTCGAGGTCCCGGTCTACTGGGCGATGGACGACTGGCCGCACTTCGAACCGGCTCCGGAACGCGGCCGCGATGGGCTCGCGGCTCCCTCGAAGGTCCTCGAGATCTGGACGTCGGAGCTGCGCTACGCCTGGGACCATGCGCCGGGCGGCCTGTGCATGGTGACGATGCATCCCGAGTGCATCGGCCGCGGTCACCGGATGGCGATGCTCGAGCAGTTCATCGACGCGGCGGCCGCGCTCGACGGCATCGTCTTCGACCGCCTCGACGCGGTCGTCGAACGGTTCGGCCTCGGCGCCTAGTCGGCCGCGGCGAGGTCGCGGGCACGGGCCACGACCGCCTCAAGCATCGGCCGGGTCAGCTTTCGCGTGAACGTGTTCTGCTGGCTCGGGTGGTAGGTGCCGAGCAACAGGAACCGGCCCAAGCGGGCCTCGGCCCCGTGGCCGAACCGCGGGCGTGGGCGTGGCACGGCCCCTTCGCCCGCGACCGCCGCGACCGCGCGCAACGCGGCCTCCCAGCCATAGGCGCCCAGCGCGACGAGCACCCGGACCCGATCGAGGATCGCGAGCTCGAGGGCCAGGAACGGCGCGCAGCGGTCGCGCTCGGACGGCAGCGGCTTGTTCGCGGGCGGTGCGCACCGGATGGCCGCGGCCATGTACGAGTTGATAAGCCGCAGCCCGTCACCGACATGTGTCGACGTCGGCTGGTTGGCAAGCCCCACCGCGTGGAGGGCCGGGAACAGGAAGTCGCCGGAGGCGTCGCCCGTGAAGACGCGGCCTGTCCGGTTCCCGCCATGGGCCGCGGGCGCGAGCCCGACGAAGAGGATCCGGGCGTCCGGATCGCCGAACCCGGGGACCGGCCGGCCCCAGTAATGCTGGTCGCGGAACCGCGCGACCTTCTCGCGGGCCACCCACTCGCGCCACTCGACAAGCCGCGGACAGCGGCGGCAGACCGTCATCTCGTCGGTGAGCGCCTGGAGCCGGGCGCGCCGTTCCGCGCCCGGCGTCGATGCCGACTCCGCCACGCTACTTGAGGAGGAGCTTGTCGAGGCGGCGCGAGACGACGGCCAGGCCGATGAGCCCCATGAGCGCGAGATACACGACGTGGAGCACGACGTGCCAGTCGACGTAGCCGATCGACAGCGACCGGATCAGGTCAACGCCCTGGTAGAGCGGCGACACCTGGACGATGAACCGGAGCGGCTCCGGGTATGCGTCGATCGGGTAGAACGTGCCCGAGAAGAGGAACAGCGGCAGGATGAACAGTTGGATCAAATCGAAGTCCTGCCACGTCCGCATGAAGGATGTCGCGGCCATGCCAACGGCCGCGAACGCGAAGCCGACCAGGATCGCGGCAGGCAGCGTCAGCAGGACCCACCACGTCGTCGCCAGCCCCAGGAGCGCGATGACGACGAGGAACCCGATCGCGTAGAGGCCGCCCCGGATGAGCGCCCAACCCAGCTCGCCGAGGGCGACGTCCGCGGCCGACATCGGCGTCGACAGGATCGACTCGAACGTCTTGTTGTAGTTCAGCTTGAAGAAGAAGTTGAACGTGCTCTCGGTGATCGCGCCGTTCATGGCCGACGTGCCGAGCAGCGCCGGCGCGACGAACAACGCGTATGGAATGAGCTGGCCACCGGGGCCGCGGACCTCGCCGACGAGCTGGCCGAGGCCGAATCCGATCGAGAGCAGGTAGAACAGCGGCTCGAAGAAGCCGGAGAAGAGCATCAGCCAGCCGTGCTTGTACACGAGGAGGTTGCGCTCGACCATGCGCAGCGCCCGCCGGCTGCCGAATGCGAAGGGCGGCGTGATCCGGAGGGCGGTCATCGGCTCACCCCTTGACCAGGCGCGATTCGATCGTGCGGGTCGCGGCGACGGCGCCGAGACCGGCGATCGTCGCGAGGACCGCGACGTGGATCAGGGCCAGCACGGGGTCACGGCCGATGGTGTCGAGCATCAGCGCGCGGCACAGGTCGACGCCGTGCCACAGCGGTGACAGCCAGGCGATCGGACGGATGATGTCGGGCAGGCTCTCGATCGGGTAGAAGGTTCCGCTGAACAGGAACAGCGGCGTGACGCCGAAGCGGAAGATGGTGGCGAACTTGTCCGGGGTCCGCTGCGTCGCCGTGAACGCCATGATCGGCGTGGCGAAGGCCAATCCCGTCAAGACGGCCGCCGGGATCGCCAGGATGATCAGCGGCGATCGGCTCGCCCCGAAGAGCACGACGACGATCGCGAACACGACGGCGATC
>JBJMMH010000071.1:0-13412 GCA_045804885.1 Chloroflexota bacterium | reverse complement strand
GGAACTCGATCACTACGAGGAAGTGCCCTCGCACATCGCCGAGAAGGTGATCGACGCCCACCGCAAGGAGCTCGAGACCGCCGGCAGCCACTGAGGCGCCCGACGTCTGTCAGCCAGGCCCCAACGCGGAGACCGCTTCGGCAAGATCGAGCGTTCCTTCGTAGATCGCGCGACCGACGATCGCTCCAGCGCAGCCGAGATCGCGCACGGCTCTCAGGTCCGCAACGTCCCGGATCCCGGCCGAGGCAATGAGGCGGCCCCTGCCGAGCCGAAGCAATTCGCCCAGAAGCGCGAGGTCCGGGCCACCGAGCAGGCCGTCACGATCGATCGCCGTCACCTCGAACCACGCAGCGCCGAGGTCCGCGAGGCGCTCGATGACGTCCGTCGCGGGCGGTCCCGTTTCGCCCTCCCAGGCGTCGCCGATCGCGCGGCCGCTTCGGACGTCGACGGCGATCGCGACTGCCTCCGCCCCGCGGGTCCTCACGATGCCTCCGACCAGGTCCCGATTGACAAGCGCCGCCGTCCCGACGACGACGCGTCTCGCGCCGGCGTCGAATACGGCGTCGGCGTCGCGCATCGTACGGATCCCTCCCGCCGCCTCCAACGTCACGGATTGATCGAGCACCGCCGCGATGTCGCGGACGACCGCGAGCTGCCTCGGCTCCCCTGACCTCGCCCCGTCGAGATCGACCACATGAAGGAAGCGGGCCCCGTCGGCGACGAAACGCCTCGCGACGTCGACCGGGTCATCTGCGTAGCGTGTCTCCCGCCCGAAGTCGCCTTGTTCCAGCCGAACGACGCGTCCGCCACGCAGGTCGATTGCCGGGATGACGTCGAAGGTACTTGCCATGCGGCTCGCGTCCGTGCTAGCGTTTTAACACGTTAATACGTTAACACGATACCGCGACGCGCTGAAGGTCGCTTGAGGATCACGACATGGCCGACGACTGGCGATCCGCCGACACGGACGCGCTCCTCGACGCGATCGTTCGCCTTGAGAGCCGCAACGAGGCGGCCAGGTTCCTGCGCGACCTCTGCACGCTCAACGAGCTGCGGGATATGGCCCAGCGCTGGGCTGTCGTCCGACTCCTCGACGACGGCATGCACTACGCCCAGATCAGCCGTGAGACCGGCGCCAGCACAGCCACGATCACCCGGATCGCCTCCTGGCTCAACCACGGCGAGGGCGGCTATCGCGAGGCGCTCGACCGCCTCGCCGGCGCCCGCGAGGCCGGAGTCCCCTACCCTCTGCGCGCCGAGCGATGAGAGATCGTCTGCGCCTCGCGGTCCCCAACAAGGGCCGCCTCGTCGAGCCGACGCTGGCGCTGCTTCACGACGCCGGGCTGATCTTCGACGAGCATGACCGCAGCCTCGTCGCGCGCGTCCAGAACTTCGAGCTCGACGTTCTGTTCGTCCGCACGAACGACGTCATCGAGTTCGTCGGTGACGGCGTCGCCGACCTCGGCGTCACCGGTGTCGACCTGCTGGCCGAGACCGGCGCGGAGCTGCCCCGCCTGCGATCCCTCGGCTATGGATCGTGCCGGCTATCGGCCGCCGTCCCGACCGACTCCCCGTACAAGTCCCTCGAGGAGCTCGGGGGCCTCCGCGTCGCGACCGCCCACCCGAACACCGCCCGCCGCTTTTTCGCGGAGCGCGGCATCGCGGTCGACGTCATCTCGATCTCGGGCGCCGTCGAGGTCGCACCGCGGCTCGGCCTGGCGGAGGCCATCGTCGACCTTGTGTCGACTGGGTCGACGCTGGTGATGAACGGGCTCCGCCCGATCGGCGACGTCCTCGAGTCGGAGGCAGTCCTCGTCGCCAACCCCACCGCCCACCGCCAGCGCGCCGCCGACGTAGCGGCGATCGAGACGATGATCAGCGCCGTCATCGCGGCGCGGGATCGCAAGTACCTGATGATGAACGCGCCGTCGGATCGCCTGCTCGACATCGAATCGATGCTGCCCGGGCTCGAGTCGCCATCCGTGGTCCCGCTCGCCCACGCCGGGATGATCGCGATCCACGCCGTCGTCGGCGCCAACGAGGTCTGGAGCCTGCTGCCGCGGCTGAAGTCCGCCGGCGCGTCGGGCATCCTCGTCCTGCCGATCGAGAAGATCGTCCCGTGACCGCACCGGCGACGGCGACCGCCCGGGTCACGCTGCGGCGGTTCGATCTGGCGGCCGACGATCCCGATACGCGAGCCGCGATCAAGCGTCTCCAGCGCCGCGCTGCCGTCCCCAACGCGGCCGTCCGCGACGGCGCTCGGGTGATCCTCGACGATGTCCGCCTCCGCGGCGATGCCGCGGTGATCGAGGCGGGAGCGACCTTCGGTGGAGCACCGGCCGACGGCCGCCTCGTGATCCGCGCGGCGGAGCTGGCCGACGCGGCCTTGGCACTGGCACCCGACGTCCGCGTCGCCCTCGACCAGGCGATCTCGAATGTCCGCATCGTGGCCGAGGCGCAGCGGCCTCGTTCGACGACCGTCGAGACGGCGCCTGGAGTCACGATCGAGCGTCGCTGGCGACCGCTCCGTCGCGTCGGCTGCTACGTCCCCGGCGGCGCGGCGCCGCTGCCGTCGAGCCTGATCATGACCGTTGTCCCGGCCAACGTGGCCGGCGTCGACGAGGTCGTTGTCGCGTCGCCGGCCGCCGCCGACGGCCGGATCGACCCGATCATCGCCGGAGCGGCCGGACTCCTCGGCGTCGAGACCGTGATCATCGCCGGCGGCGCGCAGGCGATCGGCGCCTTGGCGTTCGGCCTTCCGGAGTTGGGCGTCCAGCCGGTCGACCGGATCGTCGGTCCCGGGAACGCCTGGGTCACGGCCGCGAAGATCGAGGTCAGCTCGAGCGTCGGGATCGACCTGCCGGCGGGCCCGTCCGAGGGGATGGTCCTCGCCGACGCGACGGCCGACGCCGTCCTCGTCGCCGCCGACCTCGTCACCCAGGCCGAGCACGGTCCGGACTCTCCCGCGATCCTCGTCACGACCGATCGGTCGCTGGCGGACGCCGTCGAGGCGGAGATCGGGAGGCTCCTGCCCCGCCTCGAACGCCGCGACGTCCTCTCTGCGGCGCTTCGCGATCACAGCGCGATCGTCCTGGCCCCGGACCTCGACGCGGCGATCGCCTTCGTCGAGGGCTATGCCCCCGAGCACCTATCGATCGACCTCGGCGACGCCGAGTCGGCCGTTGCGCGGATCAGGAATGCCGGCTCGATCTTCATCGGGCCGTGGGCGCCGGAGTCGGCCGGCGACTACGCGACCGGCGCGAACCATGTCCTGCCGACCGGCGGTCTCGCGAGGTCAGCGAGTCCGCTGTCGGTGGAGGCGTACGGCCGCTTCAGCCAGATTCAGCGGATCGACCGGGACGGGCTGGCGGCGCTCGCGACGACGATCCGAACACTCGCGACGACGGAGGGCCTGACCGCCCATCGAAACGCTATCGATGCGCGCTTCCCGGACGAGGTCGGGTCATGAGTCCGACCCCGGTGACCTACAGCCTGCCAAACCAACCGGCCTCGTACAGCTGGGAGGCGACCGACGAAGAGGTCGCGGCACGGTACGGCGTCGACCCCGCGGCGATCGTCCGCTTCGACCTCAACACCTCGCCGACGCCACCATCGCTCGCAGCCCGGCTGCTTGCCGCCGGCCGCTTCGAGTCGCCGCTGTCGGAGTACCCGCCGTCGGACTATCGCCGGCTCGTCGAGGCCGCGGCCGAGACGTACGGGGTGGCGACCGACGAGCTGCTGGTGGGAGCGGGAGCCGACGAGATCCTGGACCTGGTCGGCAA
This sequence comes from Chloroflexota bacterium, assembly GCA_045804885.1. GTDB lineage: Bacteria > Chloroflexota > Limnocylindria > Limnocylindrales > CSP1-4 > CF-46. The sequence goes on along the minus strand of JBJMMH010000071.1, from coordinate 9,630 downwards.
GACGTTCCTGCCGGCCGGCGGCACGGCCGTCATCCCGACCCCGAGCTATGCGATGTACCGGGTCATCACCGAGCAGCGCGGCGCGACCGCGATGGCCGTGGCCAGGCGCCCGGAGGCCGACGGCTGGGCGATCGAGGTCGACGCCGTCCGCGACGCGGCGCGCTCCGCGGACGTCGTCTGGCTGTGCAGTCCGAACAACCCGACGGGACTGGCAGAACCGGATGGCGCGATCCCGGCGCTCCTCGACGGGCTCGCTGCCGACGCCGGCGCCGCCGGCCGGGCAGCACCGACGGTCGTTCTGGACGAGGCCTATGCGGAGTTCGTCGGAGCGTCGCTCCTGCCTCTCCGTTCCGATCACCCGAACCTCGTCGTCGTCCGGACCGCGAGCAAGGCGTACGCGCTTGCCGGGCTGCGTGTCGGGTTCGCGGTCGCCCAGCCGGAGACGATCGCCCGGATCGCGCCGTACCGCCCGCCGGGCTCCGTGTCGACGATCAGCGTCACCGTCGTGACCGAGGCGTTGCTCGACCCAGCCGCCATGCGCGAGAACGTCGCCCGCGTCGAGCGGGAACGCGGCCGCCTGAGCGAGGCGCTGCGATCGGCGGGCTGGCACGTCGCGCCATCGGTGACGAACTTCGTGCTCGTCCGCTTCGAGGACGCCGCCGCCGCCTCTGACGCAGCGGAGCAGTTGCTGCGGCGGGGACTCGTACCGCGGACGTTCCCGGTGGGGCATCCCCTCGCAGACTCGCTCCGACTCACCGTCCGCGACGCGGACGAGAACGACCGACTGATCGACGCCGCGCGAACTCGGCGATGACGACCGCGCTCGGGACGCTGTCGGTCGACGAGCGTCAGGCGCGCCGCGTGTCCGTCTCGCGTCGGACCCGTGAGACGGACGTCACCGTCGGCCTCGACCTCGACGGCGCGGGCATCGTCGAGGTCACGACCGGCGTCGGGTTCTTCGACCACCTCCTGTCGTCGCTAGCCCATCATGGCCTCTTCGACCTCGAGGTCCGGTGCCGGGGCGACCTGCAGGTCGACGAGCACCACACGGTCGAGGACGCGGCGCTGGTCCTCGGCGCTGCCTTCGGCGAGGCTCTCGGCGACCGAGCCGGGATCGTCCGGTTCGGCGACGCGACCGTGCCGATGGACGAGTCGCTGGCGGCCGCGGTCGTCGACGTCGGAGGCCGGCCATACGCCGTCGTCGAGCTGCCGTTCCGCGGCGAGCGCGTCGGGGAATTGCCGCTCCAGCTCGTCGAGCACTCGATCGAGGCGTTCGCCCGGAGCGCGGGAGCGACCGTCCACGTCCGGGGCACCGGCCGCAACGACCATCACCTCGCGGAGGCGGCGTTCAAGGCACTCGGCCGCGCGCTGCGCGCGGCGTGCGAAGAGGATCCCCGCCGCCGCGGCGTGGCCTCGACGAAGGGCGCGCTCGGGTGACGACGCCGCCCCAGTACGTCCCGCGGATCGCCGTCGTCGACTACGGCGCCGGGAACATCGTCAGCATCGACCAGGCGCTGACGATCGTGGGCGCGCGGGTGACGCTCGCGACGGAGCCCGACGATCTCGCGGACGCCGACGCGCTCGTCGTCCCGGGGGTCGGCGCCGCCGCGCCGGCGATGGAGCGCCTCGAACGCGCCCGCCTCGTCGAGCCGATCCGCCGCTGGATCGATGACGACCGGCCATTCCTCGGGATCTGCCTGGGGCTGCAGCTGCTCTTCGAGGGCAGCGATGAGGACGGCGCGGTGACGCTTGGCGTGTTGCCGGGACGCACGCGGCGCCTCGACGCGCCGACGCTGCCCCACATTGGCTGGAACCAGGTCGAGCTCGTGCGGCGCCACCCCGCGTTCGAGGGCATTGGCGACGCGGCCGACTTCTACTTCGTCCACTCCTACGCGGGCGCGCTCGACGACGGCGGCGCCGGCCTCATCCTCGCCGAGACGAGGCACGGGCGGCCGTTCGTCTCGGCCGTCGCCCGGGGACGACTGCTCGGAGTCCAGTTCCATCCGGAGCGGAGCGGGCGCGACGGCCTCCGGCTGGTCCGGAACTTCGTCGCAGCGCTTCGGCCGGCCGCCCTCGCGGCGGTCCCCGCCTGATGCTCCGTACGCGCATCATTCCCTGCCTCGACGTCGCCGACGGCCGCGTCGTCAAGGGCACGCGATTCGTCGATCTCGTCGACGAGGGCGAACCCTCGGAGCTCGCGGCGCGGTACGCCGGCGAGGGCGCCGACGAGCTGGTGTTCCTCGACATCTCCGCAGCGCCGGAGAGCCGCTCGACGCTCCTCGATGTCGTCGAACGGACTGCCCGTCGGGCATTCATCCCGCTCACGGTCGGCGGCGGCGTCCGGACCGTCGACGAGATGCGGGACGTCCTCCGGGCCGGGGCCGACAAGGTTTCCCTGAATACGGCCGCCGTCGCCGACCCGGCGCTGGTCACGGCGTGCGCCCGGCGCTTCGGCAGCCAGGCGGTCGTCGTGGCGATCGACGCCCTCGCGACCGGAATGGGGACGTGGGAGGTCGTCGTGAAGGGCGGTCGCGAGGCGACCGGCTTTGATGCCGTCACCTGGGCGCGGCGCGTCGCGGATCTCGGCGCCGGGGAGCTGCTCGTCACGTCGATCGACCGGGACGGCACGCAGTCCGGCTTCGACACGGCGTTGCTTCGCGCGATCACCGGCGCCGTGACCGTCCCCGTCATCGCGTCAGGCGGCGCCGCCGGTCCCGCCGATTTCGTGGCAGCCGTCGTCGAGGGCGGCGCCGACGCGGTCCTCGCGGCGTCGATCTTCCATCGCCGCCGGCATTCCATCGCCGACGTCAAGGCGGCGATGGCCGCAGCCGGGTTGTCAGTCCGGGCTGTCGCAGCGTGATCGACCCCGACAGCGTCCGCTTCGGCGGCGACGGCCTCGCCCCCGCGATCGTCCGCGACGCCGCCGACGGCCAGGTGCTAATGCTCGCGTGGATGGACCGCGAGGCCCTCGATGCCACGCTCGCGACCCGCGACGTCCACTTCCACTCGCGCTCTCGCGACGCCTTGTGGCGGAAGGGCGAGACAAGCGGCAACACGCTCCGGCTCCAGGACATCGCCACCGACTGCGACGCCGACGCGCTGCTCGTGACGGCCAGCCCGGCCGGCCCCACCTGCCATCGCGGCACGAGGACTTGCTTCGACTCCGCCGACGCCTCGCCGTCGCGTCCGCAAGCCCAGGGCTTCGCGTCGCTCGAGGAGCTCTGGGCGACGATCGCGGATCGCGCCGCGATCCGGCCGGAAGGCTCCTACACGGCCCGCCTGCTGAGTGACGGCGTCGACGCGGCCGCCCGCAAGGTCACGGAAGAGGCGACCGAGGTCCTTGTCGCGGCCAAGGACGACGCCGCCGCCGAGGCGTCCGGAGCGGATCGGGCGCGAACGCGCGAGGCGCTCGCCGGGGAGGCCGCGGACCTTGTCTACCACGCGCTCGTCGTCCTCGCGGAGCGCGGCGTCGCACCGGCGGACGTCATCGAGGTGCTCCGCGCCCGGCGGCGCTAGGTCAGTCGGCTCGTTCGACGATGCGGACGTTCTTCTTGCCGGTCCGGAGCACCCAGTACCGGCCGTGGACGGCATCGGGCAGCGGCTGATCGAACGACGCGATGCGCTCGTCGTTGACGTACAGCCCGCCCTGGGAGATCAATCGCCGGGCCTCGCCGTTCGAGGCCGCTGCGCCGGCGGCCACCGCGGCGACGCCTGCGGACAACCGCTGGGCCGCGTCGAGACTCGAGCGGGGCAGCTCCCCGATCGCGGCCCCGAACCCGGCCTCGTCCAGCGAGAGCAACCCGCCCGAGAAGACCTCCCGCGATTGCCGCTCCGCCTCGCTCGCTGCCGCGGCCCCGTGGACGCGAGCCGTGACCTCGAACGCGAGCGCGCGTTGGGCGGGCCGCTCCTCCGGCCGCGCCGACTGATCGGCCTCGAGTGCCTCGATGGCAGGCCGATCGAGCAGGGTGAAGAACCGCAGCAGCTGGCCGACCTTGTCGTCGGCCTGACCCAGCCAGTACTGGTAGAACGCGTACGGCGTGGTCCGCTCGGCATCGAGCCAGACCGACGTTCCGGCCGCGGTCTTGCCGAACTTGGCTCCGCGCTCGTCGAGCAGCAACGTGAACGCGAGGGCGTGGGCGGGATCCTCTCCCCTCACGGTCCCGGCCGACGGCGCTTCCGTCTTCCGGATGAGCTCGAGGCCGGCCGTGATGTTGCCCCACTGGTCCGCGCCGCCCATCTGGAGCTCGACACCCAGGGTCCGGTAGAGGTGTCGGAAGTCGGCCGCCTGGAGCAGCATGTAGCTGAACTCCGTGAAGGAGAGCCCGCCGGCGAGCCTCGACTGCACCGAATCCTTCCCGAGCATGTACGGGATCGTGAAGTGCTTCCCGACGTCGCGCAGGAACTCCAGCATCGACATCTCGCTCAGCCAGTCGAGGTTGTTCACCATGACGGCCGCCGTCGGGCCGTCGAATGCTAGGAACCGCTCGAGCTGCGATCGGATTCCGACGAGGTTCGCCTCGAGCGTCGCCCGGTCGAGCAGGTTCCGCTCCGCCGAGGTCCCGGACGGATCGCCGATCATGCCGGTCCCGCCGCCGATCAGCACGACCGGCCTGCCGCCGCGGCGCTGAAGGTGGACCAGCGCCGTGATCGGCACGAGGTGGCCGACGTGGAGGGACGGGCCGGAGGGGTCGAAGCCGTTGTAGGCCGCGATCTGGCGGCCTGTCGCGAGGCGAGCCGGCAGACCCGGCGTCGCGTCGTGGAACAGGCCCCGCCAGCGGAGCTCGTCGAGGAGTCCCGGGAGCCCCTCGGCCGGTCGATCCCGGGCGTCCTCTGGCGCGGCCGACGTCACAGCGCCGAGGACCGAGCCGTCTCGCGGAAAGGCCCCAGGGCAAGCCGACTGAACACGTCCCCATGCTATCGTGCGCGCCGACATGCAAACCAGCGTGGCGCGGCGCCAGCGACATCGTCGACTGGGCACCCGCCAACGGCCTCGCGGCTCGTCCGCGCTGAAGCGAACCGCGATCGCGATCCCGATCATCCTCTTCGTCGCCGTCGTGGCGGCCGGAGCCATGAGCGTGCTCGGGGTCGTCGCCGCCTACGGCTACTACGCCGACGGTCTCCCCAACCCGGAGGCCGCCCTCGCGGACCTCGACTTCGACCAGCAGACGGTCGTCACAGATCGGACCGGGACGGTCGAGCTGGCCCGCCTGGGGGAGCGCAAGCGCGAGATCGTGGCGTTCGACGAGCTGACGCCGGAGGTCCTCGATGCGACGACCGCGATCGAGGACAAGGATTTCTGGGACAACCCGGGCTTCGATTTCGGCGGCTTCGTGTCGGCCACTGTCGACACGATCAACGGCCGACCACGTGGCGGCTCGACGATCACCCAGCAGCTCGTCCGTGCCCGGCTGTTGCCGTCGAGCGCCTTCGAGGGCAGCCGCGAGGAGCGCAAGATCCGCGAGATCATCCAGTCGCTCCGGCTCACCCAGGCGTACCCGGGCGATCGGGGCAAGCAGCAGATCATCACCGCGTACCTCAACCAGAACTTCTACGGCAACCAGTCGTATGGCGTGAAGGCGGCCGCCAAGCAGTACTTCGGCAAGCAGTTGAAGGATCTGACGCTCGCCGAGGCGGCGATCCTGGCGGCGATCCCCCAGTCGCCCACGAAGTTCGACCTGACGAAGAACGCCGAGCAGGTCTGCACCGTCGAGGTCGCCGAGGGCGACAGCTGTAACGAGTTCAAGCTCGTGGTCCCGCCCTCCGCCGAGGTCGTCACCCGGCGTAACCACATCCTCGACCGGATGAAGACGGAGAGCCCGCTGAGCGGCAGGCGCCATTCCCTCGCGGAGTACGCGGCTGCCAAGGCCGAGCCGGTCGTCCTCGCGCCACAGCTGGGCGTCGAGTGGAAGGCGCCCCACTTCGTCTGGCAGGTCCGCAACGAGCTCGCCGCGATCCTCTGCCCGGGCGAGCCGGTCGACTCATGCGAGAAGATCGACACGGGCGGCTACCACGTCACGACGACGCTCAACCTCGGCATGCAGGGCATCGCCGAGAAGTGGGTCTACGCGGCGGCCCGCGCCCCCAATCTCAAGAGCACCGACACGATCCTCAAGAACCTCAAGATCCCGGCGTCGGACTACAAGTGGCTGAGGAACCTCAAGGGCAAGAACATCCACAACGGCGCCGCCGCGGTGATGGACTACCGGACGGGCCAGGTCCTGGCCTACGTCGGCTCAGGCAGCTACACCAGCCGCGGCAACAAGAAGTTCCAGCCGCAGTTCGACGTCCTGTCCGACGGCTGGCGTCAGCCCGGGTCGTCGATCAAGCCGATCAACTACGCGATTGGCATCGACGACAAGACGATGACCGCCTCGACGATGTTCATGGACGTCGTCACAGACTTCGGGCGGGGGTTCACCCCGACCCAGGCCGACAAGCTTGAGCGCGGCCCGGTTCGGCTGCGCTCTGCCCTCCAGTTCTCGCTGAACATCCCATCGATCAAGGCCGGAATCATGAACGGCCTCGACCACTTCTTCGATCGCTCGAAGGAGTTCGGGATCGACTACCTCCCGACGGCGGTGCCGGTCGTCTCGATGGGCATCGGCACGCTCGAGACGCACCCGATCGACATGCTCGGCGCGTACGGCGCGATCGCCGACGGCGGCGTCCTGATGCCGCGGACCACGATCCTCGAGGTCCGCGACACGAACCAGCAGCTGGTCTATCCCGACGCGGCGATCCCGACGCCCAAGCCGCGCGAGGTGATCAGCCCTCAGGCCGCCTACATCATCACCGACATCCTGGCCGGCAACACCAACCCCAAGGTCAACCCGTTCTGGGGCGAGTGGGCGGTCTACGACGGCCGGACCCGCCGACCCGCGGCGTACAAGACGGGCACGACGAACGACAACCGCGACACCCACGCCTACGGGTTCCTCGCGCCGCCCAAGGACAAGAGCCTGCCGGCGCTCGCCGTCGGCGTCTGGATGGGCAACAGCAACAACGAGCCCAACACGGACACGCTCTCGCTGGCCTCGTCCGCGCCGCTCTGGTCGCGGATCATGCGGGATGTCAGCAAGGACCTGCCCGTCGAGGGCTGGCATCAGCCGTCGGGTCTCGTCGTCGCGACCGTCGACGCGTTCAGCGGCATGAAGCCGGGGCCGTTCACGAAGAGGACCGTGAAGGAGCTGTTCATCAAGGGCACGGCGCCCAGGCGGAGCGACGACTTCCGCACGGCCGTCGAGATCGACGCCGCAAGCGGCCTGCTCTGGCGGGACGGCTGCGCCGGACCCAGGAGGACGGTCGGAGCGCTCAACTTCAGCAAAGCCGAGACCGTCGACAAGTGGGCCTACTACGACCGCGGCTGGCAGAAACGGGCCGCCCGCGGCGCCGGGGTCCGAGGCGGGCCGGAGGGAACGCGGACCGCGTTCCTGTACGGCAGCGGGTTCTACCCCTTCGGCCGGAGCTGGGGCGGGAGGTTCGCGCCGTCGAAGCTCTGCCCGATCCCGGCGGCACCGCCGCCGCCCATCTGCGGCATCCCGTTCTTCCCCGACTGCCCCGCCGATTCGGCGCCGCCCGGAGGCGGTCCGAGCGACAAACCGGGCAAGACCCCGAAGCCGTAGGCGTCGGCGGCGACTTCGGGTCGACCCACCCGATCGCCTTGCTCCCGCTTGCGGTCGTCGTCGTCTGCTACACGCTCGCTCCGGTGATCCTCGCCCGCCCGCTCGGCGGCCTGCCGTTCGTCGGCGTGATGCCCTGCTGGCAATTGGGCCGCTCCCCGATAGGATTCGGCCTATGGGACTCAAACGGATGGACAACATGGGGATCGTCGTCGAGGACCTCGCGGCGGCGGTCGAGTTCTTTCGCGAGCTTGGAATGGAGCTCGAAGGCGAGGCGACGGTGGAAGGTGAGTGGGCCGGGCGTGTCACCGGGCTGGGCGACCAGCGCGTCGAAGTAGCCATGATGCGGACGCCCGACGGCCACAACCGCCTCGAGCTCTCCCGCTTCCTGGAGCCGGCCGTGGTCGAGGATCACCGCACGGCGCCGGTGAACGCGCTCGGCTACCTGAGGGTCATGTTCGCGGTGGACGACATCGACGACACGCTCGCCCGGCTCCGCAGGCACGGCGCGGAGCTCGTCAGCAGCGACGTGGTCCGCTATGGCGACTCGATCCGGCTCTGCTACATCCGTGGCCCTGAGGGCCTCCTCATCGGGCTCGCGGAAGCCTGAGCAGGATGTATTAGTTCAGCGGTCGCGCGTCATCCGCTCGGCGACCGTACGTTCCGTCGGCGACCCGGCGTCCAGGCCGTTGATCGTGCCCTCGATGTCCGCGTCGCTGCGGTTCTGGCTGAGCTTCGCCTTGGCCTCGAGACGTGAGATCGGGAACTCAAGGCCAACAATCGCGCGGGCCTGCGTGCGGATGTAATCGTCCGGCGCGTCATTGAGCGCCCAGGGAACCGGTCGAGCCGCCTCGTGGCGGGCCACCAGGCGGCCGACGTGCGCGATCAGCCAGTCGAGGTCATGGACCGTCGTGATCGTGCCGTGCGCCTGCACCGTGACGTAGTTCCAGGTTGGGACGACCTTGCCGGTCAGGCGCTTCTCCAAGTACCAGGCAGGCGAGATGTACGCGTCAGGACCGTCGAAGATCGCAAGGGCCTCCCCTGCCCCGTTGCCGCCAGCATCGACCGATGCCTCGATCTCGCGCCACTGGGGATTCCCACGGGCCAGGTGACCGCGCAGCGTGCCGTGCGGGCCGTCGTCGGGATCGAACAGCATGGGCAGGATGGATGCCCGGAACCCGTCGGGTCTGTGCGTGACCAGGGTCGCCGGCACGACCGCGCACAGCTCCCCCAGGAGCCCGGCCGGGTTCTCGACCACGAATTTCCCATGGGCCGGTTGATACATCCTGCGACGGTAGCCGCTTTCGGTTCGCGCCGCCTCCAAATGGACCGATGAGTTTCGACCGGATTTGCCGTCAATCAACCGACGACCACGCGCAGCTGGGGAACAACGATGACGTCGCCGAAGGCAGGCAGACCCGCCAATCGAACGGCGGCGGAAGGCAACGTCCTCACGACGCTGCCGACCGCCATGACCGGCCGGGCGAGCCCCGCGAAGGCGGCCGTTGGCGACAAGCCGGTCTTTGCCTACATCGGCAGCTTGCCGGAGCCGCAACGCTCCATCGCCGAACGCGTCGATGCCGTGGCGGCGGAGACGCTGCCGGGCCTGCACCGGTCCGTGAAGTGGGGCATGGCCTGGTATGGCGTCGGCGACGGCTGGTGCTTCTCCTGCGGCGGCTTCGACGGCCACGTCAAGCTCACGTTCGGTCGCGGGACCTCGCTCGCGCCAGTCCCGCCGGTGACGCCGATCGGGATGGGCAAGGAATCGCGCGGCGTTGACCTCGAATCCCTGGACGACATCGACGAACGCCAGGTCGCGTCGTGGATGAAGCAGGCCGCGGCCATCCCCGGTTTCGGGAAACGATGAGCCGCGAAATCACGATCACGCCAATCCGCGTTGCCGACCTGCTCGCCGAACGCGAACGGATGCCGGTCTACGTGCACGTCATCGACCACCCCGACGCGCGCGTGCTGGTCGACACCGGCATGACGGCGCTGCACCCGGCGGTGG
>JBJMMH010000070.1:0-15769 GCA_045804885.1 Chloroflexota bacterium | reverse complement strand
AGCGGCTCCTCCGGGAGCCGCTTCGAAGATTCTTGCCCGCCGTGAACGGCTGTAGCGACCGGACGACGCTGGACTGCGTTGGCGCCTGCGCTCCGCGCTCACGCGCCCTCGTCGAGTAGCCAGTCGACCGCTGCCTCGACGTGGATCTGGGCCGTGTTCAGGATCGGCAGTCCGGCGTAGGACGGCTGCGTCAGGATCAGGGCGAGCTCCGTGCCGCCCAGGATCAGGCCGTCGATCCCGTCGCGGTCTCGCATCTCGGCCGCGATCGTGACGAGCCGGTTCCGCGTCGACTCGAGGATGACTCCCTGGACGAGCTCGTCCAGGTAGACGTCACTGATCCACGCTCGATCCGCCTCGGCCGGAGCGACGATCTCGATTCCGGATCCATCGAATCGGTCGGCGTAGAGGGGCGCCTCGACGACGAACCTCGTCCCGAACAGCCCGAGACGGCGGTGGCCACCGGCTTCAGCGGCGGCGCGGGTGACGTCGACGATGTGGATGAGCGGTACCGGGCTGCGCGACTCGACGCGGTCATATGCCAGGTGCGACGCGTTCGATGCGAGCAACGCCGCTCCGACGCCCGCCGCGGCAAGCTCGTCGACTGCCTCCGCGAGGACGTCCCCGACGTCGTCGAACCGGCCCTGGCCGAGCGCCCGGATCGCGCCACCGCCCTCGACGCTGTTGATGAGGACGCGCGGGTACGTGCCCTCCGGGCCCCGTCGGCGCCACGTCGCCAGGAATCGGCGGTAGTAGTCGATCGTCGATTCCGGACCCGTTCCGCCGACGACACCGATGATGCGCGCCATGCCGGCATCATCGCAGGCAGTCCTAGGAGAGGCGGCTCGCCCGCGATTCGAGGTAGCGGCGTTCCGGCACGCTCGTCGTCTTGCGTGCGGCCGCGAGGTAGCTGGTCCGAGCGGCGTCGTCCTGCCCGGCCATCTCGAGGAGATGACCCCGCACGGCTTCGAGGCGGTGGCCGCCCGCGATTCGGTCGTCGTGGGCCAGCTCGTCGAGGCGAACCAGGCCTGCCTGCGGCCCTTCGACCATCGCGACGGCGACCGCCCGGTTCAGGGCCACCATCGGGTTCGGCGCCACCTGGCAAAGGAGGTCGTAGAGCGCGAGGATCTGGGGCCAGTCGGTCGCGTTCGCGCTCACCGCCTCGTCGTGGACCGCGGCAATTGCCGCCTGGAGCTGGTACTGCCCGAGAGCCGTCGTTCGAGCGAGGGAGCCCTGGATGAGCGCCGTCCCCTCGGCGATCGCCGAGCGGCTCCACCGAGATCGGTCCTGGTCCGCGAGCGACACGAGCGACCCGTCCGGGCCGACGCGGGCCGGCCGCCGGGCGTCGACGAGCAGCATCAGCGCGAGCAGCCCGGCGACTTCGCCGTCGTCGGGCAGCAGCCGGTGGAGGTCGCGGGCGAGCCGGATCGCCTCGGTCGTCAGCTCGACGCGTGCCAGGTCGGGCCCGGACGTCGCCGCGTAGCCCTCGTTGAAGACCAGGTAGAGGACGTGGAGCACGACCGCGAGGCGGGCGGCCCGTTGGTCGGCCGGCGGCAGCGTGAACGGCGCACCGGAGTCGCGGATCGTCGCCTTCGCCCGGCTGATCCGCTGGGCCATCGTGGCCTCCGGGACGAAGAAGGCCCGGGCGATCTCCGCCGTCGTCAGTCCGCCGACCGCGCGCAGCGTCAGGGCGAGCTGCGACGGCGGCGATAGGGCTGGGTGGCAGCAGAGGAACAGCAGCGTGAGCGTGTCGTCCTCGTCGGTCCCCGGATCGTCGGCGGGGGAAGCGTGGAACGCGTCGGGCGGCAACAGCGCGGCCGCCGTCGCCTCGCGCCGCTCACGGGCGAGGTCCGAGCGGAGCTGGTCGGTCATGCGTCGGGATGCCACGGCGATCAGCCAGCCTCGGGGGTTGTCCGGTGTGCCCTCGTCGGGCCACTGCGTCGCTGCCGCGAGCAGCGCCTCCTGTACGGCGTCCTCCGACGCGTCGAAGCGGCCGTAGCGGCGGACGACGGCGCCGAGGACCTGCGGCGCGAGCTCGCGGAGCAGGTCCTCGATCCGGAGGTCTGGTGGGTCCGTCGTCACCCGGTCACATCCCCGTCGCCCGCGTCCTCCATGACCGGCCGGATCTCGACCCACCCGTACTCGGAGAGCGGTCCCGCGACCTCGATCGCCCGGTCGAGGCTCTCGACGTCGACCTGGAACAGGCCGGCGAGGAGCTCCTTGACCTCGCCGTACGGGCCATCGGTCACCGCCGGGACGCCGTTCTGGAACTGCACGAACGTCTGGTCCCAGCCGAGACCTTCGACGCGGACCAGCTCCCCGGACTGCTTCATCTCCTCGATGGCCTTGTAGTGGTTGCCGAGGACTCGGTCGACCTCTTCCTTTGGCAATGATTGCCAGAGGTTGGGGTTCGAGTGGATGAGGATCATGTACTTCATCGCTGGGCTCCTTCGCTCGTTCAGGGCGCCTTTGCGGCGTCGTTCATCCCGTTGTCGGAGCTGAGGATCGGGCCTCGACATTGTGGCCCGTCGGGCCGATGTGACCGGTCGATGTCGAGAACCCGCCGCCGGCTTCGACCAAGCGATGAATCCGGCAGGATAAGTCGGTCTCAATAGAGTGAGAGGAGCCAACCCCATGACCACCACGACGCTTCAGACTGTCAAATCCGCCGACGGCACGACGATCGCGTACGACAAGCTCGGCAGCGGGCCCGCGGTCGTCCTCGTCTGTGGCGGGTCGGTCGACCGCCAGTCAAACGCGGGCCTCGCGCAGGTCCTCGCGGCCGACTTCACCGTCTACAACTTCGACCGCCGCGGGCGGGGCGACAGCGGCGACACGCTGCCGTACGCCGTCGACCGCGAGATCGAGGACATCGCGGCGGTCATCGAGGCCGCGGGCGGCCAGGCGTTCCTCTACGGAACCTCGTCGGGCGCGGCGCTCGCGTTGGAGGCGGCGAGAGCGCTCCCGCGCAAGGTCGCGAAGCTCGCACTCTGGGAGCCGCCCTACATCGACGACCCCGCCGCCCGTCCGCCTTCAGACACCGTCGAAACGTACGAGCGGCTGGTCGCTGAAGGCCGTCAGAGCGACGCGGTCGAGTACTTCACGGCGAACGTCGTCGGGCTGCCGCCGGAGTTCGTCGCATTCGCCAAGACCCAGCCGTTCTGGGCAGCCCAGGAGAAGATCGCCCACACGCTCGCGTACGACGGCCGGATCATGGGCGACTACTCGATCCCGGTCGAGAAGGCGAAGGACGTCAGCCAGCCGACGATCGTCATCGCCGGCGAGTCGAGCTTCCCGTTCTTCCTCCAGACCGTCGCCGTCCTCGGCGACGCGATCCCGAATGGCGAGTCGGCCACGCTGCCGGGTCAGGAGCACAACGTCGCCCCCGATGTGATCGGCCCCGTCCTCACCGAGTTCTTCACGCGCTGACCCGCGTCAGTCCCTCGCGCGCTCCGCGCCCCGGGTGGCCAGGCCACCCGGGGCGCATCCGTGTGCGACGAACCCGGGCTACTCGAGCGCAGGCGCGTATGCCGCCGAGGCGCGCTGAGCACGAGCGGTCGCGCGCGCACCCCAGGCGTCCCGCGTCTGCAAGATCCCGACCAACAGGATCGCGAACCCGTTGACAGGGTGGAGGGCCGCGATCACGGGGACCTCGTCGCGGACCGCGACGAAGATCGACTGCAGCGCGAACATCCCGATCAGCGCCGCTGCGTAGGCGATCTGCCGCCGCCCGAGGCGGCCGATGATCGCCAGGACCAGCAGGGCGAGGACGACGACCTCGAGCATGTAACCCCACGTCGCGTGAACGCCGAACGTCGATGGATCGTCGAACACGCCGAGCCCCGCGAGGAAGACCTGGATGACGACGCCGATCGTGAACGCGACCGCGAGCACGAGGTGGGCCGTCCGGATCATGACTCGGCGCTCGGCGAGGCCATCGGCGAGGAGGCGTCGGTCGCGACTAAGCGTCGCGGCGGGGCCGACGTCAGCTCGACGAGGCGATCGAACTCCCGATTCACCGTCGTCCGCGGCGGACGGTCGATCCAGCGGCGGTCGATCCAGCGGCCGAGAGCGCCGAACGGCACCGTGTATTCGGTGACCATGTCGAGATGGGTCTTGTCGCCAGTCGGCGTCAGCGTGGCCGTCATGTGGTACGCGGCACCGAACAGCCCGCGGCCTGCCCACTCGTGGAAAGAGGGCGGCCGCGACGCGACAACCTCGCTTCGGAACCGCCAGGGACCACCGACGACCATCATGAACTCGCTGCCGGCGTCGCCAAACCTCCCGGACAGCTCGACGACCTTCGAGAGATTCAGCCAATCCGTGAAAAGCGCGGCGTCCGTGAACGCGGTGAAGACTCGCTCCGCCGGCGCGTCGACGTCCCGAGTCAGTCGATACCTGCCCATGGCCTCTCCCTCGCTCTTCGATTTCCGCCCGATCACCGGACTTTAGTTAGATGGAGTAGTATCGTCAAGCAATTGAGGTGACATGCCCCGATCGTACCGACTGGGCAAGCGCGCCATCGAGAAGCAGGCGACCCGCACTCGCATCATCGAGGCGGCCGTGGACCTCTTCTGCGAGCGAGGGATCTCCCAGACGTCGATGCAGCAGGTAGCCGCGCGAGCCGACGTCGCGCCGGCCACCGTGTTCAATCATTTTCCGAGTCGGGCCGATCTGGATCAGGCCATCGTCGACCGAGCCCTCGACGAGATGGCGGCGCCCGACGCGGACATCTATGACGGCCTCGAGACGCTCGCCGAAAGGATCGCGACGCTGGCGCGAGAGACCGGATCCTTCATCGATCGATCAGGAACGTGGTACCGGATGTGGATTCGCGAGCCGATGGTCGACGGTCCGTGGGCCGATGCGGGCGCCGACTACGGCGCCCGCTGGGAGCGGCTGTTCCGCGGAGCGCTCGTGCCCCTCGCCGACGACGCGGACGCGATGGCGATCCTGCGCGCGACAATGGACCCGACCTTCTTCGACGCGGTGAAGGCCGGGACGCGAACGACCGACGAGGCCGCGGGCGTCATTGCGGCCGTGATCACACCGTGGCTGGAGCGGAAGGCCGGCGAAGATCCCGCCCGGCGACGCGAGGCCGAGTGACGACGATGACGTGACGGCCCGGGCCGATGCCGGCCGGAGCGGGAGACGGCCGGCCGTCGACCGTCAGGCTCGAATCGCTCGCCATCGGCGGGCGAACCTCACCCGTCGTGCCGAACGGCAGGGCGAGTTCGATCGTGAGGACGTCGGGAGCCAGGCGCCACGCGACCTCGACCGTGCCGTACGGTGAATGGACAGACGCCTGCGCATGGTCGATTCCGACAGCGGGCCGCGGCGCGAAGACGACGTGTCGGTAGCCGGGCGAGCCAGGAGCGACGCCGGCCACGAATCGGTAGACCCAGTCGATGACCGCCCCGTAGGCGTAGTGGTTGAACGACAGCATGTGGCCGCCGTCGCCGTTCGAGCTTGGGGACATGCCGGGCGGAGGCGCCATCCGGCCCGGATGGATCGAGCCGTCGGGCCGGATCGCGTCCCAGCGCTCCCAGATCGTCGTCGCACCCTGCGCCACCTGATACAGCCACGACGGCGGCTCGCGGCGGAGCAGCATCAGGTATGCCTCGTCGAACCGCTCCGCGGACGCGAGCGCCGGGAGGACGAGCGGCGTGCCCAGGAATCCCGTCGCCACTCGGCCTTCGCCATCGCGGACCAGCCCTGCGAGGACGTCCGCGACCTCCGCTCGCTCCCCGTCCGGAGCGATCCCCAGCTGTAAGGCCGCCGCACAGCCGGTCTGCGTCGTGAGGGCGTGCTGCCGCCAGCGATCCCATGTCAACCTCGCGACCGTGGCCGCGAGCTCATGCGATTCGCGCGAGAGAACCGTTTCGCCAAGAACGCCGGCGGCGTCGCCGAGCAGCCGGGCGCTGTGCGCGAAGAACGCGTTGGCGAGAAACGTCGAGTTGGCCTTCGCGAGCCAGGGCTGGTCGGACGGCGCGTCCGGGTCCAGCCAGTCGCCGAACTGCATGGCGTCCGGAAGCAGCCCATCGTCACCGCGCCGAGCGACGAGTGAGTGGACCCAACGCCGCATGCTCGGCAGCTGGCGGCGGAGGATCGTCGCGTCGCCGTACGAGTCGTAGACGGCCCACGGGACGATGGTGGCGGCATCCGCCCAGCCGGCCCGCCCGAATCGCGGCTCGCCGGCGAGGACGACATCGGGCACGACCGACGGGACGCCCAGCTCGTCGTCCTGCTCGAGATCCAGGTCGCGGAGCCAGCTCTGCCAGAACGCCGCCGAGTCGAAGAGCGTCGACGCCGTCGGCGCGAACGCCTGGGCATCCCCGGTCCAGCCGAGTCGTTCGTCACGCTGGGGACAGTCGGTCGGGATCGAGACGAAGTTGCCGCGCTGGGACCACGCCGCGTTGGCGTGGAGTCGGTTCAGATGGATGTCCGACGAAGAGAACGTGGCGCGCGGCGGGGTGTCACTGCTGATCGCGAGGATCTCAGCCGATAGCACCTCGGCTGACGTCGCGACCTCCGCGTAGCGGAAGCCGTGAAACGTGAACGGCGGCTCCAGCTCGATCTCGTCGCGGTCGGCGAGAACATAACGATCGGTGGCACGGGCCGATCGGAGCGAGCGGACATGCAGCGAGCCGTCGGGCTCGAGGACCTCTGCGTGGCGCACCTCGACCTCGGTTCCGGGCTCACCACGGACGCGGAGCCGGACGTAACCGGCGACGTTCTGGCCACTGTCGAGGACAACCGACCCCGGCGTCCGCCGGACGATTGAAGCCGGCAGGATCGCGACGACCCGGACGGGCGGCGCCACACGTGGCTCCAGCAACGAGGCGTCGAATGGGACGGTCGCGGCCGGCTCCCAGGCCCTCGCATCGAAGCCGGGGAGCATCCAGCCGCTGCGTCGTTCGCGGAAGTCGACGATCGCTCCGTCGTAGAGGTCCGCGGCGATTATCTCGCCGGTCGCCGCGAGCCAGCTGCCGTCACTCACGACGCGTTGGAGCGTGCCATCGGCGAGGCGGATCTCGAGCTGCGCGATCAGGCCAAGCTGGCGGCCGTACGTCGCGCGGGCGCCGCCGTCCTCCCAGCCGAGCCGGCCGCGATACCAGCCATCGCCGAGGGCCGCGGCGACGACGTTCTGACCGGCTGCGAGCAACGCCGTCACGTCGTACGTCTCGACGATCAGGCGGCGGTCGTAGGGCGTCCAGCCCGGCGCGAGCAGATCGTCGCTCACGGGACGGCCGTTGATCGCGACGCGGTGGAGGCCGAGCGAGGTCACGTAGAGGCGTGCCGACTCGATCGCGCCAGCTACCTCGAATTCGCCCCGGATGAAGGGGGCCGGCGACGGCCCCTCGGCACCCGGGTCGTCTTCGAGCGTCACCGCGTCCGCCTGCCAGTCGGCCCCTTCGAGGAGGCCGGCCTCGACACGGAGCACGGGTCCCCACTCCGACCACCTCCCCGCGACGCGGACCCGGACGCGGAAGAACCGGACCTCGCGGCTCACGAGCGGCCGTCCAGGATCCGGCACGCCGACCTGGTCGGGCGAGTCGACGACTCCGCTTGCCGCTGTCACGGCCGAGAAGTCGGCGGCGCCGGACGCCTCGACCTCGTAGGCCTCCTGGGTCAGCCCATCGAAGGCCGGCTCGACGCGCCACGTGAGCCGGACCGGATCCCGCCCCATCGCGAGGACGCCTCGCGGCAGCTGGCAGTGAACGTCGGTGACGCTGACGGAGACGGCCGGCGTTGCCTCGGGCTGTGGAGGAGACATCAGCCCTTGACCGCGCCGGCCGTCATCCCGGAAACAATCTGGCGCTGGAAGAAGATGAACATCACCAGTGGCGGGATCGTGATGAGCAGCACGTCGGCGAACAGCAGGTTCCAGCGCGTGTTGAACTGGCTCTGGAAGTTGAAGAGCGTGAGCTGGACGGTCGCGTTGTCTGTGCCCGGCAGGAAGTAGAGCGGGTTCACGAAGTCGTTGTAGACCGCGACCGACGACACGACGATCACGGTGATGATCGCCGGCCGGAGCAGCGGCAGGATCACCCGCAGGAAGAGCATCGTCGGCGAGGCGCCGTCGATGATGGCGGCCTCGTCGAGCTCGCGCGGGATCGCCGACACGAAGGTCCGGAAGATCAGGACCGAGAACGGCATGAGGAACGCCACCTCGACCAGGATGAGGCCCGGGAGCGTCTTGAAGAGACCCATCGACTGGAGCACGTAGATCGTCGGAACGATCGCGGGCGGGATGACGAGCCCCGCCAGCATCAGTGCACTCACGAGGGCGCCCAGCCGGTCGCGCCGGCGCTGGAGGACGTAGCCGACCATCGCCGAGAGGAACACGATCAGCGTCACCGACGCGACCGTCAGGATCACGCTGTTCCGCATCGCGGTGACCATCAGGCTGTTGCGGGCGGTGATGACCTCGGCGAGGTTCTGGAGGAGCTGTCCCCACTCGGCGGGCAGCGTGAACGCGAGACGCGACGCCGTCGCCCGGTCCTTGGCGGCCGTGACGAGGATGAACAGGAAGGGGATCACGAAGACGACGACGGCGACCGCCAGCGCGGCGACGTCGAGCCACCACGATCGGACTGCTCGGACGGCCCTCACAGCTCGATCTCGTGGCGGTTGAAATAGCGCATCATCGGGAACACGATCAGGGTGACGGCGATGAACAGGATCACGTTGCCGGCTGTCGCGAGGCCGTAGAAGCCGGCCTGGTATTGCTTGTAGATCGTCGATGCGATGACGTCGGTGCTGAAACCGGGCCCGCCTCGCGTCATCGTCCAGATCAGGTCGAACGTCCGCAGGCCGCCGATGAACGACAGCAGGATGACGGTGTACGTGGCGTTCCGGCTCAGCGGCAGGATCACGTGGCGCAACTTGACCCACGCGCCGCCCTCGAGCCGGGCCGCCTCGAAGTAGTCCTCGGGGATCGACAGAATCCCGGCGACGAAGATCACGAGCGCGATCCCCACGCCTTTCCAGACGTCGACGAGCGCGACCGAGAGCAGCGCGATGCTCGGGTCGATCAGCCACGACGGGCCGTCGATCCCGACGACCTCGAGCGAGCGATTGATGAGCCCGTTTGACGGGTGCATCAACACCGCGAAGGTGATGCCCACGGCCACGGTGCTGACGAGGACCGGGAAGAACACGATCGACCGGAGGACGTGGCGGAGGCGGAGCCTCGAGGTCAGAAGCGTCGCGAGGAGCAGCCCCAGGACGACCTTCAGGCCGCTCGTCAGCACCGCGTAGACGATCGTGTTCCGCGCGCCGCTCGTGAGCGACGGCTCACGGAAGAACTGGAAGAAGTTGTCGAGGCCGATGAAGTCCGCGCTGAACAGCGTCCAGCGGGTCAGGCTGTAGTAGAACGACAGCGCCGTCGGCAGGACGAAGATCAGCCCGAAGACGATGCCGGCCGGCAGGTAGAACCAGTGGGGATACGCCGAGCCCGCGACGTGTCGCAGGGGTCGCTCGCGGCCCATCGTTGCCTGCCGGGTTCGGCCCGCCTCCGGGACGGCGACAGGGGCCGGACCGGGCGGCCCGACCCCTGTGCTGCTCATGAATCGCCTCGCTGGTAGGTCGGCGATCTACCAGCCGGGAAGGCCCAGCTGCTTCGCCTGCTTCGCCACGTCCTGATCGTAGAGGCTGGCGCCTTCGGCCGCGGAGTTCAAGCCGGAGCCGACAGCCACCGTGATCTGCTCGAGCGAGGGACCCTTGACCGGCGAGAGGAACTCGAGGGCCGGTCCCGCGGCGTTGTTGTCGAGGTAGGTCTGGATGTCCTTTACCGCCGGCAGCGCGTCGTCGGGCAGCTTCGAGCCCTTGATGACGTACGGCCCGGACGGCGCGATGGCCTTCGTGAGGGTCTCCGTGCCCTCGACCGAGGCGATGAACCCAAGGAAGTCCTTGGCGACATCCGCGTTCTTGCTGCTCTTGGCGATGTACGTGGCGGCCGGCATCCAGATCGTCGACCCGTTCTTGGCCGCATCCGTGCCCGGCTGGCCGAAGAACCCGATGTCCTGGATCTTGTCGGGGTGGTTGTCGTTGATCGTGCCGAGCGTGAACGTCAGCATCGGATACTGGGCGATCGTGCCCTCGGCGAGCGCGTTGAGGCCGTCGTCGAGCTTGGCTGCGCCGAAGTCCTTCTGATACCAGCCCTTCTCGAAGCCCTCCTGGAGGTGCTGGAACCCGGCCTGCGCCGCCGGCGTGTCGGCGTAGTGAGCCTTGTTCTCGGTGTACTTCTGGACGAAGTCCGGGACGGCTTGCTGGACGTTGTAGAAGTCGGCGAGGACGAAGAGCTGCGAGGTCCACGTGTCGGCGTAGGTCGCGCCGATCGGCGCGATGCCCGCGGCCTTGATCTTCTCGTTGTTGGCCTCGAACGTGGCCCAGTCCTTCGGCGGCTCGATGCCGACCTGCTCGAACACCTTCTTGTTGTAGAGGATGCCGCCGCCCATCGCGGTCTCGCTCGGCGCGCCGAAGATCGCGTCGCCCTGCGAGACCGTTGGGAGGTACGACTCCTGGATGTTCGCGATGAACGGCTCGCCCGCGAGATCGACGAGCGTGTCTGCGGGGTTCAGGGCCTGCAGCAGGGAGCCCGAGTTGTACCAGAAGATGTCGTTCATCTCGCCGGTGGACAGCCTGGTCTTCACGATGTTGTCGCCCTCGGTTCCGCCGGGGCGTGTCTCGATCTCGAACGTGACGTTCGGATGCTGTGCGGTGTAGGCGTCCGTCAAGGCCTTCGCCCGCGCCTGGGTCGCCTCCGTGTCGTCCACGAGGTAGGTCAGCTTGACCGCCGCGCCTGCCTGGCTGGCCGGCGCTTGACTGGCGGCGGCCGACGGCGCCGCCGCGGACTGTGCCGGGCTAGGCGACGAGCCGCCGAACCCGCCGCTGCATGCACTGACCGCCAACGCGGTCAGGAGGGTGAGGACGCCGAGTCGCGCCCCGATTGAGTGACGCATGGTCGCTCCTCCACTCACCGGTGCGTCGCATGACGCCCGGGATCGTTTTCCGCGGTCGAGACCGCTCGAGCAGGTAACCGCGGGCCGAAGGCGCACGCGCCTTCGAGTCGCCAGCATGGGCGGCGACGTCGTGAGCGACTTGACCGTCCTTGACCTGTTCTTGGACGAAGTTGCGCGGCGGAGGCGCTAGCCGCCGACGATCTTGTGACCGCTCGCCGTGAGCCGGGTCGGCCGCTGGTGACGGTGCCGATACTCCCGGGGGCTCACTCCGAACGAGGTCCGGAACCGGCGCGAGAAATAGGCCGGATCCGGCCAGCCCACGGCGGTCCCGATCGCCGCGACGGGGTCGTCCGTCCTGGCGAGCATCGCGGCGGCCCGCTCGGCGCGCAGTCGCGAGAGGTAGTGGATCGGCGGCATTCCGAGCGAGCGGCCGAAGCTTCGCGCGAGGTGGGCCGGCCCGACGTACGTCCTGCGGCTGAGCTCAGCGAGGGTCCAGGGGAACGCGAGATCCTCCTCCATCAGGTCCACCGCGGCCGAGACCGATGACGGCAGGCTGGTCCCGTCAGTCGTGCCGTCGGCCCGGACGGCCGTCGCGACGACGTCGAGCGCGAGCAGCAGGTGGGCGAGCTGGCCCGTCCGGGTCCGGGCGTCGGCCTGTTCGAGGCGGATGGGTTCGAGCGCCGCGAGGGCCGCGGAGGTCCCGCTCTCGTCGAGCTGGACGATGACGATCTGGTTGGCCTTCTGGCCTCGGGACAGGTGGGCCGGATCGAACAGGACGCTGAGGTGGTCGTCGCGGAACGCCCACATGAGCTCGGCCTCGGCAAGGTCCGCGTGGAAGAGGCAGTTGTAGACGCGGACGCCGCTGCACAGCCGGTACTCGTGCCCGACGCCCGGCGGCACGAACACGACCGTCCCGCGAGCGACCGGCTCGACTCCCCGATAGCTCACATGGAGCGCGGTTCCGCATTCGACGATCGCGAGCTCATAGAAGTCGTGGAGATGCCAGGGCGTCGTCGGGAAGTGGAGAGCCTGGAAGATCCCAACGACGCCATCGACCGGGATATACGCGGCAGCGCGGCGGTGCAGGACGGCGTCGGGGTCGTGACGCCGGGTCTCGAGAGCCTCGTGCGGGAGCGCCATCAGCGGAGGAACGCGGCCGCCACCCCGGCGTCGACCGGGATGTGCAGCCCCGTCGTCTGTGAGAGGTCGCCGCCGACGAGGACGAACACGGCGCCGGCGACGTGCTCCGGCAGGACCTCCTTCTTGAGGATCGTCCGCTGGGCGTAGAACTCGCCGAGCTTGTCCTCCGGGATTCCGTAGGTCTTGGCCCGGTCGGCGCCCCAGCCCTTGGCGAAGATCCCGGAGCCCCGGACGACGCCGTCGGGGTTGACGCCGTTGACGCGGATCCCGAACTCCCCGAGCTCCGCGGCGAGCAGTCGGACCTGGTGGGCCTGATCGGCTTTCGTCGCTCCGTACGCCACGTTGTTGGGGCCGGCGAAGAACGCGTTCTTGCTGACGATGTAGACGAGGTCGCCGCCCATCGCCTGGTCGCGCATCACACGCGCCGCCTCGCGGGCCACCAGGAACGAGCCCTTCGCCATCACGTCGTGCTGGAGGTCCCAGTCCGCCTCCGACGTCTCGAACAGCGCCTTCGAGATCGACAGGCCGGCGTTGTTCACCACGATGTCGACGCCGCCGAATGCGAGCACCGTCGCCTCCAACGCGGCCTTGACCTGCCCACCGTCGGTCACGTCACAGCCGAGGCCGATCGCGACGTCGCGACCATCGAGCGCGGTGGCCACATCAATCGCGGCATCGGCGGCGATGTCGGCGACGACGACGCATGCGCCCTCGGCCGCGAGGCGCTCGGCGATCGCCTTGCCGATCCCGGAACCACCGCCGGTCACGAATGCGACCCGCGTCGCGAGCGGCCTTAGAGCCGGCAGCCGCCTGAGCTTCGCCTCCTCGAGCGCCCAATACTCGATGCGGAACTTCTCGGATTCTGCGATCGGGGCGTAGGTCGACAGCGCCTCCGCGCCGCGCATGACGTTGATCGCGTTGACGTAGAACTCCCCGGCGACGCGGGCGGTCTGCTTCGTCGCGCCGAAGCTGAACATCCCCACCCCCGGCACGAGCACGATGGCCGGGTCGGCGCCGCGCATCGGGGGCGAGTCGGGATCGGCGTGGCGGTCGTAGTAAGCGCGGTACTCGTCGCGATACGCGGCGTGGAGGTCGCGGAGGCGGGCGCTCACGTCCTCGACCGGCGCGGTCGGCGGCAGGTCGAGGACCAGCGGCCGGACCTTCGTCCGCAGGAAGTGATCCGGGCAGGACGTGCCGAGGGCGGCCAGCCGGGGATGCTCCTCGCGGCTCACGAAGTCGAGGACGACGTCGCTGTCGGTGTAGTGGCCGACCTGGGGGCGGTCCGTCGAGGCCAGGCCGCGCACGATCGGGAGGAGCGCGGCCGCCCGGGCCCGGCGCTCCGCGGCGGGCAACGCCTGGTATTCCGGGACGACGTCGCCGAACGGGGTCGGTCGGCCGTGCCGCTCGATGTATCGCTCGGCCGTCTCGATGATCTCGAGCGAGTTTGCCTCGCACGCCTCGGAGCTCTCTCCCCACGCCGTGATCCCGTGGCCGCCGAGGATCGCGCCGATCGCCTCGGGGCGGACCCGCTGGAGCGCCGCGATATCCAGACCCAGCTGGAATCCAGGACGCCGCCACGGGACCCAGGCGACGCGATCGCCGAAGCACGCCCGCGTCAATGCCTCGCCGTCGGCCGCCGTCGCGAACGCGATCCCGGAGTCGGGATGGAGGTGATCGACGTGGCCGGCGTCCACGAGGCCGTGCATCGCGGTATCGATCGACGGCGCGGCCCCGCCCTTGCCGAAGAGGCAGTAATCGAACGCCCCGACCATCTCGTCCTCACGGTTGACGCCCGGATAGACATCGATGAGCGCCCGCAACCGATCAAGCCTCAGCACCGACAGCCCGCTCTCGGTCAACGTGCCGAGGTCGCCGCCGGAACCCTTGACCCACAGCAGCTCGACGGGCTCGCCGGTGACCGGGTCGATGCCCGTGCCCTTGGCGGACGTGTTGCCGCCGGCGTAGTTCGTGTTGCGTGGATCTGCGCCCAGCCGGTGCGACCGCTCGAGCAGCTCCCGGGCCGGGTCGCGGACCTCCGTGCTCATGCGCCCCAGCCAGCCTGCGCGCCGCCCACCCGCTCGGCGGCGATGCGCTCCGCGTAGCCGGAGGCGGCGTACGCGCGGGGAGGATCCGGGTCGAGGCCCATGTCCCGTCGGAGGTCGGCGAGCAGCGCCCGGACGTCGGTGTCGTAGGCGTCCATCAGGATCGCGTTCGCGCCGAGGACATCACCCGCCGCCTGGGCGGCGGAGAGCGCGGCCTGGTCGACGAGCAGAGCCTTCGCGGTGGCCTCCTGGACGTTCATGACCGACCGGATCTGGCCCGGGATCTTGGGCTCGATGTTGTGGCACTGGTCGAGCATGAAGGCGACGCCCGACTCGGGATCGAGCGCGCCGCCCTTCACGCACTCGTGGAGGATCCTGAAGAGCTGGAACGGGTCGGCCGACCCGACCATCAGGTCGTCGTCCGCGTAGAAGCGCGAGTTGAAGTCGAAGCCGCCGAGCTTGTCGAGGCGGAGTAGCGACGCGACGATGAACTCGATGTTCGTGCCCGGCGCATGGTGGCCGGTGTCGACTACGACCTTGGCTTTCGGCCCGAGCGCGACGCAGTGGACGAGCGACGTCCCCCAATCCGGCACGTCGGTCGTGTAGAACGACGGCTCGAACAGCTTGTACTCGAGGACCATCCTCTGGCCCGGCCCGAGTCGGTCGTAGACGATCCTGAGCGACTCCGCGAGACGGTCCTGTCGCGCGCGGATGTCGTCCTGGCCGGGATAGTTGGTCCCGTCGGCGAACCAGAGCTTGAGGTCGCGTGAGCCGGTCGCGTCCATGATGTCGACGCACTCGAACAGGTGGTCCACGGCCTTCCGCCGGATCCGCGCGTCCTGATGGCAGACGCTGCCGAGCATGTAGTCGTTGTCCTGGAACGTGTTCGAGTTGATCGTCCCCAAGGCGACGCCGAGGGCACGGGCGTGGTCGGCAAGGCTCTCGTAATCGTCGACCTTGTCCCACGGAATATGGAGCGCGACGGTCGGAGCGACGCCGGTGTAGCGATGAACCTGGGCGGCGTCGGCGATCTTCTCGAACGGGTCGCGCGGGACGCCGGGCTGGGCGAAGACCTTGAACCGCGTGCCGGAGTTGCCGAACGCCCACGATGGCAACTCGATCCGCTGCCCGCGGAGCACGTCCTGCGCCGTCGTCGACGGCTGGGCGATCGTCGTCATGGGTCCTCCCGGTGCGCTTCAGCGCAGCATGCCACGGGTTTCGACTTGTTTCAATATCCTTGTTGACAGTTCGTTAACGCTTCCTTTACCGTCGGCACTCGCAACCCCTTTCGCCCGTCAACCCGCACCAAGGGATGCCTGTGACGACCGATCCGGGCCGGAGCGACGTCTTCGCCGAGGAACGCCAGGAGTACATCGCGAGAATCGTCGAGGAACATGGGCGCGCCCGTGTCGCGGACCTCTCGGCGACGTTCCATGTATCCGGCGTCACGATCCGCAAGGACCTCGACGTCCTCGAGCGCCAGGGCCGGGTCGTCCGGACGCATGGCGGCGCCGTGCCGGCCGGGCGGGCCTCCGCCGAGCGGGCCTTCGATGTCCGCGAGCGACTGGAGCCCGGCGCGAAGGACGCGATCGGTCGAGAGGCTGCCCGGATGGTCGCTGACGG
>JBJMMH010000069.1:0-22211 GCA_045804885.1 Chloroflexota bacterium | reverse complement strand
CCCGGGCGCTCCGGTGCTCCCCGGCGCCTTTCCAGCCCCGCCCCTCCCGGGCTGCGACGAATGCGATCGCGCTTCGCGCGGGAGCTGCGGCTCGGAGGCTATGCGGTCAGGCTCGAATGCGTCGCCTGGCCATCTCGCTCTCGATCTGGCGCTCGGCCTCCACGTAGCGGTCGATCTGCTCCCGGAGATCGTTCGCCTCCGGGGTATACAGGTGGGACTGCTGCTGCAGCACGTACGAGAGCCGGCGACTTGTCATTCGGACGTGGTCGAGGTTCTTCATCAGGACCAGCGGATCCATCGCCGCGAGATCGTTCGGGTGGTACATCTGGTTCATCGCGAGGAATTCTAGCGACGGAGGCCGCTCACAGGAGACGAAGCGCGCGAGGCGGCCACTCCCACTCGACTGGGGTCGCGGCGGCGGCGATGGCCCGGCGCCGGCCCGCCTCCGTGGCTCCGAGGACGAGGATCCTGTCGGTTTTCGTCGCGCGACCCGCCTCGTCGCCCCAGAGCTTGGTCATCTTGCGGTGCGCCGCGACGTCGTCGAGCGCAACGCCCGCGAGGCGATAGCCCTCGGGCTCTGCCGCCATCTCCCAGACGCGCTCGGCCAGCCCAACGGCGCCCCGGATGGGCCTTCCCCGGTCGAACTCCACGTCGCCGACCACGAGGACGACGACCGCGTCGTCGGTGAGCCCCTCGCGGAGACCCGCGAGGACGTCGCGCAGGAACGCGAGGTAGGGCTCACGGTGATGGGCGTCGTCGAGTGTCGCGTCGATCGCCCTGGCATCGAACCCGAGAAACCAGGTCCGCAGCCAGTTGTAGTAGCCGTACTTCACGACTCGGAGGTATGGCGGCGAGGTGACGACAAGGCGGGCCCGGTCGGGCAATCCACGATCTCGGAGTGCCGCCCGCGCGCGTGGCGCGACGTCGCGCGCGTCGCCGAGAAGGGCAATCCCTCGGCCCGGTGGCGGGGCCTGGCGGAACAGCCGCCCGACCTTGAGCTCGAGGCAGCCGAAGACGTCACGCTCGGGCGAGGCGAACGCCGTCCTCGCCGCGAACTCCCGGACGTACCGCGGCGCCATGCTGAATGTGTTCGGCATGATCTCCGACAGGTACGAGGCGCTCTTGCCGTGGAGGATCCCGGTCAGCGCCGCCGCGAGGAATCGATCCGGCGGCCGATCCAGATCGAGGCTCGTCCTGACGAGGAGCAACTGAGCGAGCGTCCGGCGGTGGAACGCGACGGCGACTTCAGGCGGCACGAGCTCGACGCCGTCGGTTGGTCGGGCTCCGCAGCCTGCTCGTGGCACGAGCGTCGCGGGGTCGGCGAGGACGCCGTCCGCAAGCACAGACCACTCGGTGGCCGTGGCCGCCCACGTCAGGCGCAGCGCCGCGAGCCGCGTCATGGCCTCGGCCCGTGTCGCCGGCTCGACCTTGGACGCCGTGAGGAGGTGGGCGAACGGGTTGAGGTCGTTGCCGACGCCGATCCTGCCCTCGGCCGACGCCTGGAGCGGCGTCGTTCCACGCCCCGAGAAGGGATCGAGGACGACGTCGCCGCGACGCGAGTAGCGGGCGATGAAGGCGTGGGCGAGTGCAGCCGGGAAGCTCGCGAGATACGAGCACATCGGATGAAACGAGTGGCCCCAGAGCCGCTGCTGTTCCTTCCACTCCGGCGCGATGGCGATGGCAGGCAGGGTCTGCGGGAGCTCGGCCGCGAGGCCAAGGCCGAGCTGGGTGTCGCGCGGCTCGACGGTCGTCATCGACTCCTTGGTCGGAAGGGGCGCGGAGCATACCACGCCGGATTCCGGCGTCGACCGGAGTGAAGTAGGCCACGAAATCGATGGACCACGCCCCCCGGCCGCAGTAGGCTAGGTCGCGAACCCGAGGCTGTGTGCGGAACCACGCGGCGCGATCTCGGCGGTCACAGAGGTGTCGCTCGCGGGACCTTCGTGGCTTCCGCGCACTGCGAGGGCCCGTCCCCACCGTCCGGACCGGTTCCGGCGAAGAGGCCACCCGGGCTCATGCGTCGCCCGCCGCTCCGCCCTCTGTGGCGGGGCGGCTGGCAGCACCGGATCCACGCCGCTGGGGCTTGGCACAATCGCCCGCATGGACTCGCGCGTGGCCCTCGGCGTCTACTTCCTGATCGCAGCCGTTGCGGCGTTCGTGACGGCGGCGCGAACGCTGCCGCTGCCGCTGCTGTTCGCGGTGCTCGTCGCGCTCGGGATCGTCGCCGCGCTCATGCGGAGTCGGGTCCTGGGGCTCGGCGGAACGACGCGGGCGACCGTCGGCTTCGTCGTCATCTACGTGGTGACGTTCGCCGTCATCGTGCTCCTCCGGCGCTAGGCCCCGCCATCCAGATCGGCATCGTCGAAGCGACGTTCGCGATCCAGCCGGATCATCCGCGCGAGCACCCGCCGCTGGAGCGGATGGAGGTCGGCCGGCGTCGTCGCCTCGACGAGGTTCGACGCGCCGGGAAGCACGAGGAGATCCATGCCGAGGACGGACAGGCGGTCCTCCTCGGGGACGCATCCCGCGCGATCCCCGGCATGCGGCGATCCGACGAGCATGCGGCAGTTCCGGCAGACCATGACCCGCTCGTCCTCGGCATCGGTCGCTCGCGACACCTCCCGGTCGACGACGCCCTTGAGCGTGCCGGCCAGCGCGATCATCGCTGCGTGGAGCATCGCGGTTGTCATCGGGCGACGGTCGGCGGGCATCGACGGCGGCTCCTTCATCAGCTGGGACAGCCCGACGATTCCAGGAGACGGATATCGGCGGGACGCGAGGCGGGCTACCATCCCCGCCGGAGTCCCCGTAGCTCAGTGGACAGAGCAGCCGCCTTCTAAGCGGAAGGCCGCAGGTTCGAATCCTGCCGGGGACGCCATCCCGCTAGGCGGTCAGCGCTTGTCGCCAAGCTGCTCGTCGTGCGCCCGTCGATACTCCTCGCGGAGCCGTTCGACGAGGAGCTCTGCCTCCTTCGCCTCGGCCGATCCCGGCGCCGCGGCGTCGAGCTGGCGCTCGGCCTGGCGCCACGCCCCGAGGATCGCCTCCATGGAGCGAGGTGTCTCGTCGATCGTCGCGTCGGGGGCGGCGGGGGAGCCCGACTCGGTCAGTTGGTGGATCAACTGCGTCTGGGCACGCTGACTCGTGCTGTTCGCGAGCACACGCTTGGCGACGAGCTCGATCCGGGCCGCGAGGTCAACGAGGTGTGGATCTCCGGGCTCGATCGTCCGCTTCTCCTCCTCGAGCTCGAGCAGCGCCTCGAGGTCGCGAAGCAGCGCGTCGGAGGTCCTGCGCAGGGCGTCGCCGGTCCCAGGAATGGCGCTATCCCTCCCCTGTTGACTGAAAATCCCCGACGGGCGCGGGGAGGGTCAGCATACCGGGCCTTCCAACGCGGGTCCCGGACGGCTCCCGTAACGGCAACCTGGTACTCGCGACTAGCCCAAAGTACGGCTTGGCGACCCCATCCGCCCACTCATACATTCCGCCCATCAGCGAGCCGCACCCTACCCCTGGCCACCCCAGAGGTGCGATCTCGTCGCGAAGTGCTCTAAGCGAGGCAACATGGGGTCCATGGCCGTCAACGAACTGGGACCGATGCTCACGGCGACCGAGGTCGCCGAGATGCTGCATCTCCACGTCAACACCGTGAAGCGTCTTGGAGATCGCGGCGAGCTGCCGTTCTATCGCGTATGCAAGCGGGGCGATCGGCGCTTCCGCCTCGATGACGTGATGAAGTTCCTCTCCCAGAACCGCTAGCACGCTGCCCGCGGCGCCGACGGGCTCGGTGCCGCAACGCCCCCTCCTCGAACGCGCCCGTCGCCCGGCGGGCGCGTTCGCGTGTCTCCCGTGCCTCGCAAGGCCGGAGCCTTCAGACCGTTCTCAGCGCCTCGCCGAAGATTTCGACCGCCTCGCTGATCTCGGCGGCTGACGCGTCGATCGGGGGAATCCAGCGGACGACCTGGTGGGCAAGTCCGCAGCTGAGCACGAGCAACCCGAGCTCCGCGCACCTCGCGACGAGCGCCGTCGCGAGATCGCCGTCCGGAGCCTTCGTCGATCGGTCCGTCACGAGCTCGACGCCGACCATCAGTCCCGGGCCGCGAACGTCTCCGATGCGCTCGTCCTCGGCCATCAGCCGGTACATCCCTTGCGTGAGCTCGACGCCGCGGCGGCCGGCATTGAACACGAGGCCGTCGTCGCGGACCGTCTCCAGGACGGCGACGCCGGCGGCGCAGGCGACCGGGTTGCCGCCGTACGTGGAGCCGTGGGCGCTCCGACCCCAGCGCTCCTGCAGCTCGCGTCGCGTCGCGATCGCGGAGAGCGGCAGTCCGTTGGCGACTGCTTTCGCGACGGTGACGACGTCAGGGAGCATCTCGGCATGCTCGAAGCCCCACATCATCCCGGTTCGGGCGTAGCCGGTCTGGACCTCGTCCGCGATGAGCAGGATCCCGTGCTCGTCGCAGATCTCGCGGAGACCCTGGAGGAAGGCGGGCGGCGCGGGATAGTAGCCGCCTTCGCCCTGCACGGGCTCGATGAGGATCGCGGCGACCGCCGACGGCGGGATAGTTGACGAGAGAATCCGCCGCAGCGCTGTGAGGCACTGCTGCGTCGCCGCATCATCGTCGCCGTCGAAGTCGCGATAAGCGGCCGGGAACGGCGCGAGGTAGACCGAAGGCAGCAGCGGCTCGTAGCCGGCGCGGTAATTCACGTTCGACGTCGTCACGCTCGTCGCGCCGAATGTCCGGCCGTGGAACCCGCCGTGGAACGCGATGATGCCGGGCCGTCCCGTGACGCGCCGGGCGAGCTTCAGCGCCCCGTCGATCGCCTCGGACCCTGAATTCAGGAACATCACCGTGTCGATCGGATCCGGGAACGTCTCGGCGAGCATCGTCGACAGCGTCACCACGGGCTCGCTGTAGCCGATCGCTCCGGTCGGCCCGATGAGCTTGTCGACCTGGGTGTGGATCGCCGCCGTCACCCGCGGGTGGCGGTGACCGAGAGCCGTCACCGCGATCCCGTTGGCGAAGTCAAGATAGGCCCGCCCCGTCGTGTCGAAGAGTCGGTGGCCCTCCCCGTGGTCCCAGCTCCGCTCGAAATAGCGGCCGAGCACGGGTGAGAGGTGCTTCGCCTGGGAGGCAAGGTCCGCGACCGAGGTGACGGGCTCTTCCATCGGCCGAGTATAGGTTGGGGCACCGGGCCGTCTGGCGCGCCAACGGCGGCCGTCGGTCCCGCTACGCTTCGTGGATGGTCGACTTCGCCCTCACCGACGAGAACCGCCTCGTCCAGCAGGCGGTCCAGGCGTTCGCCGAGAACGAGATCCTGCCTGGCATCCGGCGCTGGGACGAGGCTGGCGGCTTCCCCCGTGAGCTCTTCGCGCGCATGGCGGAGCAGGGCTTTCTTGGCGCCCCGATCCCGGAGCGGTATGGCGGATCCGGCATGGATTACATCAGCTTCGCGATCCTGTGCGAGGAGCTGGAGCGAGCCGACACCTCGTTCCGCGTGGTACAGAGCGTTCACGTCGGGCTGAACTCGCTGGCGCTGCTCCAGTGGGCGACGGAGGAGCAGCGCCAACGCTGGCTCGTGCCCCAGGCCCGCGGCGAGAAGCTCGCGACGTTCGGCCTGACCGAGCCGGGCGTTGGAACCGACGCGGGCAACCTCGCGACGACCGCAAGGCGCGACGGCTCGGCCTACCGACTGAACGGACAGAAGCTGTGGATCAGCCTCGCCGATATCGCCGACCACTTCCTGGTCTTCGCGTCGGTTGACCGGTCGAAGAAGCACAAGGGCGTGACCGCGTTCGTCCTCGAACGGGGGATGAAGGGGCTGTCGACGGGAACGCTCCACGGCAAGCTCGGCATCCGGGCCGGCAACACTGGGCTGATCAACCTCGACGACGTCGTCGTCCCCCAGGAGCATCGGATCGGCGAGGAGGGCGAGGGCTTCCTGGTCGCGATGAGCGCGATCGACCAGGGCCGGTACACCGTCGCCGCGGGAGCGGTCGGGCTCGCCCAGGCGTGCGTCGACGCGAGCGTCCGCTACGCCCACTAGCGCCAGACGTTCGGCGAGGAGATCGGCCGCCATCAGCTCGTCAAGCAGCTGATCGCGAAGATGGTCGCCGGCACCGAGATGGGGCGGCTGCTCGTGTGGCGCGCCGGCTGGCTGAAGAACCAGGGGCTCCGGAACACACGCGAGACGTCGCTCGCGAAGTGGCACGCGACCGAGCATGCCGTCCAGAGCGCGCTCGACGCGATCCAGGTCCACGGCGCGAGCGGCTACTCGAACGAGTTTCCAGTCTAGCGCTACCTCCGGAACTCGAAGGCTGCCGTGATCTACGAGGGCACGAGCCAGCTGCACACGCTGATCCAGGCGGACTACGCGCTCGGCTACCGGGAGGACCGGCCGCTCCGCTGTGAGCCGTGGCCGGCCGCGGGGTTCGAGCGCGAGCCCGTCTGAGCGATCCCGGCACCGACGTCGGCCTATGATCGGCCGCAATGCCGTCCAAGCCCTGGACTGACGCCGAGCTCACGACGCTCGCCGAGCTCGCCGAGACGTTCGTCCGCGGCGACGCCCTCCGCCGCGCGCGGCTGACCGTCGACGCGCTGGAGCGGGCCGCTGACCCGTCCCAGGTGGGCCAGTTCCGCCTGATCCTGCGCCTGATCCAGTCGGGAGTGGCGAATGCAGCGCTGAGCCGGACCTCGCGCGCGTTCCGGGACATGTCGCCGGCCGCGCGTGAGCGCTACCTGTTGTCCTGGGCAACGTCGCCGATCGCGGTCAAGCGGACGGCCTTCCACGGGCTGCGAACGCTCCTGACGTTCCTCGCGTACGCCGACCCTGGCCTGGAGCAGCCAAACCCGCGTCTCAAGCTCATCGGCTATCGGCCGGACGCACCACCCGTCACGCCGCGCCTAACGACGATCACGGCCACGCGGCCGTTGGAGAGGGATTCGCCTGACGAGCCGATGGGCATGGACGCCGACGCGGTCGTTGTCGGCTCCGGCGCTGGAGGCGGCGTCGTCGCGGCGGCGCTCGCCGGGGCGGGGCGGTCGGTGGTCGTTCTCGAGGCCGGACCGTTCGTCAATGAGGCGACGATGCCGCGGGACGAGCTCGACGCGTACGCCCGCCTCTATCTCAACTATGGCCTGCTCGCGACGTGGGACGGCTCGATCACGATGCTCTCGGGCAGCGTGGTCGGCGGTGGGACCGTCGTCAACTGGATGACGAGCATTCCCGCACCCATTTGGGTCCGCGAGGACTGGGAGCGCCACCACGGCGTCGAGGGCCTGACCGACGCGACCTGGGACGCGGACGTCGACGCGATCGAACGCGACCTTGGCGTCGCCGAGTCGACGGTCGTCCCGCCCAAGGACGAGGTGATTCTTCGCGGCGCGGCCGCGCTCGGCTGGGAGGCTGCCCGGACGCGACGGAACGGAGTCGATTGCGGCGATTGCGGGAGCTGCCCCTTCGGGTGCCCGCGCGGGACGAAGGTCTCCGGAATCCGCGCCCACCTCGCGCGCGCCCACGCCGCGGGCGCGCGCATCGTGGAGCGGGCACGCGCGACGCGGGTCCTGATGGAGCGGGATCGCGCCGTCGGCGTCGAAGCGAACGTGCTCTGGACGGATGCGGCGAGCGGAGCCCCGGACCCTGCCGGGCGGACGCGCCGGCTGGTGGTCCGTGCCCCCGTTGTCGTCGTCGCGGGCGGGGCGCTGCGCACGCCCGCGCTGTTGGCCGCGTCCGGCCTGAGCCATCCGGCGATCGGCCGTCATCTCCGGCTGCATCCCGTCCCCGTCGTAGCGGGCCTGTACGCCGAGCCGGTGGAGATGTGGCGAGGGACGATGCAGGCCGCGCGGTCCACGCAGTTCGCACGCCCCGTCGACGGCAGCAATGGGTACGTGATCGAGTCGGCGCCGGGTCACCCTGGGCTCATGGCCCTCGCGCTGCCCTGGGAGGGCACCGACGCCCACCAGGATTTGATGACCCGCGCCGGACGCATAGGACCGCTGATCGCTGTCACCCGCGACGGCGGCGCGGGCCGGACGACCGTCACGAGGGCCGGCCGAGTCCGCGTCGACTACGGCCTCGACGCCTCGGGCGTCGCAACGCTCCGTCACGCGCTGGTCTCGATGGCGCGGCTCGCGCGGGCTGCCGGCGCCGACGAGATCGTGGCGGTCGGCACGCGACCGGCTTGGTACCGCCGGCCACGGCGGGCGCTCGGTGACGAGGCGGTGACCTTCGCAAGGTTCGAGGGCGAGCTCGCGGCGTACGACTTCAGGCCCAACCGTGGAACGCTGTTCTCAGCCCACCAGATGGGGACCGCCCGAATGGGCGCCTCGCGGCGTGACCACGCCTGCGACCCGTCCGGCCGGGTCCGGCGCGGCGGCCGCGGCGACGCCGTCGTCCGGGGGCTCTATGTCGCGGACGGCTCGCTGTTTCCCACGGCGCTCGGTGTCAACCCCCAGATCACGATCATGGTTCTCGCCTCGCGGGTCGCCCGAACGATCCTTGCCGAGACCTGAGTGTCACGCAGCCGTGGGCTGCACCTCGTCCGGGTCGCGTGCCTGCACACCGGACGGCGCGGACGCCGCCGCCGTTGACGGCATCCGGCTTCGCGACAGGATGATCAACGCGACGCCGACGACGATCACGGCGCCGGCGAGGATCTGGAGCGGTGCGACCTCCTCATCCAGCACGATCGCGCCGAGGATGACCGCGACGACCGGGTTCACGAAGGCGTAGGTCGCGATCAGCGGCAGCGGCGCATGGCGGAGGACCCACGCGTATGCCGTGAACGCGATCAGGCTGCCGACGATCGTCAGGTAGGCGAGGGCCGCGAGCGACTCCGGCGTCACCGCTGCCGGGTCGAACCGGGCGAACTCGCCGACGACCAACCCCAGACCGCCGAGGACGAGCGCTCCGCTCAGCATCTGGAGGCCCGTCGTGACGAACGGGTCGCGCGGCAGGCGCGCCCGCCGCGCCGCGAACACCGACCCGGCCGCCCATGACATCGGCGAGATCAGGAGGGCCGCGACGCCGGCCGGGTCGAGCGAGCCCTCGAGCACAACCGATGGGCCGACGAGGATCGCGACGCCGGCCATCCCGACGCCGATCCCGAGCGCGGCGAGGACCGGCAGCCGATCGTGGAAGAAGACGCGGCCATAGACCGCGACCCACGCCGGCATCAACGCGATGAGCAGGGCGGCGATACCCGACGGCACGGTCTGCTCGCCCCATGCGACGGCACCCATGCCGCCGCCCATCAGCAGCGCGCCGACGATGAAGCAGTCGCGGAGCTCGACGGCGCTGGGAAGCACGAGCGCCCGACGTCGGACGATCGCCACTGCGCCGAGCATGACGACTCCGGCGATGAGGAAGCGCGTCGAGGCCATCACGAACGGCGGGATCGACTCGATCGCGATCCGGATGCCGAGGTAGGTCGAACCCCAGACGACGTACAGGATCAGGATGGCGACCCATACGAGTGCCGGCGAGGCCGAGTGGGTTCGCGCGAGCGTTGGCATAGTCGGCTGGTCCAAGGTTAGCCGAGTCTACCAGAGGTTCCGCGAGGGCCGCACGCGGCCTCGCGCGTCCGCGAGCGAGCGTCAGGCTGCGCCCGCCGCCGCGACCGGCCGGCAGTGGTGACACGGCCGGTAGCCGGCCGAGAACGCCTCGCCCGATGAGCGGAATCGGACCAGATGCCGATCGGTGACGCGGCGGGCGTCGCGGCAGGTTGGCAGGCAGAAGATGTTCGTGGTGTCCGAGCCGACGTAGCGGATCCCGGCCCGCGCAAGGCCCTCGAGGCCATCGGGATCGGCCCCCTCGACGGCGAGGATCGTCCGCTTGTTGGCGGGGCCGCCGAGTGAGTACTGTCCGATGAACCCGTCCGTCCTGACGACGCGGTGGCACGGCACGATGAGGGGTATGGGATTGTGGCCGAGCGCCGTCCCGACCGCCCGGACCGCCTTGGGCCGGCCGATCTCGGCCGCGATCCAGCCGTACGGTCGAACCTCGCCCCGCGGGATTTCGAGCGCCTTGAGCCAGACGGCCTGCTCGAACGGGGACGAGCCGCGGAAGTCGAGCTCGATCCGGGCCCGCCTGTCGCCGACGAGGCGTCGACGGATCGCCGCTCCGAGTCGGGCCGGCAGCGCCTCCGCGCGGACCGCCCGGCGACCCGTGCGGGCGAAGAATGCGACCTCGAATGTCTGGTCGTCGATCGATCCGTCGACCGCCGAGACGCCCCTCCCGTTCCACGCGATCCGGAGCGGCCCGATCGGCGAGTCGATGACGGCATAGTCGTCGGCAAGGCCGACGGCGACGAGCGCCGCGTGCCCGAGACGGGCGGGCGCCGGCTCCCCGAGCGTCGAGAGGGCCGCCTCGATGGCGGCGAACCCGGCGTCTCCAGCCGAGCCAGAAGTCGGGTTGGGTCCGAGTCGGGTCATGCGGTCATCTCCCTGCGATCGCCCCGCTCGTCGGCGAGGGCGTCGCGCAGCGCGGCCAGGCCCCGATGGACCTGGGCTTTCAGCGTTCCTTCCGGTTTGCCGAGGGCATCGGCCATCTCTGTATAGGACAGGCCGTCGACGTGGCGGAGGACGACGGCGACCCGCTGCGCGGTTGGCAGCGTCTCGAGGAGCGCGGCCCACGCCTCGCGGGCGTCGCGTCGGGCAACGGGATCGGATACCGGCTCGGCGCCGGGATCGAATGCCAGCTCGGTCGTCCGCACCCGTTGCACGCGGGTCCGATTCCTGCAGACGTTGACAACGATTGTCGTCAGCCAAGGCCGCACGCGGAGCGAGCGGATCCGCGCGTCGTCGTAGCTGCGGAGAGCCCGATAAGCCCGGACCAGCGCGTCCTGGGCAGCCTCCTCGGCGTCGCTGCGGCTGCCGAGGATCCGGAGCGCGATCGTGAAGAGGCGGCCGACGTGCGCGGCGACCAGTGCTTCGAACGCCGAATCGAGGTCAACGGCCAGCCGGTCGGCGAGGGCCGCATCGCGTTCGGCGTTCGGGTCGGTCGGGGGCTGCGAGTCCATCTCGGTCAATGAAACACCAGGCGTGTCGCGGCGGTTGCATCCGAGAGCCGCTGGGCACGGGCGTAAGGAGGCATAAGGCATCTCGCCCGCGAGATTGAGGCGCGGCGACCGGTCGCGTGGGGCGACCGCCCGATGGCGCGGCCGGCTCGCGAGCCGAGCATGCAATCCATCGAACGCGATCGGTCGACCAGCTGCCATCCCTGGACAGCGGACCGGTCGGAAACCAGGAGGGACAGATGTCCGCTTCCGCTCGCACCGCTCCGGCCCAGATGGGCTTCGGGCGGCTCCCGTCGGCTTTCGCCGCCCTGGCGCTGGTCGTCATCCTTGCCGCCACGGTCGCCATCGTGGCCCTTAACGGCACGAAGGCCGCCACGCCGGTCTCGCCCGCGAAGGCGATCGCGCCGCCGGCGGTCATCGATCACGGCTGGAGCAACGGCGAGACCCGCATCGGCACGACCTGGGCGCCGAGCCTCATCCCCAGCTACGGCGGCTTTGCCGGTCCTCGCCTCGGGACCACCGGCATGAGCGACGCGTCGAAGGACGACACGTACGTCCCGGCCCGAGCCGGCACGACGGGTTCGACCGTCCGGATGCGCGCGCAGTAGCGCTCCACCTCACCTGACCTCCGGACGCCGGCCATTCCGGCCGGCTCCGGACCCACCTGATCACTCCCTGGAGGAACCGATGTCCGCTTCAACCCGTACCGTCCCCGCCCAGATCGGCTTCGGGCGTTTCCCGACCTGGCTCGCCGCGCTCGCGGTGATCGCCATCCTCGCGGTCTCGCTCGCGATCGTGGCCCTGAACAGCACCAAGTCCGTCGCACCAGTCGTTGCGGTGAAGGCGATCGCGCCGCCGGCCGTCATCGATCACGGCTGGAGCAACGGCGAGACCGTCATCGTGGCCCGGCCAAACGTCCCCTTCTACGACCACAACGTCGACATCACCGGCACCTACGGTTCCGCGGTCGCGCCGGCCTACGGTGGCTTCGGCGGCCCCCGGCTCGGGACCGCTGGCACCGGCGACGCGTCGAAGGACGACACGTACGTCCCGGCACGAACCGACACGACCGGCTCCAGCATCCGGATGCGGGCGCAGTAGCTCGTCGCAGAGATCCCGAACCCACCAGGCGCGTCGCGTCGCCCAGGCCGATGCGCCAACCCTGACCCGCCGGGGCGCCGATCATCCTCCTCCGATCGGCGCCCCGGTGTTTCCAGCTGATGTTCCTGACCGCGGGCTCCCCAGCGAGGTGCCCGCCCATCGCGACCCCCGAGGCCCATGGCGCTCGACCGGTAACCGCCGGGCGGGCGCCTCCGTTCGTCATGCGAGACAATCGGGCCATGGCCAACTCGGTCCTGCCCGCATCCGACCAGTCCACCTCCCCGGACGACCGCTTCGATGAGCTCGCCCAGCGCCTCGGCGGGTTCTACCTCAGCTGGGCGGTCTACCTCGGTCTCGAGCTCGGCCTGTTCGAGCGAATCCGGGCGGCCGGCGAGGGCGGGATCTCGCCCGCGGAGCTCGCGGCGGCGACGGGCTGCGCGGGCACTCCGGTCGAGGCATGGGTCCGGGCGGCTCACGCGAGCGACATCGTCGGTTTCGACGGGACGTCGGTAACGCTGCCGGCCGACGTTGCGTCCGTCCTCCTAGACGACTCGCGGCCGGAATACCTCGGCGGCCAGTTCGTCGCCGCCGTGGTGTCGAGCCTCGACTACGCGTCGCTGGCCGACTTCTTCCGGACAGGTCGCACGGTCGCCGAGCGGCCGCCCCGGTTCCATCGTGCGATCGAGGCGGTCACCGTCCAGGACATCGCGGTGTTCTTCCAGGAGGGCCTCGCAGCGCTGCCCGATCTCGCGGCGAGGCTCGCCGCAGGCGGCCGAGTGCTGGACGTCGCCTGCGGCGGCGGGCGCTGGCTGATCGCGGTCGCGCAGCGGTTCCCGGAGACGAATCTCGTCGGCGTCGAGTTCGAGCCCGACTCCGTCGCGCGGGCCGTCCGCCATGTCACGGACGCCGGTCTCGACGGGCGGATCCGCATCGAGGCCCGCGACACCGTCGAGATGCCGTTCGACGGGGAGTTTGACCTCGTCTATGTCCAGGATGCGCTCCACGAGCTGTCGGACCCGCCCGCCTCGCTTCGATCGGCCTGGAAGGCGGTCCGGTCGGCCGGTCGTCTCGTGGTCCTCGACTGGTGCCTGCCGTCGTCGCTCGAGGAATCCCAATCGCTCCAGGCCGAGCTCCTTTGGGGAATCCAGCTCGACGAGCTTTTTCAGGGCACCCGGATGTATCCGCGCGAAGGCTTTCTCGAGATCTTCGAGTCGGCCGGCGTGCCGCGGCCCACGGTCATCGAGCTGCTGTCGGGCGCTACGCTGTTCACGGTCGAGCGCCCCGCCTGACCGCCCCCCGTCCTGGTTCCGGCGCCGGCTCCGGCTACTTCACGACGATCGTGTAGCCCTTCATCTGCGTGGGATGGATCTTGCAGTGATACGTGTACGTGCCGGGCGCGTTGAACACGAGGAGACCCGTCGCGCCCTGCGAGATCGACTCGGTCGTGCACGAGTCGTCGTCAAGGGTCGCCGTGTGCGGCGCGCTGTCGCCGTTGGTCCAGCCGACGGCGTCGCCGACCTTCGCGTTGACAGGATCGGGCGAGAACTTGAAGTCCTTGATCTCGACGGTCACGGCGGCGGTCGCGCCGGACGTGCCGGCGGCGCACGCCGCCGCCCCGCCGCCTCCGCTCGCGCCCGCACTCGGCGCCGCGGCCGACGTGCCGGCCGTGCTGGGGGTTGTCGAAGCGGTGCACGCGGCCAAGGCGAGGACTGTGAGCAGAGTCAACGGCAGGAACGCGAGACGTCGCATGAGCGTGGAACCTCCAGGTCGGGCGCTCCGGCGGGCATCCGGGCGCTGCCAAACGATACGCCGCTCCGTCGGTGGCCGGTTCTCGCGCTATGGTCGGCCGCGTGATGCAGGCGGTCCCGGCCGGCCGCCCGAGCGAGGTCGACCGGGCAACTGCCCGCTGGTTGGCCTGGCACGAGGCGGTGTCGCACGGCCTGATTGGCCGAGAGGTCCGCTCGCTCGATGACGCCGTCATGCTCTACGACCCCAACGACCGCGAGCCATTCTGGAATCGGGTCGCCGGCATCGCGTGGCCCGACGACTCGACGGCGTTCGACCGCCGGCTGACCGAGGTGCTCGCGCTGTTTGCGGCCCTCGAGCGGACGCCACACGTCTGGCCGCTGCCCGGCTACGACGAGCCCGACGACCTTGTCGGGCGCCTGCTCGAAGCAGGGTTCGAGGACGCCGGAGCGGGGATCTTCATGGCACTCGATCCGTTCCTCGCCGAACGAGCGCGGCGCGACGTCACCGAGACCTCGCCGCGCCGGCCCGGGATCACGATCGAGCGCGTCGACGGGATCGCCGACCCGGGCGCCGGCGATGCCGCGCATGCCATCGCGA
Source organism: Chloroflexota bacterium (assembly GCA_045804885.1). Lineage (GTDB taxonomy): Bacteria > Chloroflexota > Limnocylindria > Limnocylindrales > CSP1-4 > CF-46. Next base: position 7,753 of record JBJMMH010000069.1, on the reverse strand, counting down.
CGATCCTGGCGGAGTCGTTCCGGCTCGAGCCCGACCGCGTCGCCGCGATCGAGGACGAGACGCTCACGCTCCTGGGCCTGGAGGAGTTCCACGCTGTCCTCGTCCGGGTCGACGGCGAGCCGGCGGCAACGGCCCGCCGGACGACCTTCGCCGGCGCCAGCTACCTCTCCTCGATCGGGACGCGGCCGGCATTCCAGGGCCGGGGCCTCGGCCGCCTCGCGACCATGGTCGCGATGGACGATGCGCGACGCTCGGAGAGTCGCTGGACGTACCTCGGCGTATTCCACGACAACCTCGTCGCGCGACGGATGTACGAGGGCCTCGGGTTCGTCATGCTCGGCGGACCTGCGCCCGACCTCCTGCTCCGGTGATCCCAGGCAACCGCGGAGGGTTCGCGGCCGAGTGGTCCCAGGCCGCGCTCGAGGACCTCCACCTCCCCGCGCCGGTGCTCCTCGCCACGATCTGGGCCACGGTCGACGTCGATCGGACGGCGTCGCGGCTCGGGCTCGAATGCGAGGACCTTCGCCGCGACCCGCATCTCGGCGCGCGCGTGTGCCTCGTCCGACCCGAGGGCGATCCGGCAGTCGCGCTCGTCGAGCCGGTGACCGAGGGACGGCTGGCGGGGATCCTCGCTCGTCACGACGAAGGACCGGTCGGTGCCTACGTCACGTGGGACGCTGCCTTCGACGCGGTCCTCGCGACGTTTCGCGCGGCCGGCGCCGTCCTCAGCGCGATCGCCGCCGGTCCGTTCGGACGGTCGGCGCTGGTCCTCGCCGGGCCCGGGGCGAACAATGTCATCGTCGAGTCGCCAGCGGCTACCATCGAACGATGACCGAACGCGGCACCGCCACGCTCCGGCCGGCGGCAGACGCCGATGCGGAGGCCATCGCCTCGCTGCTCACTGACGAGGGCTACCCGTCCGGCCCGTCCGACATCGTGGACCGGCTCTCGCGCTTTGCGTCCGTCCACTCCCAGGTGATCGTCGCCGACAGCGACGGCGACGTCCTTGGCTTCATCGCCCTCCACGCGCTGCCCCGATTCGAGCAGTCGGACCGTGTCGTGCGGGTCATGGCGCTCGTCGTCGACGCGGGGGTCCGCGACCGGGGCATCGGCCACCTCCTGATGGCCGAAGCCGAGCGGATCGGCCGGGAACTCGGCGCGGCGTTCGCCGAAGTCACGGCCGGACACCACCGGCCCGACGCTCGCCACCTGTACGAATCTCTCGGCTACGACGCCTCGGTGGCGACCTACCTCAGGAAGCGGCTCTGACGAGACGCTGACGCGACGGCCGCGGACCGCCGGCCGCCACGACTCCGCTCGCCTGCACACTTCATGTCGACCTTCCCGCACCTGCGCCTCCGCGACCCGGCCATGGCGCTCGTGGACCTGCCTTGGGAGATGCCGCTGGCGGACTGGCCCGCCAGCGAGCTCGTGTTCCGCGACTTGCCGGTCGGGCCCTCGCGGCACCTCGTCCGCTTCCTGACGGTAGACGCGGCGCTCTACGCGCTCAAGGAGCTGCCGCTCGACGCTGCACTCCGCGAGTACGACGTCCTCCGCCACCTCGAGGCGGCCGGCCTCCCGGCAGTCGAAGCCGCCGGGATTGCGGAATCGCGCGAGCGGCGCACGGCGATCCTGGTCACCGAGTACCTCGCCCATTCGCTCCAGTACCGGCGGCTGCTGATGCGGCTGCCGCCCGGCCCCAGCGTCTACCGTGATCGGCTCCTCGACGCCATGGCGTTCCTCCTCGTCGACCTCCACCGAAACGGCGTCTACTGGGGCGACTGCTCGCTCGCCAACACGCTCTTCCGACGCGACGGCGATCGCATCCAGGCGTATCTCGTCGATGCCGAGACAAGCGAGGTCCATCCCTCGCTGTCCGACGGCCAGCGCGAATACGACGCCGAGATCCTCGTCGAGAATGTCGCCTTCGGCCTGGCCGATCTCGCGGCGATGCAGGGCTCGCCCGATCCGGACGAGGCGATCGCCGCCGCCGAGCGCGTCCGCGACAATTACCGCGCGGTCTGGGCGGAGCTCCACGACGAACCGATCCTGCGCGCCGGCGACCGCCAGGCGATCCGGACCCGGGTGCGGCGCCTGAACGACCTGGGGTATTCCGTCGACGTCGCACTTGATCCGAGCGCGGGCGGGGACGTCGTCCGGCTGCGGATGCACGTGACGACGCGACGGTTCCACGCGAGGGAGATCGAGCGGCGGACGAAGATTCGGGCGCTCGAGGGGCAGGCCCAGCTCCTCCTCAACGACCTCAACGAGTACGCGGCATGGCTCGAGCACAGCCGCGGCCGGCACATGGATCCGCAGGAGGCCGCGGACCGCTGGCTCCGCGACGTTTACCGGCCGACGCTCGCCCGGATCTCGAAGACCGTCGGTCCCGGTCGGGATCTCGTCCAGGCGTACTGCGACGTCCTCGAACAGAAGTGGTACCTCTCCGAGGCCGCGGGTCGCGACGTGGGCCTCGACCAGGCGGTCGAGGCCTACATCGCCCTTGGCGCGCCGGCGCCCGAGACCGCCGGCGGCCGCGGCCCGGGCGCGTCGGTCTCGCTCGACCTCGAGCGTCTCGGCGACGACGACGCGATCGAACCGTGAAGGCCCTCGCCGTGGATGGCAGCATCTCCCGATGATGTCCACCACCGCCGTCGACGCGGACGCCGTCATCCGTGTTGAGGGTCTGCGCAAGGCGTATGGCGACCTGATCGCCGTGGATGGCATCGGCTTCGAGGTCCGACGGGGCGAGGTCTTCGGGTTGCTCGGCCCCAACGGCGCCGGCAAGACCACGACCGTCGAGGTCCTCGAGGGGCTGCGCACGCCGGACGCCGGGACGGTCACGGTGCTTGGCGTCGATGTCGTCGCCTCGCCCGACCGCGTGAAGCCGCGGATCGGCGTGTCGCTCCAGAACGCCGCGCTCTACCCGAAGCTGACGGTCGTCGAGCTGCTCGACCTGTTCGGCACGTTCTACCCGAAGCCGCGGCCAAGCGACGAGCTCATCGAGCTGATGGACCTCGGCGAGAAGCGTCGGTCGCGCACCCAGGATCTCTCGGGCGGCCAGCGCCAGCGCCTGTCGGTCGCGCTCGCACTCGTCGGCGACCCGGAGCTCGTGTTCCTCGACGAGCCCACGACCGGTATGGACCCTGCCGCCCGGCGAAGGCTCTGGGACGTGATCACGAGCCTCCGCTCGGAAGGCCGTTCGGTGCTTCTGACCACGCACTACCTGGAAGAAGCCGAGATCCTCTGCGACCGGATCGCGATCATCGACCACGGCCGGATCCTCGAGCTCGGCACCGTCAGGGAGCTCGTCGACCGCCGTTTCCACGAACGAGCCGTCCGTTTCGACACGATCGCGGGCCTGGACGACACGCGGCTGGCGGCGATCCCCGGCGTCACGTCGACGGCGCGCGAGGACGGCGAGACGGTCCTTTACAGCCGCGACGTGCCGGCCACGATCGGGGCGGTCCTCGCGATCGCCGACGAGCTCGGAGCGGAGCCGGGCAACCTCGCCGTCCGGCGGGCGACGCTCGAGGACGTCTTCCTGGCGTTGACCGGCCGGACGCTGCGGGACTGACGCGAGATGCACGCGCTGCTCCGGCTGACGGTCGCCAACACGAAGAGCTTCGTCCGCGATCGGGCGGCGCTGTTCTGGACGATGGCGTTCCCGCTGATCTTCGTGGTCACCTTCGGGCTGATCTTCTCCGGCAACCCGAGCCCGACCGCGTACGGCTTCGCCGACCTCGACGGCTCCCCGGCCTCGGCCCGGGTGAAGTCGACGTTCGCATCGGTCGACGGCGTCTCCCTGGTCGAGGGCTCCCAGGACGAGCTCCTCGACAAGATGCGGAACGGCGACCTGAGCGCCGTGGTCGTCGTGCCGGCAGGCTACGGCCAATCGGTCGCCGCCAGCGGAGCGCCGGCGACCTTGACCATCTACACGGACCCGAGCCAGGCCCAGGCCGACGGCCGGACGAAGGCCCTCGTCGGGTACGTGCTCGGCGTCGTCAACCAGGAAGCGAGTGGACGGCCGCCTGCGGTCGTGCCGGCCTTCGAGACGATCCAGATCGTCGAGCTCAGCTACCTCTCGTATCTGATCCCCTCGCTGCTCGGCATGTCGCTGATGCAGGGCGGCGTGTTCGCCGCGGTTCCGCTCGTCGCGGATCGCGAGAAGCTCATCCTCAAGCGGCTGGGCGCGACTCCGTTGCGGCGCTGGCAGCTCGTCGGTTCGAACGTCCTCGTCCGGCTGATGATCGCTCTCGCCCAGACCATCATCATCGTCGGCGTCGGGACGCTCGTGTTCGGACTCGAGACGACCGGTCGCTGGCTGGCCGTCGGGTTCTTCGTCGTGCTGGGCTCGATCACCTTCATCGCGATCGGCTACGTCATCGCCTCGTTCACGCCGACGGAGGAGGCCGCCAACGGCGTCACCCAGGTCGTCCAGCTGCCGATGATGTTCCTGTCGGGGATCTTCTTCCCGATCGCGACGATGGGCCCGCTCCTGCAGTCAGTCGCGAAGTTCCTGCCGCTCACGTACCTCGCCGATGCGCTCCGTCAGGTGATGGTCGACGGGACGCCGTTCGCGTCGCTGTGGGTCTGCGCCCTGGTCCTCGGGGGATGGCTCGTCGGGTCGTTCCTCGTTGCCGCCCGCTTCTTCCGTTGGCAGTAGGCGGAGGCTCCGGCGGCTACCAGCGTTCCTCGTGGACCATCTCCTCCAGCGGGCGCCGGCCGCCGCGCTTCTTCGGCGCCGTCATGGCGGCCGGATCGGCGGGATAGCCGAACGACAGGATGTACTCGCAGTGGTGCGTCGCCGGGTAGCCGAGCAGCCGTCGGGCAAGACCGTGGTCGTAGACCGTCGCCGGGACGCTTCCGATCCCGAGCTCCCAGCCGACGAGCATCATGTTCTCGGCTGCCTGGCCGAGGTCGAACATCACCGACAGCGGCGCGTCGGCGCCGGATGGGTCGGGAGTCACGAGGGCGATCCCGACCGCCGCGCCGGCGAGGTGGCCGGCCCAGGGCCCGACCTTCGACAGATCCTCGAGATGCGACCGCTCGCGGCAGACGATGAAATCCCAGCGCTGGAGGTTCTTCGAGCTGCCGGCTCGCCGACCCGCCTGAAGAATCCGATCGAGGTGCTCCGGCTCGAGCGGCTGTTCTCTGAACGCCCGGACGGCCCGTTTGTTCGAGACAGCCCGCCAGGCGCCGTCACCCGATCGCTCGGTCATGACGCGGCCTCGCTCGCGTCCCCGTCGATCGACCCGGCGATGGGAGGATTCGGAACGCCGAGGAGCGCGAGCGACCGCACGCCACGCGTCGCGGGAACTCCCGAGAACGGCTCCTCCGGATCCATCATCCGCAATGCCGGCACGGCGGCCGCCCGATCCGCTGCCTCAGCCGGTGAGTACGGCCCGCCGAGCGTCCTGGCGAAGAACGAGGCGACCGTCCGGCGGTAAACCTCGAACTCGTGGAGCCAGCTGTGGCGGCCATCGGCGACGACGAGCGATTCGACCGGCCGACCGGCCCGGCCGGCAGCGTCCATCAAGCGACCCAGATGGACCGGCGGCACGACGTCGTCCGCCGTTCCGTGGATCAGCAGCACCGGCCGATGGTGGGCAGTCAGCGCGGCCTTGGCGCTGACCGCCGCGACGCGGTGACCGCGAGGCCGAAGGTAGACCCGCGTCGTCAGCCACGCGAGCGGGACGGCGATCGGTTCCGGGATCGGCAGGCCGGCGAGCCGAAACGTCAGGCGCGTTAGGAGGTTCGGCTCGGCGGGCGAAGACGTGGCCACCACCGCGGCGACGCGGTCGTCGGCGGCGCCCGCGAGCAGCGCGCCGATGCCGCCCAGCGAGTGGCCGGCGATCGCCCCGACCGTGACCTCGGGCCGGGCGAGCAGCGCCTCGAATGCGGCCAGCGCGTCCGTCCCGAACTCGCCCGCGCTGACTGGCAGCGTCTCGGGCCGGTTGGCGCCGTGACCGCGGACGTCGATCGTCAGGCAGTGGAAGCCGGCGGCGACGAGGAACTCGACGATCGGCAACGTCCGGTCGCGGGCAGACTCCCAGCCGTGGACGATCGCGACGCCGGGTCCAACGGCGCCGTCTCGAGCCGGGATGAACCACGCCGGCAGCCCACTCGTGTCGGGCGAAGGCACCACGACCTCCTCGAACCGGAGGCCCCGGCTCGATGGGTCGATCGAGGGCGGTCGCGCGTGCGGGTAGCCGGCCCGCCGACGGTAGACGAGCGCGAAACGGTAGGCGAGGGCAAACGGGGTCGCGGCTACCGCTGCCGCGATGCCGGCCCGACGGAGACGAGGCACGGGCCAAGTGCAAGGCACCGAGCGGACGCTGTCAAGCGTCGTCGCCGGGGACGACGAGCCGACGGTGCGCAGGGAGGCGACACCCGCAGGGCTACACTTCGCGGGTGCCGAAGCGCGAGCCCCACATCGTCCTCGGGATCGACCCGTCGGCCGCGCCCGCCCAGATCAAGGCAGCGTGGCGGAAGCTCGCCCGGCAGCACCATCCGGACCTGACCGGCGACGACCCGGCGGCGTCGCGGGTCGCCACGCGCAAGATGGCGGAGATCAACGCGGCGTACGCGGCGATGACGAAGCCAGCCTATGCGACGGCACATGGCGCTCCGGGCGCTCCGCGCGGAGCCGACACTGGCGCCGACGGTGCCGGGTTCGACGAATCGGCACCCCGCCGGGGCGGCCCACCCCGACCTCGACCGACGCGTCCCGTCACCGGGCGGCTCGATCTCTCGGGCACTTTCCGGGAGCGGAATGCGCCGCTGCGCTCGTCGGCCGGCGCAAACAGCCGTCGAGCGACGACGTTGCGCGGCCACGCGCCGCTGCGCTGGACGAGCGAGGAGCGCGAGCCGCCCCGGGCGAGCCATCCGACTGGCCCGCTCGAACGGGGCCGGGTGCGCGACTTCCGGCCGCCGCCGCTGCCGCCGGTCGATGCGGCGCGGGACTACGCGCTACCGTTCGGCAAGTTCCGTGGCCATACGCTCGGCGAGGTCGCGGAGTTCGAGCCTTCGTACGTCGACTGGCTGGCGCGGACGATCACGAGGGACCCGGAGCTCGTCGCCGCCGCTCGAAGCCTCCAAGCGGATCTCGACCGGCGCGGCGTCGCTCGGCGGGCTCACCCCATCGGCGAGAACGAGCGAAGAGCCCAGGCCCGCGGCGCCGGCTGAGGCGCGGCCGCGCATACGAGCAAACGTGACGATCGCCCCCCGACATCGGGAGGCGATCGGCGGAGCCGGCGAATGATGTTCGATAATCCCCGCCGTACCGCTGCCGGGGCCTGCTGGCCGATGATCCGTGGTTACTCGGCTCGTGATCTGGACCGGGATCCCCGCCGCCCGAACCGTCATCAGGCGAACGAAGGCCGTTCCTTGATCCGTGACCGACGCCCCAGGTGGTCCCCGACGTGTCGCGTTACGGCGCAGGCTCACCTTAGTCGCGCCGCCCGCGGCCGGGGTATGGCCCCGACGTCCCGAAGGGCCGGCGTCGATGGTTGGGCGCACCCGCGCACCAATCCGGGACGGCCGTACCAGGTGCCGGCGGGCACCACCCCGCCGCCTTGCGGGCGCTCCGAGCAGCAGGATCCGGGGCTGCGAACCGCCGTCAAAGGACGTCGTGTCCTCGCGCTTCGAAGGCTCGCTCGAGGCGGAACGGGTTGGCCTCGGCGACCTCGGCGCGGAGGGCCCACGACGGCCCGCTGAACCGGCCGGTGATCGCGTCGATGAGCAGCCGGCT
>JBJMMH010000068.1:0-27033 GCA_045804885.1 Chloroflexota bacterium | reverse complement strand
TCAGTCTCGCATCGCTCGGGCGAACACATGTTCTATACTCCTGGCGTGCGCGTCGAGTACCGCGAAGAGCCCTGCAAGGCGGCGCTCAACCGCGTGAAGGGGATGATGTTCGACTGGTCGCTGAACCCCTACATGGGCTGCGTCCACCGCTGCACGTTCTGCTACGTGCGGGCGTTCGAGAAGCGCGCCGACCGGCCGTACGACGACCGCTACGGGACGTCGATCCGCGTGAAGGTGAACGTCGTCGAGGTCCTCCGTCGCGAGCTCGCACGAAAGCGCTGGGCGCAGGAGGGCGTCGTCGTCGGCGCCGCGACGGACCCGTACCAGCCGGCGGAGGGGCGCTATCGGCTGACGCGCGGCTGCCTGGAGGCGTTTGCGGATGCCCGTAACCCGTTCAGCATCATCACCCGCGGGCCGATGATCATCCGCGACGTCGACGTCCTGACGGAAGCCGCCCGCCGCGCCGATGTTCACGTCACGTTCTCCGTCCCGACGCTCGACGACGAGATCTGGCGTGCGACGGAGCCCGGAACGGCCGATCCCCGCCAGCGGCTCGGAGCCCTGCGGCGCCTCGTCGACGCCGGGATCGACGCCGGCGTCGGCATGGCCCCGATCCTGCCCGGGCTCTCGGACCGCCCGGACCTGATGGCGGACGTGGTCAAGGCCGCCCGCGATGCGGGAGCGACGGGCATCTGGACGAACGTCCTGTTCCTCCGCCCCGGCACCCGCGAGCACTTCCTCGAGAACCTGGCCCGCGACTGGCCGGACCTCCTGCCACGCTACGAGCGGCTATACAGCGGCCGCGCGTACCTCGGCAAGCAGGAAGTCGAGCCGGTCAGGCGTGAGGTCGCCGACCTCCGCAACCGTTTCGAGGTGCGCGATCGCCGCAAGGTGCGCCTGCTGCCATCTTCGGCCGACGCCCAACTCGAGCTGCCGCTTCTGGCCGGCGGCCAAGCGGCGGCTGAGCCCACGACCCGGACCTCCCGAATCGCCTAGACCCGCTCGGCGGGAAGCGTTCGCGAACGGCGCATGTCACAGCGCGCTCGCCGCCATCATCTTTGGGGCATGGTGGGCGAGCTGGCCATCGAGCGAGGGATCGCGGCGGACACCTTGTCCGACGCCGCAGCCGGTGACGCCCTGGCCCTCGCCCGGATCGTCGAGGCGTACCACGACGACATGGCCCGTCTCTGCTTCGTGATCTGCGGCGATCGGGACACGGCCCAGGAAGCGGTGCAGGCCGCGTGGTCGATCGCCTGGCGCAAGCTTGGGTCCCTGCGGGATCCGGCGAGCCTGCGGGCATGGCTGATGACGATCGCCGCCAACGAGGTCCGCCAGCAGCTCCGCCGGCAGAAGCGCGAGCGGGTCGTCGAGGTCGAGGTGATCGACATCGGTTCCGAGCGGCTCGATCCGGCGTCGCGCGCTGGCGTGCTCGACCTCCGGACCGCCCTTCTCCAATTGACGCCCGAGGATCGCGCCCTGCTGGCGATGCGACATGTTGCGGGCTTCGCCTCCCCGGAGATCGGAGAGACGCTCGGGATCTCCGCCGATGCCGTCCGGACCCGCCTGTCGCGATTGATCGCGCGTCTCCGATCGGAGCTCGCAGATGACTGACCCGACGTACGACCCGGTCCTCGCGTCGCGGCTCCGCGCCTATGCCGAGGCCGGCGTGCGGACGATCAACGCCCTCGAGATCGCGGAAGGCGCGATCGCCGACCGCCGCGCCCGCCGTAGCGCGCGACCGGCACTGACGCTCCTCGCGGCAGCGTTCCTGGTCGTCGGCGCGGCTGTGGCCGCGCTTGTCGTTGGCTCCAGCCGCGTCCCCCAGCCGCTGACGGGTTCCGTGGTCTTCGGCTACGTGGACCATGGCCACCGCTCGGCCTGGCGCGTCGACCTCCCGGCTGGAACGGCGACCGCGCTCGTGCGCCTGCGAGCCGGGACGGCCGTGTCCCCGGACGGCGGGCACACGGCCTGGGTTGAGACGCACCCGGGTCGGAGCGACGAGGTCCACATCGGTGACACGATCTCCCGCCAGGACGTCGTGGTGCAGGCCGGCGGCATCGTCTGGGCCACGTGGGACCCGACGACGGAGATCGGCCCGTGCTACGGCTGCGTCAACGCGACCTTCACCTGGTCGCCGGATGGCCGATGGGTCGCCTGGGCGTCATGCGCCCACCCGTCGACCTGCGCGTTCGTCGTGAGCGCGACGGACGGCTCGTCGCGTCATGTGCTCCGGCCGGCATTCCCGGAAACCCAGGTCGATCATCAGGCCTACCTGCTGTGGCGGCCGGACGACCGACTTCTGGTCCACCTGCCCGGACTGGGCTTCCAGGAGGCCGATTCTGACGGCCAACACCTCCGTGCCGTCGGCCGGCTGCCTGGCGGTTCGCCGGATGGCCGATGGACCATTGTCATCGACTCGGATCTGACGATCACCGGGCTGGACGGCACGCCACGGTCGCGGGTGACGCTCGGCGGCGAGCAAGTGACCGACGTTGCGTGGGCGCCCGACAGCTCCATGCTGGCGGTGTCGCTGAGCTCGTCGGACGACCCGGGCGCGACCCGGGCCGGCAATCTGGGCCTCCTCGATCTCGACGGCAACTACGCGCGTGCCGACCTCTTGGCGGACGCCGCCAGTGGGACCGCTACGTGGTCTCCGGACAGCAGCCGCCTCTTCGTCGTCGATCGCCCCGTCTTCGAAGGAGGCGCCATCGTTGCGGCCGAAGGAGCCATCGTTGCTCGCGACGGCCGGCTGATCGAGAGCTTCCGCGACGCGAGCATCGGCGTCTGGTCCGCCGACGGCGGCCATCTGGCGGTGGCGGGACCGGCGTCCCATCGGGTCAGCATTCTGGACGCCGACGGATCGAACCGGATGGAAATCGGCCTTCCGACCGCAGCTCGCGTCGACCAGCTCGTCTGGTTGCGGTAGGCCGCCGCCGGCGACCACTCCGCCTGAACGACGTCGGACCCCGTATCCTGAGGGCGATGGCACGCCAGCTCTCCCGCAAGATCCAGCTCGCGGAGCTCCACTGCCATCTCGGCGGCGCGGTCACCCCGGCGATCATGTGGAGCATCGCCCACGCCCAGGGGATCAAGCTCCCCTCGCGGGACTACTGGGCGTTTCGGGACATGATCACGGTCTCTCCAACGCGCGCTCGGAGCTTCGACGGCTACCTCCAGCTCTTCCACTGGACGGAGCTCATCCAGAGCTCGCCGATCGCGGTCGAGCGCGCCGTCTACGAGGTCGTCGGCGGCGCCTACCGCAAGAACAACGTGACGACGATGGAGCTCCGCTTCAACCCGATGAAGCGCAACCGCGGCGGCGAGCAGGACCTCGACCACATCATCGCCGCGGCGTCGCGGGGCATGGACCGGGCGAGCCTCGAGTACCCGGTCAAGCCGGGCCTGATCTTCTGCCTCGACCGGGCGTTCCCGTTCGAGCTCAACGAAATCATCGCCGAGAAGGCGATCGCCTGGCGCGATCGGGGTGTCGTTGGGATCGACATCGCCGGGCCGGAGTCGGCCACGTTCCGTGTCGCGGACTACCGGCGCCTATACCGACGGGCCCGCCAGTACGGCCTCGGTCTCACCGTCCACACCGGCGAGTCCGGCTCCGTCGACGAGGTCGCCCGCGTCGTCGAGCTGCTCGAGCCCGACCGGATCGGGCACGGCATCAAGGCGGCCTACGACCCACGGGCCATGGCGATGATCCGCGACCGCGGCATCGTCCTCGAGATCTGCCCGACCTCGAACCTCAACACACGCGTCGTGTCGGGCTGGGACGAGCTGCGCTGGATCTTCGACACGTTCCGCCGCAACGAGGTCCGCTTCACGATCAACACCGACGGCCCGGAGATGCTGAAGACCTACATCCGTGACGAGATGGCGACGCTCGGCCGCCTCGGCATCCTCGGCGTCGAGGATCAGGAGGCCGCGGCCGCGACCGCCCTCGCGGCGTCCTTTGTTCCAAACGTGTCGGACGTGGCGGTGAGCCGCCTCGCCCCGGCGCCGCGCGAGGTCGTGGAGCGCGAAGAGGCCTGATCGCGATACCGCGATCGAGCGGACCCCTAGGAGGGCGAGGCCTCCGAGATACGGTACGTGCAACTCCGGTCGCCGGACGCGATGTGCGTCTCGCGGACGACGTCGGCGCCCAGGACGTCGCCGAACAGCGCGAGCTCGGCCTCGCACGGCGAGGTCGACGCGCTGGCGATTCCGAAGATCGCGCAGTTGCACTGCTGGAGCCGGATCGTCCCGTCGGGCGCGATCACGGCCGCAGACAGGTAGCCCTGCTCGTCCTGGATGACGGCCAGCTCACGCACCCGGTCCACGAGCGGTGCGTCCTCGGGCAGTCGCTCCGCGAGGCGGTCCTTCATCTGCTGGGCGACGAGCCGCCGCCGGGCGTCGAAGACCTCCGCGACGAGGTGATCGCCACCGACCATGCCGATGGCAGCGAGGAGACCCGCGGCGAGCCCGTCATAGTTCGACGGAAACGCGACTTGGGCGTCGGGCGTGACGTCGTACAGGTGGCGGGGCCGGCCGACACCGTGCCGCTCGGTCCTGCGGTCGACGAGTCCCCCGGCCTGCAGCGAACGGAGCTGCTGGAGGACGCCGGTGCGGCTCGCGCCGAGCTTCGCAGCCAGCTGTTCTGGCGACGTCGCACCGGCTCGACGGAGCTCGATGAGGATGTCGCGACGGAGCGTCGACGTGCCCGTGGCGCCGGTCGACACGAGGGTCGCCGCGGCGCTCGAGAGGGAGGCGCTCGACGGTCGTGCGGCTCCTCCGGCGGGTGCGGCGGATGCCTCGCGATCCGGGCCGGCCATCCCGGAAGGCTAGCACTCGGCCACCCCGGCCGCAGGGCCGGTGCTACGCTCGGGCGATGGACTTCGACCTCTCGCCGGAGCATGCACTGCTGCGCTCGACGATCCGCGACTTCATGGTCAAGGAGGTCGAGCCGGTCGTCGACCGGCATGAGCGCGAGCGGCGCTTTCCGGTCGAGATCGTCCGCCGGCTGGGCGAGATGGGCTGGCTCGGGATCCCATACCCCGAGGACGAGGGCGGCGCCGGTCTCGATACGCTGGCCTACGCGATCGCGATCGAGGAGATCGGCCGCGTATGGGGCTCGCTCGGCTTGATCGTCGCCGCCCATACCAGCCTCGGCTGCGGCCCGCTCCACCTTGCGGGAACCAAGGAGCAGAAGGATCGGTTCCTCGTGCCCATGGCGAGCGGCGAGGTCATCGGCGGCTACGGCCTCACGGAGCCCGGCGCCGGCTCCGATGCCGGCGGTACGCGGACCACGGCCGAGCTCGAGGGGGACGCCGGCGGCTGGGTCCTGTACGGCGGCAAGCGATTCATCACGAATGCCGGCCACGCCGGGACCTACATCATCACCGCTCGCACCGGCACGACCGAGAAGGGCGACGCCGAGATCACCGCCTTCATCGTGCCCGCGGACACGCCCGGCTTCAGCGTCGGACGCCTCGAGGAGAAGCTGGGCCTCCACGCGTCGGCGACGGGCGAGCTGATCTTCGACGGCGCGCGGGTGCCGCCGGAGAATCTCCTCGGCGAGCGCGGCGGCGGCTTCCGGACGTTCCTGAAGATCCTCGACGGCGGCAGGATCTCGATTGGCGCGCTTGCCGTCGGTCTTGCCCAGGCGGCGCTCGACGCGTCGATTCCGTACGCCCAGACGCGCGAGCAGTTCGGCCGGCCCATCGGCAGCTTCCAGGGCGTCGCGTTCATGGTCGCGGACATGGCGACGGAGATCGAGGCCGCCCGGCAGATGGTCTGGCGCGCAGCCTGGTTGAAGGATCAGGGCCGGGACTACTCGCTCGCGGCGGCCGAGGCCAAGCTGTTCGCGTCGGAGGTCAGCTCACGGGCGACGAACAACGGCATCCAGATCCATGGCGGCTACGGCTACGTCGAGGAGTACAAGGTCGAGCGCTTCCTGCGGGACGCCAAGCTCACGGAGATCGGCGAGGGAACGAGCCAGGTCCAGCGTCTCGTGATCGCCCGCCGGATCCTGGGGCTGCGCATCGTCTGATCGATCCCCCGAGACGAATCGGGTCGTCGCGGGGTGTAGCATCCGTGATCCGCTGGGCCTGAGGCGCCCGTCCCCCGTCACGGCGCCTCGCCCGCGACCCAGGAGGGCGAAACGATGCCGCACCAGGTCCTGAAAATGACCGTGAAGGGCTCGAAGGGCGATCTGGCGAAGATCACTGCTGCGCTGAAGGCGGTCACGGGGCCGAACGGCCAGAAGGTCAACATCCTCGCGATCGGTGGCGGCGAGAGCGCGAAGGTCAACAACATCGAGCTCGGGGTCATCACGATGGTCCTCGAGCCCGACGAGCCGCCGATGGACGGACTGATCCTGAACGCGGTCAGGAACGTCGACCTCGGCAACGGCCGCCGCGTCGAGCATGTCGACACGTTCCCGAACGTCCACGTCGAGCTCGAGGACGTCCCCGGCTCGCTGAGCGGGGCACTCGAGGCGCTGCCGGCGACGCTCAACATCGTCAGCGTGCTCTCGATGGGCTCGGTGCTCGGCACGGCGCATGTCGGCCTCGCGTTCGAGTCGGCCGCCGACGAGTCGACGGCCAGGACCGCGCTCGCCAACGCCGGTGTCGTGATCCACCCCTAGATTCGCCGGCGGTCAGCGCTCCGGGCGCGGTTCGCCCGCGCCCACGCGGACCGCAATCGTCGCCGCCTCGACCCGGTTGTTGACACCCAGCTTGTCGAGGATGTGGGTGACGTGGACGCTGGCCGTCTTGGGGCTGATGAACAGCGTCTCGGCGATCTCGGCGTTTGAGCGACCGGCCGCGACCAGCTCGAGGACCTCCCACTCGCGGGCGCTGAGGCCCAGGACGCTCGCAGGATCCCGCGCCGGCGGCGTGCCAGCGGCGTCGAGCTCACTGCCGCTCGAGACCGGCGCGGAGGCGGCTGACTGAACGGCGTCGATCGACAGGCGCGCGCGTCGCGCCACGGCCGCGATCGAATCCCGGAGCGGAATCGCGCCGAGCGCCGTGGCCGTCGCGGCGGCGTCGCCCAGGAGGCCGACGGCCCGATCGCGCGATCCGCGGCTGAGGAGGAGCGCCTCTGCGCAGCGGAACCTCGCCCGCGCGGCCGGGTAGGGCATCGGGATCGCATCCCAGGCCTCGGCGGCGCGAACCCACGCTTCAGGGTCCGGCCGACCGTGGGCTCGAGCCTCCTCGGCCTCGGCGTGGGTCGCCGCCGCGAGGAGCCAGGGAGTGGCGCCCGGCGCCGCGGCCAGGCGGCGAGCTGTCTCGAGCAGCGTCGTCGCCGACGTCTCGGCCGACTGGAGATCCGCTGTCGATCGCCACGCCCGGGCCTTGTCGGCCTGATCGGCTGCCGCGGTCGTCGCGACGACGAGGAGCGGGCCCATCAGCAGACGCTCGTCCGACTCCGCGAACAGCGCCAGGGCCTCCTCGATCGACCGCATCGCGTCGGCCGGCCGATCGAGCAGAAGGGCCTCCTCCGCGATCGCCATCAAGTGGTAGGCCCGGACGTCCGGGTCGACGTCTCGGGTGACGAGCTCCGTCGACGCAGCCATCGTCTCCGCGAGCAGCTGCTGGTCCCCGCGCGCCGCGAGGAGGATGGCCCGGATCGCGAGCAGGTAGATGAGCTTCGACGGCTCGGTCTCGATGTCGAGAGCCGTCCGTGTGATGTCGGACGCCTCATCCCAGCGACCCAGACGGAACAGGACCTCGCCGCGAATCGCTCGCAGGCCGGCGCCGTACTTGCTGTCGAGCCCGGTGCTCTCGGCGTCGGCGAGCGCGGTCGCGGTCGCCTCGAGCGCCTCGTCGAGGTGGTCAGCGATCGATAGGAAGTAGCACAAGTTGTGCTCGATCCCCACGCGCGACTCGACGGGCGACACCTCTCGAGCCGCGGCCACCGCATCGCGCAGATGCTCGAGGCCTGCGTCGATCTCGCCCAGCCCGACGAGGTCGACTCCCAGGATGTTGAGGAGGCGCGGCTCGCCCTCGCGCGATCCGACGCTCCGCAGCACCTGCAGGGCTTCCTCCGCGAGCTCCCGCGATTCCCGGTAATGCAGGAACGCCATCGTCGTCGACGCGAGGCCGCCCACGACCTGGGCGCGATCGACGGTTGGCGGATCGGCCGGAACCAGCGCAACCGCCAACCGGCGCTCCTCGAGCGATGCGTGGCTCTCGCCGAGCGTCCAGAGGAACAACGCCCTTCGGTCGTGGATGAGGCCCGCGCGCACCGGATCCTCGGCCTCGTCGACGAGCTCGAGCGCGGCATCGGCGAGCTCGAGCGCGCGGCCGTTCTGGCTCGCCCGGTCCGCGGTGTCCGCGGCCGTCATGAGCAGGTCGACGGTGGGGACGCCGGCCAGCGCCTCCGGATCGGGCACGTCCCACCACATCTCGAGGACGCGCTCGAGGTCGCGGAGTGCGTCGGCGTGAGCGTAGATCGTCGTCGCTGCGTCAGCCGCGGCGAGGCAGGCCGGGATCGCCTCCTCGGCGCGCCGCGCCGCGTACCAGTGATGGGCGAGCTCGGCGGCCGGCTCGCCGCCGCGTCCCGCGAGCCACGCCGCGACGGCGGCATGAAGCCTTCTGCGTTCGCCGGGTAGCAGGTCGTTGTAGATGAGCTCCGCCACGAGGGCGTGCCGGAACCGGTAGGCGCCGGTGTCGCGATCGACCGTGAGGACCTGGCGCTCGATCGCGTCGTGGAGGCCGTCCTCGAGGTCCGTCGTCGGCAGCCGTGTGATCTCGGCGATCACGGCGTCGTCCGCGAGGTGGCCGGCGACGGCGATGACTCGCATGGCGGCGCGGGCCGCGGGCATCGTGACGGCGATCCGGGCGAGCAGGATGTCCCGCAGCGTTCGCGGGATGTCGGACGCTGAAGCGCCGCGTGAGTCGGCGGCCGACGCGAGGAGCTCCTCGGCGAAGAACGGGTTGCCGTCGGCGCGCTCGAGGATCCGCCGTGCGAGGGCGCCCGGGACGGGGCCGCCGACGATCGCCCGGAGCTGGGCGAGCTGCTCCGACCGATCGAGCGGCCGGAGATCGATGCGCTCCACGCCCGCCAGTCGCCCAAGGTTCGCGAAGTACGCGAGCATCGCGTCGCCGGGCTCGAGGTCGAATGTCCGCAACGTCCCGACGAGGAGCAGTCGGATGCCGGCCATGTGGCGGACCACGAACTCGAGAAGATCGCGCGAGGCCGGGTCGCTCCAGTGGAGGTCCTCGAGGACGAGCACCAGCGGCCGGTCGGACGCGAGGCGGTCGAGCGCGCCGAGGACCAGCTCGAACAGCCGAGCCTGATCGGCGCCCGCGCGCGTCGCCGGACCACCGAGCGCGGCGAGGTCGTCGCCGGTGGCGCCGATGTACCGTCCGAACCCCGGCGCGAGGGTCGCAAGCTCCAGCCCGGTCGGCCCGAGCAGCTCCCGCAGGGCCTCCGGCCCGATGCTCCCGCCGAGCGCGCGCAGCGCGTCGAGGAACGGCCCGTACGGGATTCCGTCACCCCGCAGGTCGAGACAGGCCCCGACCAGGACCCGGGCGCCGTCTTGCTCCGCGCGCGACCCCAGCTCCGTTACGAGGCGCGTCTTGCCGAGGCCCGCGTCGCCGCCGATCAAGGCGACCCGCGGATCGCCGGCAGCGGCCCGCTCGAAGG
Organism: Chloroflexota bacterium; assembly: GCA_045804885.1. GTDB lineage: Bacteria > Chloroflexota > Limnocylindria > Limnocylindrales > CSP1-4 > CF-46. Next base: position 17,397 of record JBJMMH010000068.1, on the reverse strand, counting down.
CAGCGACCAGCGACCCCATCGCCGTGTCGCGCCCGATCAGGATGGGACTCGACAGCGTCCTTGGCATTGCGCGCGCAATCATAGGCCCGGCCACGTCGACTGACGTCCGGCCCGGTGTACGCTGGGCGTTCGCGTCGTGTCGTCCCCGGCCCCCGGCTTCGCGATCGCGATCAGGAGGACGCCATGCACAAGCAGGTCAGCTCGCTGCTCTCCAACAGCGGGTCACCGGGCAAGCTCGCGCAGTACACCCGGATCCTTGCCGACCAGCGTGTCAATGTGCGGTCGATCGGCGGCGCCGAGTGGGACGGTCGTGGCGCAGTCGCGCTGCTCGTCGACGACGGCGTCGACGAGGACTCGCTCCTCGAGGCGCTGAACGCGGGTGGCTTTCCCAGCCAGGTGATCTACGCGGCCGAGGCCGTCCTGACGGACGAGCCCGGGAGACTGGCTGAGGCTTGTGAGGCCATCGGCGACCTGAATATCGCCTCGATCCTGGTCGCCGACACCCACGGCGGCAAGGGACTCGTGACGTTCGGGTTCGAGTCGGCAGCTGACGCCGAGACCGCGCTGAGCCGGCTGGACGGCCTGGGTGGCGTCAAGCCGCACACGCTCACCGCGGCGTGGCAGGCGCACGAGGCCTGGGACGCGACGAACCCGAACCAGCCGCCGCCCGATCCCGCGAATCCATAGTCCGCCAGAGGGCGGCTAGCCCGCCTCGCGACGTCCGGCTCGGCCGGTCTCCCCGGCCGTTCCGGACGTTCCAGCGTCGCCCGCGCCCACGCGGACCGCAATCGTCGCCGCCTCGACCCGGTTGTTGACACCCAACTTGTCGAGGATGTGGGTGACGTGGACGCTGGCCGTCTTGGGGCTGATGAACAGCGTCTCGGCGATCTCGGCGTTTGAGCGACCGGCCGCGACGAGCTCGAGGACCTCCCACTCGCGGGCACTGAGGCCCAGGATCTCGGCCGGCGCGCGTGTGGCAGCCTCGGGCGCAGCGGCCTCGGCGGCCGCGGGCTCCGGGCGCGCCGCCGGCGCGTCGACGTCGATGCGCGACCTCGTCCCGATCGACTCGATGGCGGTCCGCAGCGGCACGGCGCCCAGCTCCGTCGCCGCAGCGTGTCCGTCGCGCAGCAGCCGGGCAGCGTCCTCACGCGAACCGCGCTCGAGCAGGATCGCCTCGCCGGCACGGGCCCGAGCGCGGGCCGCCGGGTAGGGCATCGGGACGGCATCCCACGCCTCGGCGGCGGTCAGCCACGCTGCCGGATCGGAGCGGCCCTCGAGCCGGGTCCAATCGGCCTCGACGGTCGAGATCGCGGCCCGGACCGAGGGTGCAGGCGCCGGGCGATCGTCGGCCGCGAGCGACCTAGCCTGCTCGAGCAGACCGGTCCCGGCCGATCGCGCAGCCTCGACGTCGGCGGGACGCCGGAAGGCCCGGCCCTGATCGGCGAGGTCGGCGGCGGCCGCGATGCCGGCGACGAGGAGCGGCGCCAGGAGAAGCTGCTCGTCGCTGCCGGCGAACTCCGCGAGGCCGTCCTCGACCGCTCGGAGGCCGTCGGCCGGACGGCCGTCGAGGACGGCGGTCTCGGCCGTCGCACCGAGAAGGTAGGCCCGAACGTCGGCGTCGATGTCGGGACTCGCGAGCCGTGCTGCGGCCTCGAGGGCTTCGTTCGCCAGGTCGCGCTCGCCACGGGCGGCCAGAAACTGGGCGCGCGTCGCCTGGAGGTAGATCCAGCCGGAGATGTCCTCGTCGAAGTCGAGGCCCGCCTGGGTCACCTGGTCCGCTTCCTCCCACCGACCGGCTCGATGGAGGATGTCGCCGGCGCTCGCCCGAAGGCCGGCGGCGTAGCGCCGTTCAAGGCCCACGCGACGGGCGGTCTCGAGTCCGTCGAACGAGACCCGGAGACCCTCCTCGAAGCGGTCGGTCTGGCCGAGGAAGAAGCACAGGTTGTGCTGGGCGACGAGCTGGCTGTCGACCGCGCCGGTCTCGCGGGCGAGGCGGACCGCCACCCGGAGGTGGTCGAGGCCGGCCTCGATGTCCCCGAGCCCCACCAGATCCACGCCCAGGACGTTGAGGAGGCGCGCCTCGCCATCGTGCGAGCCGGCGGCGCGGAGGGTCGCGATGGCCTCCTCGCACAGCTCCCGCGATTCGCGGTAGCGACCCGCGGGCATCAGGGCCGACGCGTAGCCGCCGACGACCCGCGCCCGCTCGACGGTCGGCGGATCCGGCGGCACGAGACCGACCGCCGCCCGGTGCTCGAGCAGCGATCCCTGGCTGTCTCCTGCGGTCCACAGGCTGTATGCGAGCTTCGAGTGGAGGAGGGCCGCGCCGGTCGGGTCGGCGGCCTCGTCGACCTCGTCGAGGGCGGCGCGCCAGAGCTCCACGGCACGGGCGCCGCGCCCGGCGTTGTTGGCGGACTCCGCGCCGAGACGGAGGACGTCGACGCGGTCCATTCCCGTCGCGTCGGCTGCGTCCGGCACGCGCTCCCAGAGGTCGATCGCCCGCTCGGCCTGGCGCAGCGCGTCGACGTGCGCGTACACGGCGGTCGCGGACCGCGACGCCGCGATCGAGGCGACGAGCGCCTCGCGCAGACGACCCGCTGCGAACCAATGGTGGGCAAGCTCCGCGTTGCTGCCGCGCGTCGCGCCGCGGTCCGCGGGCCCGTCGGCCGCCTGCCACGTCGCGACCTCCTCGTGGAGCCGTCGTCGCTCGCCGGGGAGGAGCTCCGCGGCGACGACCTCGGCCAGCAGCGCGTGCCGGAACCGGTACGTCCCGGACCGCTCGTCGACCTCGAGCGTCTGGCGGCCGATCGCCTCGCGCACGGCGGCTTCGAGAATGTCCGCTGACCAGCCGGTGACGTCGGCGATGAGCGCGTCATCGGCCAGCGGGCCGGCCACCGCGGCGATCCGGAGCACTCGATCGGCTTCCGGGGACAAGCCCGTGAGCCGGCCGAGGAGGATGTCACGGAGCGACGGCGGGACACGGCTCGGGTCGCGCTCGCTGGCGAGCGTGGCCGCCAGCTCCTCGGCGAAGAACGGGTTGCCCTCGGAGCGCGCATGTATCCGCTCGAGCACCGCGGAGTCGGGCGACCGTCCGAGGATGTCCGAGAGCATCTCCCGCTGCTCGTCGACGTCGAGCGGCCGCAGCTCGATGCGACGGACGTTCGGCCAGCGGGTCAGCTCGGCCAGCCGGACGACCAGCGGGTCGCCGCGCTCGAGATCGTCCGTGCGGAACGTTCCGATGACGAGGACGCGGCCGCGCCGCAGCGTCCGGACGATGAAGACGAGCAGGTCGCTCGACGCCGGGTCGCTCCAGTGCAGGTCCTCGAGCACGAGCACGAGCGGCCGGTCCTCAGCCAGGCGGTCGATGAGCGCGAGCGTCAGTTCGAACAGGCGATTCGGGTCCGCCGGCTGGGCGAGCGACGCGGCGGCGGCAGCTGCGGCGCCGATCGCGGCGACATCCGGCGAGGCGCCAGCGGGCGCGCCCGTCTCGTCCGCGCCCAGGAAGCGGGCGAAGCCAGGAGCGATCGACACCAGCTCCGGAGCGACGTCGCCCAGCAGTTCGCGGAGGGCGTCCGGCGGCATCTCGAGGCCCAGCTCGCGCAGCGCCTCGAGGAACGGCCCGTACGGCAGGCCCTCGCCGCCCAGGTCGAGGCACGCCCCGGTCAGGATCCGGGAGCCCGCGGCGCGGGCCGTCACACCAAACTCGGTCACGAGCCGGGTCTTGCCAAGCCCGGCGTCGCCGCCGATCAGGATGAACCCGGGCTCGCCGTCGGTGGCCCGCCGCATCGCGTCTTCGAGCGTCGCGAGCTCATCGGCCCGGCCGACGAGACGCGGACTCGAGAGGGTGCCCACCATCGCCCGATCATAGGCCCGCCTCGTCGGCGCGTGAACAACGGTCCCGCGGCAGACCGAGCGGCGACCGACCGTCAGTCGCCGGTGCCGGCGGCCTCCGTGATGGCCGCCCGGACTGCGCTCCGGAACTCGGCACCCCACGGCCCGGGCCCGGCGACGACGAACGGCGACACCTCGACCGACTGGTACGCCGCCGGATCGCTGACGTACGTCCGGGCGCAGGCGTCGATCGATGCGCGGAGCCGCTCGAATGAGTCCCGGTTCCGGAAGATGTAGACGTACAGCTTCGTCGGCTCCGGCTGGTCCAGGCCGTGGGCCTCGATCGCGATCGCTGTCTGGCGGAGGGTCGGGTCGTCGCAGCCGGCGTCGCCGGAGACGACGCGATCGATCGTGACGCCTGCGCCGTTGAGGTCGCCGGCGATGCCCTGGAAGTCGGCGGGCGTCGGCGCCGGCGGCGTCTCGACCAGGATTCCGCAGCCGACGAGCGTCACGAGAAGGACGACGATCGGGATCGAACGGCGCGCCGGGGCCGGGATTCGGAGCGGATGGGGGAGCACGCCGCGAGGCTAGCACGGGCCCTCCGAGGCGGCCCCGCGCGTTCGCCGACGTCGGCCGTTCAGCCCCCGCGGGCGCGCTTCTTGGCCGCGCGCAATCGGGCGAGCGTGTCGCCCTCCTCGGGCGTCGGAGCCGCCGTCGGCGCACCTGCCGTTGGCGTCGCTGGCGGGGTGGCTGCCGCCGCCGCAGGTGGGGGAGCGGCGGGACGGGCGGCCGGGGCGGATGCGACGACCGGGGGCGTCGCGCTTGCCACTTCGGGACCCGCCACGGACGCGGCGGGTGCCACTGCCTCGCCTCGCAGGATCGCCGCGCGCGCCGACGACCCGGCAGCGCGGTCGCGTGCCGCCAGCATGTCGGCGACCTCGGCGGGTCGTGGCGCCGCGCGAGGCCCTCGCCGCCAGCCGCCCAGGGCCCATCGTCGGGCGTCCGCCAGCTCCCGTCGGCCCATCGAGACCCGCCGGAGCGCGATGTCGAGCGGCCACAGCAGCAGTGCCAGGATCAGGAGCGTCGGCCAAAGGTCGGTGTAGGCGTCGGTCGTGGCGAGGTCGTGCCTCCATGGCTCGGCCGGCGTGTCTACCGCCGTCCCCCCGGTTGCCGACCGGAGCGTCGTGAGGAACGCCTCGTTCGTGCCGAGAAGGCGGTACTCGGCCGGCGTCGGCGCGACGAGCCCCAGCGTGCGTCCCAGGGGCGTCGACCCGGCCCGCGTCTGCGACACCCGGACGACGTACGCCCCGGCGTCGATCTCGCCGAGCGGCGCCTCGTAGACGCCCGGCGCGATCTGGGCGAGGCCGACCGCGCGCGAGGTCAGGTCCGGATCCGTCAGCGAGACCGCGGTGTCGTAGAAGTCACGCGGCGAGCCGTCCTCGGCGACGCTCTCGACGCGAAGCGTCGTGTTGGAGCCCTCCGTCACGAAGGAAGCCTCGATGCCGCCCGTCTCCTCGCCCGGGAACGTCCAGCCGACGAGCTGGCTGAAGAACTTCGAGAACCCGTCCCAGCCGACCCACGCCTTCGCCCAGCGTCCGGTGGAGTCCGACGTCCAGGCCACGGCCCGGCCGAGGCCGTATTGCCACTGCGCGAGGAGCGGATCGTCGCGGGCCGTCACGAGGACGGTCTGCGCGGCGGCCTTTGCCGTCGTGCCGTTGTAGCCGAGCAGCTGGGGGAAGCCCTGATCGAGGCCGCGAAGGATCGGTGACGAAGACGTCTGGATCGGGTGGAACGTCTCCTCGACGATCTGCTGGCCGGCGACCTGCTGGGTCTCCTTGAGGAAGATGTCGGGGATGCTCGCCGGGTTCGTCGCCGAGTAGAAGCGCCCGCCGCCCTCCGCGGCGAGCTTCTGGAGGAACGGGTTCGAGCCACCGCCCGCGCCCACCGTTGAGAGGGTGATTCCGGCGGCCTTCATCTGGGCGATGATCTGGTCGTACTGCCCCGAGCTCGACCAGCCGTCGGTCAGCAGGATGATGTGGCGCCGGGCCGCTTCGACCCCCTCGAGCGACTTCACCGCCTCGCTGAGGCCGGAGAAGATGTTCGTCTGCCCGAGGGGCTGGATCCCGCCGATCGCGGCCTGCAGGTCGCCGACGCCGCCGAGCGGCTGGGTGTGGACCACCCAGTGGGCCGCGCTGTCGAACGCGACGACCCCGATCTCGTCGCGCGACGTCATGGCGGCCGCTGCCCGGAGGATCGCCTCCTTGCCGATGTCGACCTTTCGGACGCCGCCCATGTTCATCCCGGGCCCGCCGCCGCTCCCCCCGTTGAACGTGTTGCAGTGGCATGCGTCCATCGAACCGGACTTGTCGATCACGACGACCAGCGCGATGTCTGGCTGCTTCTCCCGGCTGCGCACGCCCATGTCGACCGGCAGCGCCTCCTCGATTGGCGTCTTCTCGTAGCCGCCGGCCCCGTAGGCATGCGGCCCGCCGACCATCACGAGGCCCTTGCCAAGGTCGCGGACGAAGACCTGCAATGCGAGCATCTGGCGGTCGGTGAGGTCCGTGCGGGGCACGTCCACGAGCACGATCGAGTCGTAGGCGGCGAGGAAGAGCGGGTCGCTCGACAGCCCTTCGGCCGGCACCTGGTCGACGCTCTCGCGCTCGGTCTCGAGCGCGCCCACAAGCTCCCTAGCCACGGCCTCGTCGCCCGACACCACCAGCGTCCTCGGCTCGCCCTGGACGATCGTGTTGGCGTCGGCCCGATCGTTCTGGCTGAACGTGTTGAGCGCCGCCTCGACGACAACCCGGAAGCGGAGGAAGCCGGGTTCGGCGGGCTTCACCCGGAACGTCACGGTGGTCGAGCCGGCGTCGAGATCGACATGCTCCTCGCCGACCTGCTCGCCGTTCCCGAACAGCCGGACCGTCGCCGGCTGGGCGGTCGTCGAGCGGACGTCGGCGATGACCTCGATCTCCTCGCCGACGCGCGACGTCGACGGCGCGCTGATCCGCTCGACGAGGACCTCGTCGCTCGTCCCCAGGCCGATCGTCCTCGTCTCGACCTGGACGCCGCGGGCGGCCGCGAGCGCCGCCTCCGACTGGCCGCGACCCGTGGTGTCATTGCCGTCCGAGAGAAGCACGATCCGCTTCTGGGCATCGTCCGGAAACAGCGCGGCCGCGAGCCGCAGCGCGCCGCCGACGTCCGTCGCCGACTGCACGGGTGCCGACGCGATCCGATCGATCTCGCGGAACTCGGTCGGCAGCCGCTCGACGAGGGCACCCTTGCCGAACGCGACGATGCCGGCGACGTCGCCGTCGGGCATCACCTTGAGGCTGTCCCTGACGAACGAGAGGGCGTCCTCCCGACCGGCCGCTCCGACGCTGTCCGACATGTCCACGACGAACACGGTGGCCAGCCGGTCGACGGGAAGGACGAGCCGGAAGCCGGCCAGCGCGAAGACGAGCGCGCCGAGCAGCAGCGTCCGGACGATCAGCGCCACGCGGCGCCGGCCCTTCCCGGTCCGCCGCCGTGCCCCGAGGTGCAAGGCGTACGTCAGGAGCAACGCCGGGACGAGGAGCAGCAGCGCCAGCGGCGCGTCGAAGGCAATGCCCACGTCAGGCGCTCGGGCTCGCCGTGCCCCGGACCCGGCCCCTGAGACCCCGCCAGCCGCGGACGACGACGTCACGGTGATACAGCGCCCATTCGAGGCACAGCCCGACGAGGACGAGCAGCAGGATCGGCAGCCACAGCTCATCGCGTGCCGGAGGGCGATCCGCCGCAGCCGCCGGCGATCCCGAGCTGCCCGGCACAGGCGACGAGCCGGGCCGCCCCGCGGCGTGGCCGAGCTGCTCGAGCACGGCGACCTTGCCGGGCGCGATCGCGGACTCGCCGACGTCGAAGAGATCGACGGCGAAGCGGGTCGGTGCCGACGGGTCGACCGCGGCCCGATTACCAGCGCTGGCTGACGGCCCCGCCGTCGCACGCGAGGTGGCGGCAGGCGATCTTGACGGCCGGCCCGACGCCGCTGCCGCTTCGTCGGCAAACACCGGCGCCGCGGTGTAGACCCCCAGGAGATCCGTCTGGGTGAAGGTCACCGCGGCCGCGCCTTTCGTTCCCGGCGCCAGCTCGACGACCGTGCCGTCCGGCCGCTCGACGCGGACGCCCATCGCGCCGACGGGGAGCGGCAGTGAAACTGGGTCGCCGGGCGCGACGGCGGCGGTCGGGGCGGCCGTGCCGCCCATCAGCTCGCCGGTGAGGTTCGCGATCAGGATCGGGAACGCGACCTGGAGTGGCAGGTCGCTTTTGCGAGGCTCGAATGCGAGGACCCCGGTCGGGACGTTGGCGCGGACGCCGGCGTACAGCAGCGGCGCGCCCTTGGGGCCCGGGACGACCGAGCGAGCCCAGTCGGGCAGTTCGAGCTGGACCGCCTCGGAGACATGGGTCGTGGTGAGGTCGACGTACCGCAGGATGGGCTCGTCGGGTGCGAGCGGTCCGATACCCGGGTTCTGGAGCGTTCCGCGTACGGCAGCGAGAGGAGTGGTCTTGGGCGGTGCGATCAGCATCGTCGGGACGTCCGGGGGCTCGGCCGGGACCGTCCCCTCGAAGACGATGAGGTCCCAGGCCGTTCCGTCGGTCCGGCGCGCGTCGGTCGGATATCGATCGGGCTTCAAGCCGAACAGCCGCGTATTAGGCAGATACGACAGCGCCGTCTCGAGGAACGGGTCGCCGTCGCCGACGACCAGGATCTCCCGCTCGCGGTTCGGCGGGACGATCGCCCATGCCCGATCGTCGGCGGCCAGCTCGTCGGGCGCGACCGCCTCGTCCGGATCGTCCTGCGTCACGAGTCGGACTTCGACGACGGAGACGTCGGCCGGCACGTCGTCGATGATCACGTCGGCCCGCTGCTGGGCGTCGATGTCGACGTCGCGCGACTCGAGCAGCCGGCCGTCGCCCCAGAGCTCCATCCGCCGGTCGGCGTACGCGGTATCGAGGTTCGCGACGCTGACGAAGACCGACCGCGTCACCGCGGACGGCGCGGTGCGGACCGCGAGCGCGACGATCGCCTGGTTGTGGGTGCCCGAATCCGAGCCGACTCGGAGCACCTTCACCGGCGCGTCGACCGCGCTCTTCGGGATCGACGCCAGCGCCGCGTCGGTCGCGACGAGGACTTGGGCGTCTCCCGACTGGGCCGCGAGTTCCGACGCGAGGGCGAGTGCATCCGTGAGATCGCCGGGCGCCGACGTCGGTCGGATCGACTCGATCGCGAGCCGGACGCGGCCCAGGTCCGACGAACCGGCCGCGACGATCCTCGCGGTCCGGGCAGCCTCGATCACGCTGACCTTGCCTCCCGTCGGGAGGTCCCGGAGTGCGTCGATGGCGGCCTGCTTGGCGCCTTCGAGCCGGTTCGGCTGGAGATCCGTCGCGCTCATGCTCGCCGACGTATCGACGACGAGCACGATGTCGCGCGCGAGACCCGCCGGCCGCTCGAGGAACGGCCGCGCTGCCAGGAGCACGAGGATCAGGACGAGCAGGAGCTGGAGCAGGAAGAGGAGGCTCCGCCGGAGCCGCTGCCAAGGTGCGTTGGCTTCGACGTCGGCGAGCAGCCGCTGCCACAGCAGGGTCGATGGGACGGGCGTCTCCTCGCGCCGGAGCCGGAGGAGGTACATCGCCACGACGGCCGGCACGAACAGGAGGCCGAGGAGCGCGAGCGGTGTCGCGAACGGCATCTCGAGCGGCCGGTTCTAGCCGAGGACCCGGCGCCGGCGCAACTCGGCGAAGATCAGGTCGTTGAGGTGAGTGTCCGACGCCAGGTCGACGTACGTCGCCCGGCGCTTCGCGGCGAGCTGGGCAAACCCGGCCTTCCACGCCGTGAGCCGCTCCCGGTAGGCGTCGAGCGTCGGCAGGTCGGCTGTGACGTCGATCCCGTCGCCGGTCTCGGCGTCGACGAGCCTGAGGTCGCCCTCGAGCGTCGGGTCGAGCTCCTCGGGCGAGAGGACGTGGAGGACGATCAGCTCCGAGCGGGTCGCGGCGAGCTCGCGGATCACCCGGTCCGCGGCCGGATCGAGCAGGTCAGAGATCAGGACGATGACGCCGCGGCCCGAGAGTTGGGCGGCGGCGTGGCGGGCCGCCGCGACGAGATCGGTCGGCCCCGGCGCGGCTTCGATCGTGGACAACGTCGAGAGGAGCCGAAACACTCGGCCGGAGCCGCGCAGCGCCGTGTGCCGCCGGCTCGCCCGCCCGCCGAGCGCGCTGATCGCGACGCGGTCCTCGGAGGCGAGGCCGATGTAGCCGAGGGCGGCTGCCGCCCGCTTCGCGAAGAGGAGCTTGTGGGGCGTGCCGCTCGCCATCGACGCCGACGCGTCGACAAGGAGCGTGATCGTGACGTCCTCTTCCTCCACGAACAGCTTCACGAAGAGCTTCTCGAGACGGGCGAAGACGTTCCAGTCGAGCTGCCGAAGGTCGTCGCCCATCGCGTAGTCGCGGTAGTCGGCGAACTCGACGCTCTGCCCGCGTTTGACGCTCCGGCGGCCGCCCTTCAGCCCGCCGCGAACCGGCGAGCGGAGGAGCAACAACAGGCGTTCGAGTTGGCGGAGGAACGACTCGTCGAACACCGTGGGGTCGACATCGTTCGGCAGGAACGCGGGACGGGCGGCGGCCCCCGGGGCGCCGCTCGCCGCTGGCTGGGTCACTCGGCGCTACTCGACAGCAGGCGGAGCCACGGAGTCGAGGATCGCGCGGACGGCGGCTTCCGTGGTGATCCCCTCGGCCTCGCCCTCGAAGTTGAGGATGATCCGATGTCGGAGCGACGGCAGGGCGGCCGCGCGGATGTCATCGACCGACACATTGAATCGGCCGTCGAGCAGGGCGAAGATCTTGCCCGCAGTGACGAGCGCCTGGGCACCCCGCGGCGAAGCGCCGTAGCGGACGTACTCGCGGACCAGCTCCGGCGCGCGGGGCTGGTCAGGGTGCGTCGCGGCGAGGACGCCCACGGCGTACGCGGTGACGTGCGGCGCGATCGGGACGGCGCGGGCGAGGCGCTGCATCTCGACGACCTCGTCGGCGGTCGCGACCTTGCTCGCGCTGATGCTTTCTGCTCCCGTTGTCCGGTCCATGATCGTCACGAGGTCCGACTCCGACGGGAACGGGACCATCGCCTTGAACAGGAACCGGTCGAGCTGCGCCTCCGGCAGGGGATAGGTCCCCTCCATCTCGAGCGGGTTCTGGGTCGCGAGCACGAAGAACGGAGGGTCGAGCGGGAAGCGCTGCCGGGCGACCGTGACCTGATGCTCCTGCATCGCTTCGAGGAGGCTCGACTGGGTCTTCGGCGTCGCGCGATTGATCTCGTCGGCGAGGACGAGGTTCGCGAAGATCGGGCCGGGCTGGAACCGGAAGACGCGATTCCCGGCGTCCTCGACGAGGATGTTCGTGCCGGTGATGTCGGCGGGCATGAGGTCGGGCGTGAACTGGATCCGGTTGAATGTGCAGTCGATCACGTCGGCGATCGTCCGGACGAGCATCGTCTTGCCGAGACCGGGCACACCCTCGAGCAGCACATGGCTGTTCGCGAGGAGGCCGGTCAGGGTCTGACGGACGAGCTCCTGCTGGCCGACGATGACGCGGCCGACTTCGGTCTCGATGGCCCGCGCGCGCTCGGCGAACGTCTCGGGCGTGATCTTCACGGCGGGAGCGTGATCGGTCGAGGACGGCGCGGTCATCGTGGCCTCCGGTGACGGGCGCTCACTTCGATGGGTCGAGTGAGCTGAAGTAGTCGCGGACGAAGTCCTTGACGGACAGCGGAACGTAGTTGCGGTCGAGCGTCGTCAGGGCGTAGTCGTAGAAGTCGCCGAAGACCCGTTCGTATGGCGTCAGTGAGCCGTTGTTCTCGCCCTGCCCCTGCTGCTGGCCTTGCTGCGTCTGGCCGTCGCCGCCGGTGCCCGCGATGTACGACGGGTCGCCAGGGCGGCCGAGCCGATCGAACGGGGCGAAGACGCTCGAGAGGTCCGGGCCGAGGTCGGCGGGGCGGTTGGGGTTTGTCGGGCCCCGGGCGGCGCCGCCCGAATTGGAACCCGAGCCGAGACTCTGAGCACTCGACCCACCACCGCCGATCGCGCCCTGACCCTGACCCTGGCCTTGCCCTTGACCCTGACCCTGGCCCTGACCCTGGCCCTGACCCTGGCCCTGGCCCTGGCCCTGACCCTGGCCTTGCCCTTGACCCTGGCCTTGCCCTTGGCCCTGACCCTGGCCCTGGCCCTGACCTTGACCCTGCCCTGGACCCGACGGGCGTGGACTGCCCCGGCCCTGACCTTGCCCCTGCCCCTGCCCCTGGCCAGTGGCCTGCTGGCCGTCGCCCTGGCGGCCGGCGTCCGCGAGCTGACGACGCGACTCCTGGAGGCCGGACGCCGCCCGCGCCAGATCCCGGTTGACGCCTACGTTCTGCTGGGCACCTCGAAGGCCCTCCGCAAGCCGATCGAGCGCCTCGCGCGCCGCGTCCGTGTTGCCCTGTGCAAGGCTCTGGGCCGCCTCACGGAGCGCGGCCCCAGCGGCGCCACTCGCCTGGCTGGCCATGGATTGCAGGCCGGCCAATGTCGAGGCGAGCTCACGGCGCTCCGTATCCGACAGCTGAGGCAGCTTGTCACCGAGCCGCTCGACGTCATCCGCCGCGGCCTTGGGGTCGCCGTCGTTGTTCGCCTCGGGCTTCCCCGTCGCGAGCCGGGACAATGCGCGACTGAGCGACGCTATCGACGACGCTCGCTGCTCGTTCGCCGGGTCGAGCTGCGATCGAACGTCGGACTCGACGGAGGACACGCGGGCCAGGTTGGCCTCGAGGTCGCCCGGGTCCTGTCGGAGCTGTCGAGCGAGCTCGCGGAGCTCTTCAGCGAGACGCGATCGCGGGTCCTGCGTGTCTTTGCCCTTCGTCTCGAGATCCTTGGCGATCTCGTCGATGCGCTCGGCTTGCTCGTTGGCCTCCTGGCGCACCGAGCGATCCTGGGCGATCGCGAGATCCTGCGGGTTCGGCAGGAGAACCAGCGGTACCAGCAGGATCGATGCCGCGAGGGCCGTCACCGCTGGCTGCCGGGAAAGCCGTGGCCGGAACAGGTTGGAAGCAGCGAGCCGAAGCGATGCGGCGGCGTCCGCCCGCTGGCGACGGACGAATCGCTCCGCCTCGGCAGCTTCGTCCGTGGCGGCGCCCGTGGTGCGATCGTCGGATGCCGGGCCGGCGAACTCCGGGAATGCCGCCGCGAGCGCCAGCGCGCTCGCCACACGATCGCCCAGGTGTGCCTCCGCGTCGACGGCGATCGCCGCCTCCCCGATGCCGGGCCGCGTCGCCGCGACGAGGGCGACCATCGCCGCAAGTCCGATGACGGGGATCGCGAGGGCCAACGCCGGCAGGATCTCGAGCGGGACGAAGCGACCCAGCGCGAACAGCGCTACTTCCGCGACGACCGCGACGGCGACGACGATCCACGCCCGCCGGACGATCCGCCGCACCCAGAGCCGGCGGAGATGCGGCCGGAGGTTGGAGCGGATCGACTCGAGCGAGGCGTCGAGCGGGGCGACACCGATCGTCCTTGGATCCGGCGGCACGACGACGAGGTCCGCGGTCGGGGAGGCGCCGCGCGAGGCGAGCGGCCGCGGGAATCGCATCAGGCCCTCCTTGCCCCGCGCCGGAACGGCATACGCCAGCGACGCGTCGGCGAGACGAGCTGGACTGAGGCGAAGACGAGGAACACGGACAGGGCGATCCACGCGACGACGCTCCGCGGCCAGAACGTATCGCGGCGGATGCCGAACGGCTGGACCGGGGCGACGTCCGCCGCGATCGGCTTTCCGCCGACTACGACGCCACCGGGGCCGACGACTCCGCCTCCGGTATCGAAGCCGGGCTCCGGGGTCGGGACGACGGTGCCGCCGGTCGCCCCGCCGCCAATGCCGATGCTGATCGCGCCGTTCGTCACGTCGGCGAGCCGCGAGCACCAGCCGCCGTACCCGTCGGATGCGCCGCAGATCACGTCGTACTCGGCCGCGAACGGGTTGAACCAGAGGAGCGCCTCCGGCGGGCGACCCTTGATCGGACCGAGTCCGCTCGTTCCGAGTCGTGTCTGGTTCGGTCCTAGACCGGCCATCGTCGTCCAGAAGAGGACGATGAACAGCGTCCCGAGCGTCAGCGCCAGAACCCCGAAGAACGTCACCACGGTCGCCGCCTGGGTTCGCTGCATCAGCGCAGAGATGAACAGCCCCACCGAGCCGAGCCCGAATGCCGCGACGAACAGGACGACGTAGCCCCGCAGGACCTCGTCGGGGCCGACGCCCCCGAAGACGAACACCATGGCCGTCAGCGGGATCGAGGCCACGATCAGGATGAAGACGTACGTCAGTGCGCTGAGCAGCTTGCCGACGACGATCGCAAGCGACGAGATCGGCGTCGTCGCCAACATGTCGAGCGTCTGCTTCTCCCTCTCGAGGCTGATCGCGCCGGCCGTCATCGCCGGTGCGAGGAACACCACGAGGAGCGTCTCGACGATGAGCAGCGCCCCGAAGATCTCCTGGCCGATCAGCGCCGACGCGAACGCCGCCGATCCACCCGAGAGCCCGACGGCGCCGTAGGCACGCTCGGCGATCAGCTGCCACGCCCAGGCGAATGCTGCGAGGAACAGGAGATAGACCGTCAGGATCACGAACGCACGCCGCCCCCGCATCCGGCCGCGGAGCTCCTTGACGGCGACAGCCGCGACGCCCGACCCGAGTGAGCGCAGGGACGCGATCGGCGACCGCCGCCCGAATGTCCTGGGAGCCCGCCGCTGCGCTGAACCGTCGGCTGTCGGCCGGCCGTCGACGATCTCGGCGGCGACGGCGTCAGTGGCTGGCACGTCCTCGATCTGCGTCGGCTGGATCTCGACTACGCGGCTCGTCCCGTCCGTCATGCGACCGCCTCCCGCGACGATCCGGAGGTGACCTGGAGGAAGAGCTCCTCGAGATCGCTCGCTGCCCGGGCGAACGTCGAGACCCGGACGCCGGTCGCGATCGCCTTCGCGAGGAGGTCAGCCGATTCCACGTCGTCGCCCCTGAAGCCGATCTCGATCAGGCCGTCGCCGAGGATCGATGCCGAGGCGACGCGCTGCTCGGCCGCGAAGAAGTCCCTCGCGGCCTCGACGGCCTCGGACTCGCCGAGCACCCGGACCCGAAGGACAGCGCCGTAGCGGAGTCGCTTCTCGATATCCGCGACGCGGCCCTGGGCGAGCACTTGGCCGTGGTCGACGATGGCGACACTAGTGCACAGCTCCTCGAGCTCCGGGAGGATGTGGCTCGAGATGACGATCGTCTTGCCGAGTGAGCGCAACTCGCGGAGCAGCTCGCGCAGCTCGACGCGAGCCCGCGGGTCGAGGCCCGAGGCCGGCTCGTCCAGGAGCAGCACCTGCGGGTCGTGGACGAGCGTATGGGCGAGGCAGAGACGCTGCTGCATCCCCCGCGAGAGGCCCTGGACGTAGGCGTCGCGCTTGTCCCCGAGGTCGACGAGATCCAGCAGGTCGCCGATCATCTGCCGCCGCCGCGCGGCCGGGATGCCGTAGCAGCGGGCGAAGAAGTCCAGGTACTCCCAGACCTTCATGTCGTCGTAGACCCCGAAGCTGTCCGGCATGAACCCGAGGACGCGCCGGACGTCGTTGGGGTTCCGGCGGACCGATGCGCCCGCGATCTCGGCGTCGCCGCGATCCGGCACGAGCAGCGTGGCGAGGATCCGCAGGGTCGTCGTCTTGCCCGCACCGTTCGGGCCGACGAGCCCGAAGATCTCCCCCTGCGCGACGTCGAGGTCGAGGCCCGCGACGGCGAGCGTCCGGTCGTAGCGCTTCACGAGGCCGGTCGCCCGGACGATGCTGGTCACTGGACGGTGCCCTCGATGCGCACCGGGAACAGGAAGCTCACCTGGTCCTGGCGCTCGTTGACGAACTTGACCTGGAGCTCGCCGGTCGCCGGGTCGAGCCACCGCGTCGCGTCGTCGAGCTCGTAGGCGACGCCCTGCAGCATGTGGTCGAACTGGATCCACGCCCCCGTCTTGACGTCCAGCACCTCGATGTCGGGCATGCCGTCCTGAGGCACGTTGCAGCCGTCCGCCCCGGGCTCGCAGCGCGTCGTCTCCGCGAGGCTCCGCGCCTTGCCGACCGGCAGGCTCACGTCGCCG
Organism: Chloroflexota bacterium; assembly: GCA_045804885.1. Classification (GTDB taxonomy): domain Bacteria; phylum Chloroflexota; class Limnocylindria; order Limnocylindrales; family CSP1-4; genus CF-46. The sequence continues at coordinate 1,394 of JBJMMH010000068.1, read as the reverse complement.
CCCGACGTGAGCCCGACCACGATCCGCGACGCCGTCAGCGTTCCGTCGAACGGGATCGGCCGGTAGGAGATCCGCACGTCGCCCGGGCCCAGGTTGATCGACCACGGGTCCTTGGAGAAGAAGTTGGCCCCCGCTTCGACGATGGCCGAGCGCAGCAGGTCGCCGCTGAACGTCGTGGCGCCGCTGACCGCGTAGGGGAGCGGCACCTCGTACAGGACGTTCGCGACGCGGCGCACATGCTGGCCGTCGATGTCGAGCTGGACGACCGGGTCCGTGCCCCACGCCATCAGCGTCGCGGCCTCGGACGTCACCGCGTTGGGGATCCCCGTCATCGGGTCGATCGTGAGCTGGTCGATCACGCTGCGCCGGACCATCGTCCGCTGCTCGCTCTCGCTCATGGCGGAGCCGTCCCAGTTCTGCGGCCCGAAGATCCGCTCCGACAGCGAGATGCCGTTGAACGCGTTGGTGTTGAGGGAGAGGTCGACGTTGACCGTCGCGCCCGCGGCGATGTCCTTGAGCCGGACCGCCGACTGGCCGACGACGATCGCGGCCGACTCCAGGGCACGGTCGGAGTGGTTGGTGAGGGTGCCCTTCACGTGGCCGCTCACGAGGGCGAGCTCCCCGGTGATGTCGGGGCCGGTGGTGCTCGCCTCGGCGCGGATCGTGCGGATCGACCCGACCCCGACGGCGAGGTCGCGGACGCGCGACGGGTCGCCCTGGATCACGTCGAGCGTGGCGCCCGTGCCGTTGCCGAAGAATTCGCCGTTCATCGGCGAGGACAGCAGCGCGTCGCCCTGGACCCGCGCCTGGTAGGTGCCGCGGTTGGGGCTGAAGACGCCGAGGTAGGACGAGGCGACGGCGGCATCGGTCCCCGGCGCGCCGCGGACGATGCCCACCTCGTGGACGATCACCTCGGTCCCGCGCATCAGCCCGCCGATCCGGAAGGATCCCGCGGTGAACACGACGATCAGCGCCGGGACCGTGAACCAGGCCCACTCGCGCTTGTCGAGCCGCCGGAGGACGAGGTAGTTGATCGGCCCGACGAGCAGGATGTAGCCGAACAGCAGGACGAGGACGCCGCCGATCGGCGGGAGGGCGAGGCTGGGGAGATTGGTGACGGCGGCGACGATCGTCTGGTCGTCGGCCAGCGAGACGGTGCCCGCGGACCGGGCGGGCAGGAGTCGCCGCCAGAGGGGCGTGTCCCAGGTGTCGCCCTCGGCGATCCAGCTCGTGGTCGGATCGAAGCCCAGGAGGGTGATCGACCCGAGCCCCACCTTGCGGTCGGCGGCGATGACGCGGTCGCCCGAGGTGGCGAGCGTTCGCCCTTCGCCCGGGTCCCCCGCGTAGACCGCGAGCGTCGCCGCGCCCTCGGGCACGCCGCCGAGGACCGGCTG
>JBJMMH010000067.1:0-18110 GCA_045804885.1 Chloroflexota bacterium | reverse complement strand
AACACGATTGCGGTGTCCGACGGCGTTTCCATGGGCACCGAAGGGATGCGCGCCTCCCTCGTATCGCGCGAGGTCATTGCGGACTCGATCGAGCTCGTCGTGCGCGGCCACCTCTTCGACGGACTCGTGTGCGTCGTCGGGTGCGACAAGACAATTCCGGCCGCGGTCATGGCGCTCGCGCGCCTCGACATTCCGGGCCTCGTGCTCTACGGAGGCTCGATCGCGCCCGGCCGGTTCCGCGGGCGCGACGTGACGATCCAGGACGTGTTCGAGGCGGTCGGCGCGCACGCCGCGGGAACCATGTCGGCGGCGGACGTGCACGAGCTCGAGTCGGTCGCGTGCCCGGGCGCGGGGGCCTGCGGCGGCCAGTTCACGGCGAACACCATGTCGACCGCGCTCGAGTTCCTCGGCATCTCGCCGGCCGGGATGAACGGGATCCCGGCGCTCGACACGACGAAGGAAGAGGCTGCCTATGACGCGGGCAAGCTCGCGCTGGAGCTGCTGCGCGCGGACGTGAAGCCCTCGCAGATCGTCACGCGTGCCGCCCTCGACAACGCGGCCGCGTCGATCGCCGCGACCGGCGGCTCGACGAACGGCGTCCTGCACCTGCTCGCGATCGCCCACGAGTTCGGCATCGACCTCGACATCGACGAGTTCGGTGCGATCGCCGACCGGACGCCGATCGTCGCCGACATGAAGCCCGGTGGTCGCTTCTCCGCGAGCGAGCTGTACGACGCAGGTGGCGTCGAGCTGGTCATGCGTCAGCTACTGAAGCGCGACTTGCTCGACGGCTCGGCGGCGACGGTCGACGGCCGGACGATCGCCCAGATCGCCGCAGACGCAACCGAGACCGAGGGCCAGATGGTCGTCGTCCCGATCGAGAAGCCGATCAAGCCGACCGGCGGCCTTGCGATCCTGCGGGGGACGCTCGCTCCCGATGGCTGCGTCGTGAAGCTGGCCGGCCACGAGCGGCGGCTCCACCGCGGCCCGGCCCGGGTATTCGACTCCGAGGGCGAGTGCTACGAGGCGGTGCGGGCCCAGAGGATCAAGCCGGGCGACGTCGTCGTGATCCGATACGAGGGCCCGGTCGGGGGTCCCGGGATGCAGGAGATGCTCAGCGTGACCGCCGCGCTCGTCGGCGAGGGCCTCGGCGATTCGGTCGCCCTGATCACCGACGGCCGTTTCTCCGGCGGGACCCACGGATTGATGATCGGCCACATCGCGCCGGAGGCGGCGCTGGGCGGCCCCATCGGTCTCGTCGAGGAGGGCGACGAGATCGTGATCGACGTGGACCGCAAGGCGCTCGACCTCAACGTCGCCGACGGGATCCTCGCCGCCCGCGCCGCGGCGTGGGCGCCGCCGGCGCCTCGCTACACCGGCGGGGTCATGGCGAAGTACGCGGCTCTGGTGGGCACGGCGTCGGAAGGCGCAGTCACGACCGGGCGGCGCATGACGGCGGGGCTCGCCGGACGGTGAGATCGCGCGGGTGAGCGCCGCCCGGGTCCGGATCGGCTTCAAGACGTCGCCCCAGAACGTCGACTGGGCGACAGTCGATGCGACCTGGCGGCGTGCCGGCGAGATCTCGTCCGCGCCTGGGGGCGGATTCGACAGCGGCTGGCTGAACGACCACATCACGGACATGAGCGTCGAGGCGCCCGGATCGTCCCTCGAAGCGCTGACACTCCTCGCGACGCTCGTCCACCACGTCCCCGGTCTGACGGTCGGCCACGCCGTGCTGTCGAACACATTCCGCCACCCGGTCCTCGTGGCGAAGGCCGCGACGGTCCTCGACCACGCCACCAGCGGCCGCTTCGTGATCGGCCTCGGCGCTGGTTGGTTCGAGGGCGAGCACGTGCCGTTCGGCCTGGAGCTGCCGCCAATCGGCGAGCGAATCGACCGGCTCGTGTCCGCCGTCGAGACGCTCCGCGCGCTGTTCGCCCCGGAGGCAGCGGCGCCGCCGGGCGTCACGCGAGACGACCCGTTCTACCCGTTGCGAGGCGCCGTCAACGCCCCACCCCCACTGACCCCGGGCGGGCCCCCGATCTACCTGGGCGGCCAGAAGCGCCGGGGAATCGCGCTCGCGGCCGGCGTCGGCGCCGGCTGGATCCTGCCCGGAACCCACGCCGGCAACATCGAATACTTCGCCGAGCGGCGCGATGCGATCCTCGCGGCGCTCGAGACGCAGCGCCGTGATGGGGCGTCCTTCGACTTCGTCGGGCAGGTCACAACCGGGACGACGGCAGAGAGCCGGCGAGAGGCGCTCGACAAGGCCCGCGGCCTCGTCCGCGCCGGCGCCACGCACCTCGTGCTCGGGATGCCGGCGGAGCTCGGGCCGGCCGGACTGGACGCCGTCGCGAGGGACTGCCTGGTGCCACTCCGCGACGACGTCGGATGACGGTCGGCATGACGATCGCGATCCGGCGCGCGGCGCCGCCCGACTATCCAACCCTCGCGGCGATCACCAACGCGGTGACGCCTGAGGCCCCCAACTCCGTCGAGAACATGGTGTGGTCGGACGCGACCTATCCAGGTGGCGCCCGATTGCTGGCCGAAGTCGAGGGCACGCCGGTCGGTGCCGCCGTCACGGGCCGGATCTACATGTTCCAGCCGGACTTCGATGCGTACTGGGGCGAAATCCGTGTCCTGCCCGAGGCGAGGCGGCGCGGCGTCGGGTCGGCGCTGTTCGCCGCGATCTCCGACGTCGCGCGCGACGCCGGCAAGTCGCATCTCCACGTCCCGGCATCCGCCGCTCGGCCGGACTCGATCGGCTTCCTCGAGCGTCGCGGCTTCGTCGAGTACGATCGCTGGAAGGTCCTCGCGATCGAGTTGACGGGGGTCAAGGCACCTAACGTCGCGGCGCCCCTCGGCGTCACGATCACGTCGCTTGCCGAGCGGCCGGACCTCCTCGAAGGCGTCCACCGCGTCGCGCAGGAGGCCTTCGCTGACATCCCGACCGGCGGCGAGCCGATCGACGCGGGCTCCCTGGAGGAGTTCCGCGTGCGCGACGTCGACCGGGCGGAGATCCCGGACGCAGCCTTCAAGATCGCGGTCGACCAGGCGACGGGTGAGGTCGTCGGGTACGCGAGCCTGATGTACCTGCCGGGGTCGACTACCCGCGGCTTCCACGACATGACCGCGGTCCGTCGAGCGTGGCGCGGTCGGGGCGTCGGCCGCGCGCTGAAGCAGGCGACGATTGCGTGGGCGATCGAGCACGGCCTGGAGTCGCTCGAGACGGGCAACGAGGATCGCAACGCGGCGATGCGGGCGCTCAACGACCAGCTGGGATACCAGGCCCAACCCGACGAGATCACGTTCCGCGGCCCAGTCGGCGGCACGAGAATCGGGGCATGACCGAGGACGAACGGCAGCCGTTCGAGCGACCGGCGCTCCCCGCGGACCCGGCTGAGTACGACAGCGAGCGGAGCGCGGCGGCCCGCGCGCGCGGCCTCGCCGCACCCTACATCCCCGGCGGTCGCGACCCCGAGCCCGACGAGGGGATCCGCGAGGAGCGTCGCTACCTGCGGCTGTTGTTGATCATGGTGGCCGTGATCGTCATCGGCGGATTCGTGCTCGGCATCGCCGCAAACATCATGACCGCGATGGGGCCCCGGTGACGAGCCGGTGAGCGCGCCGCTGCCATCGGCTGCGCTTGGCCCCGAGCGATGGGATCGCGCCGGCGACGAGCTCGTCGAGACGCTCCGCGGCCTGATCCGGATTCCGTCGGTCAACCCGCCGCCACTGGCGGCCCCCGATGGCGAGCTGCGTGCCGCGGAGTGGATCGCCCAGGCGCTCGCCGACGCAGGCATCCCGGCAGACATCCACGAGCCGGTCCCTGGCCGCGGCTCCGTCACGGCAAGGCTCCGCGGAGACGGCACCGGCGGTGACCCGCTCCTGCTCCTCTCGCACCTCGACGTCGTGCCGGCCCCGGCCGACGAGTGGACCCATGATCCGTTCGCGGGCGATCTCGCCGACGGCTATGTCTGGGGCCGCGGCGCCGTGGACATGAAGCACCTCGTGGCAATGGAGCTCGTCGTCGTTCGGATGCTCGCCGGCGAGGCCCGGTCGGCAGGTCGGGACCCGGGCGCAGATTCCGTCCCGGGCTTGACCCGCGACGTTCTCTTGGCCTCGACGGCCGACGAGGAGGCGGGCGGTCTGAACGGGATCGCCCCGCTCGTCGCCGACCGTCCCGAGCTCCTTCGCGCAGCCGGCGCCATCAACGAGTCGGGTGCGGTCGCGATGACGTTCGGCGACCGCCGCTTCTATCCGATCGGCGTTGCGGAGAAGGGCTACGCCGTCTACCGGATCACCGTCCACGGGACGCAGGGCCACGGGTCGATGCCGCGCGACGACAACGCGGCAGTGCTCGCGTCGCAGATCGTCACACGACTTGCCGTTCCCGGCCCACCCCGTGTGACGCCGGCGATGGAGCACTTCCTGGCCGAGGTCGGGAAGACGCTCGGGGAGGACCAGCGCCGGCTCGTCGCCGCACTCGCGGGTCCCGATCCACGCCCCGCGGAACTGGCCCTCGGCGCGGCGTGCGACCCGTTCTCCGCCCGCCTCCTGCGCGCGCTGCTGCGCGACTCCGTCAGCCCGAACATCATCCAGGCCGGCGTGAAGTACAACGTCATCCCCGGCGCGGCGACCATCGAGGTCGACTGCCGGCTGCTGCCCGGGACGTCCGAGGAGGAGATGCGCGCGACCATCGTGGAGCGCATCGGCCACGAGCTCGCCCTCGTGAGCGACGTCGAGCTCGTCGTCCACGCGCCGCCGGTCGAGGCGGGGACCTCAGGCGGCCTCTACGACGCGATGGTCGAAACGGTCCGCGACCACGACCCGCAGGGCATCCCCGTCCCGGTCATCGTGCCGTACGCGACGGACGCGAAGCACACGGCCGCCCTCGACGTCTTGACGTACGGCTTCTCGCCGCTCCGCCTCGCCCCCCAGGAGCAGTTCCTCGAGCTCTGGCACGGCGTCGACGAGCGGGTCAGCGTCGAGGCGCTGCGCTGGGGGCTGCCGGTCCTCTACGACGTCGTTCGCCGCTTCTGCAGCTGAAGGCCGACGGCCGCGATAAGGCGGAACGTCCGGCGGGCCCATGAAATTACGGCGCCCGATGAGGCCTGCCTAAGGCAGCGGCCCGATGGCGGCGCGTCGCCCGGCGACGAGGATCCCTGTTATCGGCGACCCCCTGGGCGGGCCGCCACCACATCAGGGAGAAGACCGATGGACCGACAGGCGAAGCGCAAGTACTTCGAGCGCCTGTGCGAGCTGCGCGAGACCTATCGCGAGCTGGGACCGGACGACACGAGGATCGTCATCTCGATCGACGCGATGATCGACCGGGCCGGACGTTTGCTCGAGCAGACGGCGTCGCCGTTGATCGCGACGATCGAGCCGCGCGACCACAGCAACTGATTGACCCGATCGCCCGCCGGAACCTGGGGGCTCCGGCCATCGCCCCGCCCGACGCCGATCCGCCTACTCGGCGTCGGGCGGCGGCGTTTGCTCGCCGGGCGTAAGCGTGACGATCGCACCGCAGGATGAGCATCGGAAGATCCGGCCAGCCGACCATCGGCGCTCCGGGTCGTGCGCTGCGGCGTCGTGCGGCGGCTCCTCGACCATGTCGCCCCAGCTGCCGTCGGCATGCTCGTGCCGGACGCGGTATTCAAGCTGGAGGACTCGTTGATCCATCAGGCTCTCTCGTCCGAACCGGCGGATGCGCCATCGGATTTGGCGCGCGTCCTCAGGCGCACGAGCTCGCCACAGCTGTCGCAACGGAAGATCCGCTGGACCCAGCCCCGCTCGGGATCCGTCGCGGCGGCGCCGTGGTGGGAGACGTCCTCGTCCATCGCGCCCCACGTCCCGTTGTGGTGATCGTGCTCGACGCTGAACTGGTATTCGATGAGTCGGTCCATTGGCAGGTCCTCTCGGCAATGCGGCAGGCCAGAGGCTGGCGTGTGGCGCATTCTGCGCGGCCATGGAGCACCCCGTCAGACCGGCTCTGTCGTCGCCTTGATCAACCGGCCCCGTCGAGAGATCGCGTGCGTCGCGAGGGCCGCGACGCCCATTGCGATCAAGGCCCGCTCGGCCGTCGGCATCGGCCGCACCGCGGAGAGGAACTGATCCGCGCGGGCGCGATCCACGACGCGGAGCAACGCCTTCCCGCGCTGGGTGAGCATCAGTGCCCGCTGGCGCCGGTCCTCGGCCTCGGTCCGGCGCTCGACGAGCCGCCGCTTCACCAGCCCGTCGACGAGGCGGCTCGTCGCGGACGGTGAGCGGTTGATGATGTCGGCGAGGTCGCCGACGGTCATCGTCCCGGAGTCTGCGAGAACGTACAGCGCGGCGAGCTGGGTGAAGCCGAGGCGCATCTCGCCGAGCTGCGACGCGAACCCGATGACGAGCTCGCGCCACAACGCCCGGCCCATCGCGACCCGCTCCGAGATCTGGCGGACGTTCTGGATCCGCGTACCGGCCGCGAGGACGGGCGCAGACAGGTCGGCTTCGAACCGTCGGGCGATCGCCCGTCGAGGTGGCGGGGTGGCGCGGCGGGACAGGGTGCGCGGCTCGGCCATGCGGCGCAGGATAGCCAATCCGGGCCACTTCCGTGCACTCGCGCACAGGCCGTCCTACGTGAGGCGAGCGGGCACGGGTACGCTCGGGATGATGCATCCCTACGCCCTCGTATTCCCCGGCCAGGGCTCGCAGTCGGTTGGGATGGGCCAGGCCCTGGCCGCGGCTTCGCCGGCGGCCGCGGCAGTCTTCGCCGACGCGGACGCCGCCCTCGAGGAGCCGATCACTCCCCTCGCCTGGAACGGTCCAGCCGACGAGCTCGATCGCACGGAGAACGCCCAGCCGGCGCTGCTCGCGACCTCGATCGCGTATCTGGCGGCCCTCCGTGACCACTGGCTCGACGCCGGCGTCGAGCCGCCCGCGTTCGCCGCCGGGCATTCGATGGGCCAGTACTCGGCGTTCGTCGCGGCGGGCGTGGTCTCCCTGGCAGACGGGATGCGGCTCGTCCGCGAGCGGGGCCGGCTGATGCAGTCGTCAGGGCGCGGTCGCGACGGGGCGATGGCGGCGGTGCTCGGTCTCGACGACGCGCGCCTGCCGGAGCTGCTCGATCGGGCCGGCCGTCATGGCGTGTTCGGCGTCGCGAACCGGAATGCGCCCGGCCAGGTCGTCGTGAGCGGCGAACGCTCCGCGATCGAGAGTGCGGTCGAGGCCGGCAAGGAGCTCGGCGCGCGGAAGATCGTCGTCCTGCCTGTCTCTGTCGCCGCCCACTCGCCGCTGATGACGGAGGCGGCGGCCGGCATGCGAGCCGTCATCGAGGGCGTCGAGTTCCGTGATCCGCTCGTGCCGCTTCTCGCCAACGCCGATGCCCGCCAGATCACGACGGCCGCCGAGGCACGGGACGAGCTCGTCGAACACCTCACCAAGGGTGTCGACTGGGTCGCCGCGGTCGAGCGGATGACGAAGGCCGGCGTGACGACCTTCATCGAGGTGGGCCCCGGGCGCGTCCTCACCGGCCTCATCAAGCGGATCGCCCCCGACGCCGAGGCTGTCGCCGTCGCCGACGGCGCGACCGGCGAACTGAACGTACCCTTCGTCTCTCCCTTGCCAGCCTGATCGCGAAAGGATCCACCGAGCGTGCGCAAACCCGATTACGACCGCCGCGTCGCCGTCACCGGCCTGGGCGTCGTCAGCCCCATCGGCAACGACGTTCCAACCGTGTGGCACAACCTGTCGCACGGCGTCTCCGGACTGGCCGAGCTGACGCGCTTCGACGTCAGCGCCTACGACCACAAATGGGGTGGCGAGGTCAAGGACTTCCGCGCGGCCGACTGGATGGACCCCAAGCACGCCCGGCGGACGGAGCTCAGCGTCCACTACGGCGTCGCAGCCGCGAAGCAGGCGCTGGCCGACTCCGGCCTCGAGGTCACCGACGAGAACCGCGAGGAGATCGGCGTCATCTACAGCTCGGGCGCGGGCGGCCAGAGCCTCATGTCCGAGAACTGGATCGCCCTGAAGGAGCGTGGGCCGCGGGCTGTCGCCCCGACGTTCATCGCCAACGCCCTTGTCGACTCGACGTCGGGACTCATCGCGATCGAGACCGGCGCGATCGGCCACAACCTCGCCGTCGTGTCGGCGTGCGCGACCGGGACTCACAGCGTCGGCGAGGCGGCCGAGGCGATCAGGCGCGGCGACTGCATCGCGGTGATCGCCGGCTCGACCGAGTCGCCGCTGCTCGAGGCCGGCCATGCCGGGTTCACGAACATGCGGGGGATGGGTTCGCCGCGGCCCGGCGAGCCCGTCCAGACGGTCTGCCGGCCGTTCGACCTGACCCGCGACGGGTTCGTCCTCGGCGAGGGCGCCGGCGGGCTGCTCGTCGAGGACCTCGAGTTGGCGAAGGCCCGCGGCGCGAAGATCTACGCCGAAGTTATCGGCTATGGCTCCGCCGCCGACGGCTGGGACATGATCCAGCCGATCGAGCATGGAATCGGCTCCGCCCGGGCGATGAAGATGGCCCTCGACCGACGGGGCGTCCCGGCCGAGGAGGTCGACCTCGTCAACCCCCACGGGACGTCGACGCCGCTCGGCGACAAGCGCGAGGCCGAGGCGATCTGGAAGGTCTTCGGCGAGCGCTCCGCCGCGAAGGCCAAATCGCTCGCGATCAGCGGCACGAAGTCCGTGACGGGCCACATGATGGGCGCGGCCGGCGCGTTCGAGGCCGTCGCGTCGGTGCTCTCGGTTCACGAGCAGTGCATCCCGCCGACGGTCAATTACCGCGACTTCGATCCGGAGTGCGATTTGTGGGTCGTCGACGACGCGATGGCCCACCCGATCCGATACGCGTTGTCGAACAACATCGGGCTGGGGGGCCACAACGGGGCGATCATCTTCAAGCGCTACGACGGGGACTGATCGAACGTCCTCCGGCGCCCTGGTCTCTACAATCCCGCCAGTCCCTGACTTGAGGTATCCCGTTGCCGGAGCTTGATCCTTCCCGCCGCGCCGTCGTCACCGGCCTTGGAGCGGTCATGCCGATCGGCAACGACTTCCCGACATACTGGTCGAACCTCGTGAAGGGCGTCACCGGGACTCGGCGGATCCAGTCCTTCGACGCGACGGGATTCGAGGTCCAGATCGCCGCCGAGGTCCTCGAGTTCGACCCGGCGGCCGCGATGGATCCCAAGATGGCCCGCCGGATGACACGGTTCATCCACTTTGCGATGGCTGCCGGCAAGGAGGCCGTCGCCGACAGCGGGATCGACTTTGGCGCAATGAGCCAGGAGCAACGCGATCGCGTCGGCGTCGTGGTCAATACGGGCGGCGGTGGAATCGAGGCCATCATCGACGGGACCCACACCCACGACACGAAGGGGCCGCGGTTCGTCTCGGCGTTCGCGATTCCTGCGCTGTCCGGCTCGATGGGGGCCGCCCTGCTCTCGATGGAGTGGGGGCTTACGGGGCCGGTCATGACCCAGGTCGCGGCATGCGCGACGTCGGTCATCGCGTTCCACGACGCGCTGCGACTCATCCGGGCCGGTGACTGCGACGTGGTCCTCACGGGCGGCTCCGAGGCGCCGGTGGTGCCGATGGGCATTGCGGCGCTCGCGAACATGGGCGCCCTCTCCAAGCGCAACGACTCGCCGGAGACGGCGTCGCGGCCGTTCGACGGGACGCGGGACGGGTTCGTGCTCGGCGAGGGCGGCGGCGTTGTCGTCGTCGAGTCGCTCGCTCACGCGGAGGCCCGCGGCGCGACGCCGATCGCCGAAGTCATCGGCGGCGCCCTGACGGCGGACGCGTTCCACATCAGCGCCCCGGAGCCGTCCGGTCGCGGCCAGGCTCGAGCGATGACATTGGCCCTCAAGAACGCCGACGTCGCGCCCGACGAGATCGACTATATCGTCGCCCACGGCACGGCCACCCCGCTCAACGACGCAACGGAGACGCGCGCGATCAAGGCCGCTTACGGCGACCACGCGAGGAAGGTCCCGATCAGCTCGCCCAAGTCGATGATCGGCCATCTCGTCGGCGCGGCCGGTATCGCGTCCGCGCTCGCCGGGCTCGGCGCCATCCGCGACCAGGTGATCCCGCCGACTGCGAACCTCCGCACGCCAGACCCCGAGTGCGACCTCGACTACGTGCCGCTGACGGCCCGGAAGGCGAAGATCGACACCGTCGCGATCAACGGCTTCGGGTTCGGCGGCCAGAACGCGGTCGCGATCTTCCGCCGCCTCGCCTGACGAGCGCCTGCGGACCTGCCCCTCCGCTAAGGCGTCAGGGCGACTCGACGACGAGCGTCCCCGTCATGCCGGCCTCGGCGTGGCCGGCCACCGTGCAGAGGATTCGATAGGCGCCCGGTTCCTCGACCAGGAACCGCAGTCGCGCGGTCTGACCCGGCCGGGCCGGGACGTCGACATTGGCGAGGCCCTCGACGGACCAGTCATGGAAGACGGCATCGGCGTTCGTGAATGTCAAGACTGCGAAACGGCCGGCCTGGACCCGGACGTCAGCGGGCTCGAAGCGCACGTCGCGGGCCGTGACAGCCAGCGGGGTGGCGCCGGCGTCGAGCGCTCGATCGGCGGCCATGACCGTGCCCGCGACGAGTATCGAGGCGGCCGCGACGGCGATCAGGAAAGGGCCGCGCCGCAACGCGCCGATGACGCCGCCGCGAGTGAGCGCCGCTCGGTCGCTCTCCGTCACGCGCTCCGCCCGGAGCCGGAGCGAGTTCGAGACGACGGCCACCGACGACATCGCCATCGCGCCGGCCGCCAGCGCCGGCCCGAGCGTGACCCCGAAAGGTGCGAGGACGCCCATCGCGACGGGGATGAGCAGCACGTTGTAGCCGAACGCCCAGAGCAGGTTCTCGCGGACCACGCTCATCGTCGCCCGGGAGAGCTGGATGGCCGAGGGCACGCCACGCGGATCGCCGCCGACCAGGGTGATGCCTGCGGCATCGACGGCGACATCTGCGCCTGTCCCGATCGCGATGCCGACGTCGGCGGTGGCGAGAGCCGGCGCGTCGTTGACGCCGTCGCCGACCATCGCGACAACGCGGCCGCCGCTCCGCAAGCGCTCGATCGCCGCGGCCTTCTCCCCGGGTAGCACGCCGGCGAGCACGCGGTCGCGGGCGATGCCGACATCGTCCGCCACGGCCAAGGCGGTCGCCGGGGCGTCGCCGGTGATCAGCCACGCCTCGATCCCGGTGTCGGACAGGCGGCGGACGGCCGTCGCCGCCTCGGGCTTGACGGGATCGGCGATTCCGAGGACCGCGACGGCCTCGCCGTCGAGGGCGACCCAGGCGACCGTGAGGCCACGGACGGAGAGCCGCTCGCCGGAGGACGCCAGGGACGCCGGTTCCACCCCGCGCTCGCGCATGAATCGAACGCTGCCGACCGCGACCTCGCGCCCGTCGACGCGGCCGACGACGCCGCGGCCCGGGAAGCTCTCGAAGCCCGCGGCCGGCCGGAAGCCGAGCTCGTCGCGATTGGCCCGCGCGACGACCGCCCGTCCAATGGGGTGTTCGCTGCCGCGCTCGAGTGAAGCGGCGAGATCGAGGATCGAACCGGGGTCGGCGCCGGCCGCGGTCACGACCTCCACGACCTCGGGTCGGCCGGCGGTCAGCGTGCCCGTCTTGTCGAACGCGACAACCGACACCTTGGACGCCGCCTCGAGCGCGTCGCCGCCGCGGTAGAGGATCCCGGCCCCCGCTCCGCGACCGGTCCCGACCATGATCGCCGTCGGCGTCGCCAGGCCCATCGCGCACGGGCAGGCGACGATGACTACGCCGATGAACGCGGTCAGGGCGAGGGTGAGCCGCGGCTCCGGTCCGAACAGCCACCACGCCCCGAACGCGATGGACGCCAGGGCGACGACCGCGGGGACGAACGCCTCGCTGATCCTGTCGGCCACCCGCTGGATCGGCGGCTTCGTGCCCTGTGCGCGCTCGACGAGCGCCACGATTCGGGCGAGCGCCGTGTCGGCGCCGACACGCGTCGCGCGAAACAGAAACGTCCCCGTCGTGTTGACAGTCGCCCCGACGACCTCATCGCCCGGCGCCTTGGCGACCGGCCAGGCCTCGCCCGTCAGCATCGACTCGTCGACCGCCGACGCGCCCTCGATCACGATCCCGTCGACGGGCACGCGATCGCCCGCGCGGACGCGGAGGACGTCTCCCGGATGCACCTCTTCAACGGCGATCGTGGCCTCCCGATCGCCGCTCACGAGCGTCGCCGCCTGCGCCTGGAGGCCGACGAGCCGCCGGATCGCCGAGGCAGCCTGACCCTTCGCGCGCGCTTCGAGCCAGCGGCCAAGCAGGACGAGGCCGAGGATCACCGTGGAGCTGTCGAAGTACGTCTCAGGGTGGAGGCCGGCCTCGTGGATCACCTCGGGAAACAGCGTGACGAACACGCTGTAGGCCCAGGCGGCGGTCGTTCCTATGACCACCAGCGTGTCCATCGTGAGGCTTCCGTGGCGGAGGGCCCGCCATGCCGCAGCGTAGAAGCGGCGGCCGGCCCAGAACTGGACGATCGTGGCCGGGACGACGGCGATCCGGTTGATGTCCTCCATGGGGACCATGGTCTGCGGCCAGAACATCGCGACCATGATCCCGGCCGCGACGGCCAGCGCGCCGACCGCTTCCCGGAAGAGTCCCGCGGCGTACCCGGCGCGATCGGCCGCGTCGGCCTCGGCCGCCTCGCGGAGCGACCTCGTCGCGGCGCTTTCGTCGCCCGCCCGCTGGGGCTTCAGCTCGTACCCAGCAGCCTCGATGGCGGCGACGAGCTCCCTCCGGCCGGCGGAGGCCGGCAGATAGCGGATCGTCGCGACCTCCGTCGCGAGGTTGACGCTCGCGTCCGTTACGCCGGGGGTCTTCCGAAGGAACCGCTCGATCCGGTTCACGCAGCTCGCGCAGGTCATGCCCTGAATCGGGAGCGTGATCGTGGTGGGCGGCCCGGCGAGGTCTGATTCCATACTCCTGGGGAGTATATCAGCGGTGTTCGACGGGCCCGCCGCCGAACGGCACACTTCGACCGTGCCGATCGTCCACATCGCCGTTGTCGACGCCCCGTGGGGGCCGATCCATCTCGCCGCCTGGGACCGAGGCCTCCTCGCCTGCGAGTCACTCACCCCGTTCGAGCCGTTCGTCGAGCGCCTCGGCCGGCGGCTCCGTGCCGAGGTCGACGAGGGCCGCCACGAGCTCCTCGACGCGGCGACCATCGAGATCAGCGAGTTCCTTGCGGGCCGGCGCCGGACGTTCGACCTGCCGATCGACGTTGCCGACCGGCCAGCCTGGGACCGAGCGGTCCTCGCGGCCGTCTGCGACGTGCCCTGGGGCGTCGTGGCGAGCTATGGCCAGATCGCCCGGGCGGTCGACCGACCCGGTGCGGCACGCGCCGTCGGTGGCGCGGTCGCCCGCAGTCCGATCGGAATCGTCGTTCCGTGTCATCGGATCGTCGCGGCCGATGGCTCGCTGGGCGGTTACGGCGACGGCGACGGGCTCGGCTTCGGCTCGCGGGATGCCGGCCTCCGGCTGAAGCGCGAGCTCCTTCGTCGCGAGGGAATCGACATCCCGCTGCCGGTGCGCTGAGGCATTTCGGGCTGCGCCGAAGCGGCCTCACCCGCCCCTCCGCGGCCGGTACACTCCGCCGGAGCCAGGAGGGGCGAACCGGCAGGAGGGCGCGCATGGCGCGACGGACCACGACGGCGAGGGTGCGCCGATGACCGAGGAGCAGACCGCTCCCACCGCGCCGACGGGGCCCCCGCCCTCGATGTTCGCCGTCTTCCGCAACGCCAACTTCCGATACCTGTGGACCGGTCAGCTCGTCTCGACGATCGGGTCGTCACTGACCGATCTGGCTGCCGGTATCCTGGTCTTCCAGCGGACCGGATCGGCGCTCGCCGTCGGGCTGATGCTCATGGCGACCGCGATCCCGAGCCTCGTCGTCGGGCTCGTCGCAGGCGTCTTCGTCGACCGGTTCAGCCGCAAGAAGATCATGATCGCCTCCGACCTGATCCGGTCGGCGCTCGTCTTCAGCATCCCGTTCCTCATCCAGATCGACATCCTGCTGCTCTACGTCGTCGTGATCCTCGCGAGCAGCGTCAAGCAGTTCTTCGACCCGGCCGAGCAGAGCATCCTGCCCGACGTCGCCACGGAGGAGGAGCTGTCGGCGGCGAACGCGTTCCTGTCGATCAGCTCGTTCGGGTCGACGGCGATCGGATTCGCCGCGGCCGGCTTCCTGGCGGCGACTGGCGAGATCGCGATCGCGTTCTACGTCGACGCGGTCACCTTCCTCGTGTCGGCGCTGTTCATCGCCTTCGTCCGGGTCGCCCCGCTCGTCGTCGACGAGAAGACCAGCGTCAGGGCGGTCGCCGAGAACCTCCAGTCGGGACTCGGCCTGCTGTTCCGGACACAGATCCTGCGCTCGACGCTCATCGTCTTCGCGCCGGTCCTGTTCGCGTTCGGCCTCTGGAACGTCCTGCTGCTGCCGTTCGCCGTCGAGACGCTCGGCGGCTCGGAGTTCCAGTACGGGCTCCAGGAGGGCCTGACCTCGCTCGGCTTCGTGTTCGGCAGCCTGCTCATGGCGAAGTACATCGACCGGCTGCCCGAGGGCACCTGGATGGTCATGAGCTTCACCGTCATGGGCACCGTCGGCGTCCTGTACGGGCTCGCCAGCAACATCTGGGTCGCGATCGTCCTCGTGACGATCTCGGGCTTCGCCCAGCCGCCGTCGTCGATCTCGCGGTCGCTCGTCCTCCAGCGGAACACGCCCCGGGAGTTCCGCGGCCGGGTCTTCTCGGCGTTCTTCGTGTCGCGCGACGTGCTGTTCCTGTTCGGCATGGCGACCGCGGGGCTGGCCGACGTGTTCGAGATCCGGATCCTGATCGTCGGCGCCTCGCTGATCCTGATCGGAGCGGCGTTCCTCACCCAGCTGATGCCCGGGCTCGGCCGGCCCGCGGCCGAGTGGCGGCGGGCGATCCAGCTGCTGCGGACGGCACCGGCGGCCGGCGTCGCGGTCGCCGCGATCCGACCGGCGACGATCCTCGACTTCGACAAGCTCGCAATGCGGCTGCCGGCGCTCGCCCTCCTCGAGGAAGGCCGCCGTCAGGAGTTCGTCTCGAAGGCGACCGTCCGCGACGCAGCGGCCGGGACGACCATCGTCCAGCAGGGCGACGCCGGCGACGCCGCGTATTTCATCCTCGAGGGGTCGGTCGTCGCCGGGACGCCCGCCGAGGACGGCTCGTACCGATCGCTGTCGACGATGGTCGAGGGTGACTTCTTCGGCGAGATCGCGGCGCTGACCGGCAGCCGCCGGACGGCGAACGTCGTCGCCGACCAGCCAACGACGCTGCTCGAGGTCCCGGCCTCGACGCTCCGGACCGTCATGGACGTGCCGGCGCTCAGCTCGCTCTTCCTGTCGACGCTGACCGAGCGCCTGACGCGGACCCAGTCCGCGGACCGGCCGCGGCTGGCGGGGAACGACCAGGAGGCGTTGCGCGATCTGCGGACGCCGCGACCGAACGTCGAGGCCTTGCCGAAGAGCTACTGAGCCGCTGTTGCACTCGCTGGCGCCTCGGCGCGCGATGGGTGTGTCACAGTAGACAATGGACGGGTCGCAGCCGGCATCGGATGATCGAGGCGGCGTCGCGTAGGCTCGCCGCAGGGTTTCCGCCGCGGAAGGCGATCAAGAGGGGAAGATCGGGAGGCTCCACATGGACGTGAAGCGACGCATCCCTCACGAGGGAGCAAAGGTCGCGGACGACGGCCTGCCGGGCGACGGCGTGAAGGTCGACGGCTCAGACGACACCGAGGGCCACGTCGTCGATGGCGACGGCTTGACGGTCAATCCGGGCACCGGCGGCGACTTCTCGCCGCGGCACCCGTCGACCGGCGGCGAGTTCATCGACGAGAACGACGTAGAGGGCCACACTGCGACGCTGGTCGGGCCAGAAGATCTCACCGTCAACCCGGGCACCGGCGGCGACTTCTCGCCGCGGCACCCGTCGACCGGAGGTGAGTTCATCGACGAGAACGACGTCGAGGGCCACACCGTCTAGATCTCCGGCCCGATCGATCGCCGCTAACGACGCCCCGCCGGCCGGCGGGGCGTTTCTGTTGTCCTGATGGCTCGCGGGCTCAGGCGCCGGCATCGTCCGCGGTCGCCGCAAGGATCGTCTTGACCTCGAACGGGCTGGCGCCCGGATGCGTCGCCCGGATCCGGGCCGCATAGCCCGCGACATGCGGCGCAGCGAAGCTGTTGCCTGTCGCGACGATCCGGCCGCCGCCCTTCCACGCCACGTCGACGTCGAGGCCGTAGGCGCCGAACTCGACCGGTGGCCGCGGATTGTAGAACCACACCGAGGGGTCTCGGATGTCGTGCGCGGCGACCGACACGACAGCCGCGAACAGAGACGGATAACTCGCAACCGCGACGTTGTTGGCGGCACACACGAGCAGGACGCCAGCGAAATACGCCCGGTCGGCGAGCTCGTGGAACAACCCGAAGAACGCCTCGCTGCGGGACGACAGGCTCAGGTTGATCACGCCCGCGCCATGCTCGATCGCCCAGTCGAGTCCGGCGGCGAACGCCGCCCCCTTGCCGCGGTTGTCCGGGCCAAGGACCCGGACCGACACGATCTCCGCGGCCGGCGCGAGGCCGTGGACGATCGCCGCGCACGCCGTCCCGTGGCCGACGACGTCGAGCGGTTCGTCGTCGACGACGCTCGTCTCGTCACCGTCGAGCTCGACCCTGACGCTCCGCGTCAGCGCTCCTCCGACGGCAGGATGGTCGCCCTCCACACCGGAGTCGACGATCGCCACGATGACGCCGGTGCCGCGGGCGTCGCCGAACGCCCAGTCGCGCTCCAGCCGGCCGAGCGGGGCAAGACGTCGAAGATCGCCCCGGTGGTCGTGCGCAAACGGCGCGCTCCAGGCCGGCAACGGGGGCGGGTCGCTCACCGTCGCGCCCGGCTCAGCGACCGGTCCAACGCCGGGACCGGCCCTCAGCGGAACGCTCCGAGCGGCGCACGAGCACGCCCAGCAGCTCGCGCACGAGATCGAGCTCGCGCGGATCGGCCGCCCGGATGCGTGCGATCTCGTCGGCGAGGGCCCACAACGCCCCGTCGTCCTCGCGGCTCAGGGTCGCGACCGCGTCGGCGACGACGGCGTCGACGTCGATTGCCGGATCCGCGGCGATCGCGCCGAGCGCGCCACTCAGCAGCGCCGCGGAGTCGCGCTCGAGCCGGCTCGCCCGGATCGCAACGGCGGCCTGCCGAGCGAACACCGACGCCAACTCGATGTCGCGGAGGTCGAACGCGCCATCGGAGCGCTTGTCGAGGACTTCCAGCACGCCGATCGAGCCTTCCTCGTCGAGCAACGGCACCGCGACGACCGAGCGCGGCACGTACCCCGTCTGCTCGGCAGCCTGTCGGCCGAACCGGGCGTCGCTGGCGACGTCCGAGAGAGCCAGTGGCTGTCCGGTGGTGAAGACATAGCCGGCGATGCCCTGGTCCGACGCGATCGCGACGCCGACGACGCCCTCGCCCTGGCTGCCCGCCGCGACCTCGAAGACGAGCTGCCCCGACGCCGGGTCGTACAGAGCAATCGACGACGCCTCCGCGTCGAACAGCGCCACGGTCGCGTTGACGATCGAGCGGAGGAGCAACGTCGTCGTCGGGGGCGCAAGCCGGCGGCCAGCCTCGATGCGGAGCGCGATCTCGCGGACGGCTTCGAGCGCCGCGGCCGCCATCTCGGGCGGCCCGTCGGCGTGAGGCGGGCGGTCGTCTGGTTCGGCGGTATCGCCGGTTTGGTCTGGGCCGGTCACCGCTCGACCGTGCGCGCGAGGCGATCCCGATCTGGGACGACGAGGACGTCCCGCTCCATCCGGACGAGTCCCTCGTCGCTGAGGTCGGCGAGCAGCCGGTTCACCGACTGCCGCGACCCGCCGATCATCCCGGCCAGCTCCGACTGTGTGTACGGCCACGGCAGGCGGATCGCGCCGTCCGCGTCGGGTTCGCAGTCGACGGAGAGGCGGAGGATTCGGGACGAGAGGCGGCCCGGGAGGTCCAGGAAGTGGAGGTCCTCGACGTGCCCCGTGAGGCGGCGTATCTCCGTG
>JBJMMH010000066.1:0-6037 GCA_045804885.1 Chloroflexota bacterium | reverse complement strand
GGGGTTCTTGCTATTCGTGAGCCGACGATGACGACGCAGGACGCACGCCCAAACCAGCACACGCGCCCGACGCCCAGCGGCGAACGGCCCGAGCGTTACGACGCGACAGCGATCGAGCCCAAGTGGCAGCAGCGCTGGGAGGAGCTCGGCCTTCACAAGACGGATCTCGACGACACGACCCGGCCGCGCTACTACCTGCTGACGATGTACCCGTATCCGTCGGGCGACATCCACATCGGCCACTGGTACATCGTGACGCCGACCGACGCCCTCGCCCGCTTCCGTCGGATGCACGGTCTGAACGTCTTCTTCCCGATCGGCTTCGACGCGTTCGGGCTGCCCGCTGAGAACGCCGCGATCAGGGGCGGCTTCAACCCCCGCGACTGGACGATGTCCAACATTGCCAACATGCGCCGCCAGCTGCGCTCGATGGGCGCGACGTTCGACTGGGACGCCGAGGTCGTGACCGCGGATCCCGAGTACTACAAGTGGAACCAGTGGCTGTTCCTGCGGTTCCTCGAGGCCGGCCTCGCGTATCGCCACCGCTCGGCCGTCGACTGGTGCCCCAACGACGGGACCCTCGCCCGCGAACAGGTCGAGGGCGCCGACCGCCACTGCTGGCGCTGCGGGGCCAAGGTCGAGAAGCGCGAGCTCGACCAGTGGTACCTGCGGGTGACGCGGTACGCCGACGAGCTGCTCGACTTCGGCGGGATCGAGTTCCCGGAGCCGGTCCGGGTCATGCAGACCAACTGGATCGGGCGATCAGAAGGCGGCGAGATCGTCTTTACGACTGCGCCATCCGACCACCATCCGGGCGGCGAGGAGCTGCGTGTCTTCACCACCCGACCGGACACGCTGTTCGGGGCGACGTTCATGGTCCTCGCCCCGGAGCACCCGCTCGTGCCCGCGCTGACCGCTCCCGATCGCCGCGCGGAAGTCGAGGCGTACGTCGCCCAGGCCGAGAACCGGACGGAGATCGACCGGCTCTCGACGGACCGCGACAAGACCGGCGTCGCGCTCGGCGCCGACGCCATCAACCCGGTCAACGGCGAGCGGATCCCGATCTTCGTCGCCGACTACGTGCTGGCCGGATACGGGACCGGCGCGATCATGGCCGTTCCCGCCCACGACGAGCGCGACTTCGAGTTCGCGAAGAAGTACGGCCTGCCGATCCGGCGCGTCGTCGCCGCCGCCGGCGAGGAGGATGCGGAACTCGAGGGCGCCTACATAGCCCACGCGGCCGACGAGCGGCTCGTCAACAGCGGCGGCTACACCGGCCTGAAGGCCGACGAAGGCGGCCGCCGGATCGTGGCCGATCTCGAGCAGCGCGGCGCCGGCCGGGCGTCGGTGACATACCGCCTCCGCGACTGGCTCATCAGCCGCCAGCGCTACTGGGGCACGCCGATCCCGGTCATCCACTGCCCCACCCATGGCATCGTCCCGGTCCCCGACGAGGACCTGCCGGTGCTGCTCCCCGACAAGGTGGACTACGCCGGGAGCGGCGTGAACCCGCTCACTCGCGACGAGGCCTTCCTGAACGTCGCGTGCCCCATCTGCGGCGAGCCCGCCAGGCGCGAGACCGACACGATGGACACCTTCATCGACTCGGCCTGGTACTGGTATCGCTACCTCTCGCCCGGGAAGCCGGACGCCCCGATCGACTACGACATGGTCGAGACGTGGACGCCGGTCGAGCAGTACACAGGGGGAGCGGAGCACGCGGTCATGCACCTGCTGTATGCCCGCGAGTTCACGAAGATGATGCGCGACATCGGGCTGCTCCAGCAGAACGAGCCGTGGAAGAAGGTCTTCAACCAGGGCCAGATCCTCGGCGCCGACGGCGAGCGGATGTCGAAGTCACGCGGCAATGTCCAGGACCCCGACGAGCTCGTCAAGCGCTACGGCGCGGACACGATCCGGCTGTTCCTGATGTTTATGGGTCCATGGGACCAGGGCGGGCCGTGGAGCCCGACGGGGATCGGCGGCGTGCACCGTTTCCTCAACCGGGTCTGGACGATCGCGACCGACCCACACGGTGTAGAGCCCGGCGACGCAGAGTCGGGAACGCTGCCGGGCGGTGAGGAGGAATCCGCCGCGCGGACGACGATCCGCCGGGCGGCGCACAAGACGCTCCAGGTCGTGACCGGCGAGTACGAGTCGTTCAAGTTCAACACGATGGTCGCCCACCTGATCGAGCTGGCGAACACGCTGATGCGCTACCGCGGGACGTCGGTCGCGGGTACGCCGGAATGGGACGAGGCCGTCGGGCTGCTGCTGCTCATGCTCGCGCCGGCCGCGCCGCACATCACCGAGGAGCTGTGGTCGCGCCGCCTCGAGGCGGCCGGCGAGCCGTGGGCCTCGATCCACACGCAGCGCTGGCCCGAGCCCGATCCAACCGCGGTCGTCGACGAGACGCACGAGGTCCCGATCCAGGTCAATGGCAAGCTCCGCGACCGGGTCACGGTGCCCGTCGGCGTCAGCGAGATCGAGCTCGACCAGATCGTGCTCGCGCGAGACCGCGTCCAGGCGGCGCTGGGTGGGCACGAGCCGTTGAAGATCGTCCACGCCGGCGGCGGCCGGCTCGTCAACATCGTCGTCCGCCGGGACGCCTGAGGCGGCGGCCGATGCCCCATGTCGAACGGCTGGGTGCGCCGGGCCCCACCGAGGCCGACTTCGAGACCCTCCTCGCCGACCGGACGCCGGAGATCGCGGAGATCGCGCGGGCGGTCCGCGGCGTCCTCGCCGACGCGTTCCCGGAGGCTGTCGAGCAGGTCGACTTCGGGAACCGGCTGCTCGCGGTCGGCAAGTCGATGGCGATGCGTGACCTCGCGTTCGCGATCATTCCGCACGGTGGCCACGTCAACCTGCAACTCCCCGACGGCGTGGATCTGCCCGATCCGGACCGCCTGATCGAGGGCACCGGCAAGCGCATCCGCCATGTCAAGGTGCGCTCCGTCGAGGCCGCCTCGTCGCCCGCCCTGCGGGCGATCATCGACGCGCAGGTCGCGTTGCGCCGTTGAACGACGGCACCAACCGGCTGGCGGCGGCGACGTGGGGGCCCGGTCGCCGAGACCTGTTCTGGCGTGGCGAATCGGGCGCCCTGATGCACCGTGCCGAGGTCGACGGGGAGTGGCTGCCGGTGGAGTCGCTCGGTGGCGAGCTCGTGTCGAACCCGGCCGCGACGGCGTGGGCGGTCGACCAGCTCGAGGTCTTCGCGGTCTTTCCTGACGGCGAGCTGTGGGACCGCTTCTGGGACGGCGTCTCGTGGCACGACTGGGAGTCGCTCGGCGGCGATCTGAGTGGCGATCCGGCCGCCTCGTCCTCAGGAGCAGACCGCATCGACGTCTACGCGCCCGGCCGCGACGGCCGCGTCTGGCATCGCTGGTGGGACGGCTCGCGCTGGGTCGACTGGGAGCGACTCGACGGCTGAATCAGCCGAGGCCGCAGTGACGCCCGGCGGCGGCCCGCGTGACGAGGGACGCGGCCTCAGATCGCCGGGATCGCGGCCCCACCGGTAGCAGCTGCGTCTGCCCGCGCGCGGGCGCGGTGGCGGGCAGCCTTCGCTCGGTTGCCGCAGCTGGCCATGTCGCACCAGATCCGCCGGCCGGCACGCGACTGATCGAAGAAGAGCCAGCGACACGTATCGTTGGCACAGATCCGCACCCGCTCCGCTCGGCCGGCCTGAATCTCGGCGACCAGGGGATCGGCGAGGCGCGCGAGAGCGTCGTCGAGTGGGTCGCCGACATGACTGTGGCCGACCGCGACTCCATCGGGCTCCTTGACGAGCTCGATCCGCTCGCGAGCGCGGATCGTCCGGTTGACCTCCTCGAGCGCGGCGTCGGACGGGGCTCGATCGTGGGCGACGGCATCGGCCACCTCACGGAGAGCGGCTCGGACCGTCCGAATTCTCTCGAGGGCCTGGCTCTTCGTCCGGCCCGCGGCTTCGAGCGCATCGGCCGTGAGGTTCTCGTGGCAGATCCCGCGATCGCTGAGCCAGTGGGTGGCGTCGTCGAACGTCGCGAAGTGATCGACGAGTGAACCCGACTCGAGCTCGAGCGTGTTCATGAAGTCGGAGGTGTCGTCGAGCGACATCTCGTGGTGGTGGTCACCGGAGGCGCGGTGGGCCTCGGTCTGTTTCGGCATATAACCACTGTAAACCGGTTGACAGGTTACGCGCAAGGGGGTACAGTATGGGTAACCTGATAAGAAGTCTAAACCGGTTACAGCAGACCAAGGAGGTTACGAACGTGGAAATCATCTTCGCCTTCGTCGTCGCACTTCTCGCCCTCCTCGGTCTCGACATCGCGGCCGTGAGCTGGGGCGCCGATTCCCGGCCGAACATGGCCGACGATCACCGCCGCTGAACCGGATCCCGGGAGGCCTACCCTCATGCAGAGCTACTACACCTTCATCGCCCTCGACATCGCCAACCAGCGGCGCCGTGAGGCCGAGCAGCGTCATCTCCTTGATGTGTTTCGCGCTTCCGAGGCGCGCGACGAGCGCTCGGTCCGTCGTTCCGCAGCGGCACTGGCGGCCGCCGTCAGCCGCGCGTCGGGCCGACTCGCCCGCCGGCTCGATCAGGACGCGAATGTCGCCGCCGAAGCGTTGATCGGCCGGTCAGTTCACTCACGGACGCCGTGTGCGGACGGTCGCAGCTAATCGCCAGATAAGCGGACCCTGCTAGGGTCCGGAACGAGACGCCCCGCCTGACGTCGGAAGTGCCCCCAACGTCAACGGGGCGTCTACATGTCCGGCGCGTCTCGCGCTCGCTTTTCGCCGTCGTCTTGCCGCCCGCCTCACTCGCGGAGTCCGTCCATGGACAGATCGGCGATGCCGTGGCGCGTGCTCGACGATGACGCGGAAGCCGCTTCCGCCGGGGCGGCGACCTCAGACAGCGAGCCGCAACCGGACGCGCTCGCGCTCACGCCGCGTCTGCTGCTCGGATTGGCCCTCGCGGGCCTTCTTGCCGTGGCAGCGTTCGCGCTGGCCGCGACGGGCTCGACAGGATCGGTCGAGGTCGGCGGTGCCGGCGACTGGCCGAGCCCCGGCGCCTCGGCTATCGATCCGGTTGCCGGCGGCCCGGTCGGCACCCTGCCCGGACCGGTTGTCGACGTCCAGGGCGCGGTGCGGGACCCGGGAGTCCAGCGACTGCCGGCCGGCTCCCGCGTCGGCGACGCGATCTCGGCAGCCGGCGGCTACGGGCCCGGCGTGGACGCGAGCCGGGCCGCGTCGGAGCTGAACCTCGCAGCGCAGGTCAAGGACGGCGATCGGATCGTCGTTCCCGGGCGGGGCGATCCCGCGCCATCGACTGCCGGAGGCGGTTCCAGCGGCAGCGAATCGCGCGGTGCCCTGGTCGACGTCAACACGGCGTCCGCGTCGGAGCTGGACACGCTGCCCGGCGTCGGTCCCAAGACGGCCGAGAAGATCATCGCCGCGCGCGCCGAGAAGCCGTTCACCACCGTGGATGAGCTGCGCGATCGGAAGATCGTCGGCGCTGCCACATTCGAGAAGCTCAAGTCCCTCGTCACTGTCCGCTGATGCCCGCCAGCGGCTGGCTCGCCATCGGTTCCGTGCTGGCGGCGCTCGCCGCGCCGAACGTCGGGATCGCCGTCGTCGGGCTGCTGGGCCTCGCGCTCGCCGTCGGAGCGTGGAGCGTGACGAGACCAAGCTCGCGGCGAGCGCTCCTCGGCGTCGCGATCGGGACCGGCGTCCTGGCGGCGCGGTTCGCGCTCGCTCCGTCACCGTTGCCGGCTGCCCCCGCTCCGCCGGAGGGCGACGGGCCGTGGACCGCTCGCGTCGAGTCGGTCGCGGCACCTCGCGACGGCAGCCAGGTCGCGACGCTCAGACTCGAGTCGGGTCCAGGCGCCGCCGTCGCAGCGACGCTGCCACGGTACCCGACGATCGAGCCGGGCGATCGGGTTTCGGTGTCGGGATCGATCCGGGCACCGCCCGAGGGTCCATACGGCGAGTACCTCCGCCGGACCGGCGTCGCCGGCACGATCCGATCGCGATCTCTCGATGTCCTGCCCGCGGTCGA
>JBJMMH010000065.1:0-38532 GCA_045804885.1 Chloroflexota bacterium | reverse complement strand
CGCCGCGTCCGACCCGCGCCAGAGCAGGGCGGCGACGACGACCAGCGCCAGCGTGGCCGCCGTCCAGATCCACACCCGCAGCGGCGGCCTACGGAGCACGGGAAACTCGGGTCAGGCTGCGGACTCGGAGCCGCCGCCGCGGTTGGCGCCGCCACGGCGACGACGGCGACGCGGCTTGCTCGCGCCACCGTCCGAGGACGGCTGCTCACCGGCCGGCGCAGCGGCGGCGGGCGCATCGGCGTCGGCCCCACCGGTACCGCGGGTGCGACGCCGCGGACGGCTCTTGCCGCTCCCCGCCGAGCCGGACTCGGCCGGACCGTCGCCCGACGGCCGGCGCGAACCGTAGCCGGCCTGCGCCGGGCGGTTGCGCTTGCCGGTCTCACCGAGGTCCTCGAGGGTCTCGGCCTCCAGGCCCTCGCGGGTGCGCTGCGAGCGCGGCAGCCGGCCGGTGGCCGTCTCGGGGACGTCGAGGTCGCTGTAGACCCACGTCGAGGTCGAGTAGGTCTCCGGCGGGTTCTCGAAGTCGAGGCCCAGCGCCTTGTTGATCAGCTGCCAGCGCGGCACGTCGTCCCAGTCGACCAGGGTCACGGCGACGCCGGTCGAGCCGGCGCGGCCGGTGCGGCCGATCCGGTGCACGTAGGTCTTCTCGTCCTCGGGGCACTGGTAGTTGACGACGTGGGTCACGCCGGTGACGTCGATGCCGCGGGCGGCGACGTCCGTGGCGACCAGCACGTCGACCTTGCCGCTGCGGAAGGCACGCAGGGCCTGCTGGCGCGCGCCCTGGCCCAGGTCGCCGTGCACGGCGGCCGCGGCGAACCCGCGGTCGACCAGCTCGTCGGCGACCTTCTGCGCGGTGCGCTTGGTGCGGCAGAAGACCATCACCAGGCCGCGGTCACGCGACTGCAGGACGCGGGAGAGCAGCTCGGGCTTGTCGAGGTTGTGCGCCCGGTAGATGAACTGCGTCGTCTGCGGAACGGTCGAGCCCTCGTCGTTGCCGTGGGCCCGGATGTGCGTCGGCTGCGTCATGAACGACCGGGACAGGGTCACGATCGGGCCGGGCATCGTCGCGGAGAACAGCATCGTCTGCCGCTTCTCCGGAACCATCGCGAGGATCCGCTCGATGTCGGGCAGGAAGCCCAGGTCGAGCATCTCGTCGGCCTCGTCCAGGACGAGGACCTTCACCTTGCCGAGGATCAGGTCGCCCCGCTGGGCCAGGTCGAGCAGCCGGCCCGGGGTGCCGACGACGATCTCGACGCCCTTTCTCAGGGACTCGATCTGCGGCTCGAAGGCCCGCCCTCCGTAGATGGCCTGCACGCGGATGCCGCGCTTGGCACCGGCCGCCGCGAGGTCGCGCGAGACCTGCACGCAGAGCTCACGGGTGGGGACGACGACCAGCGCCTGCGGCACGCCGTCGCCCCCCTCGGCCGGGGGGACGACGCGCTGCAGCATCGGGACGCCGAAGCCGAGGGTCTTGCCGGTGCCGGTGCGCGCCTGACCGATGAGGTCGTGGCCGGCCAGCGCCAGTGGGAGCGTCAGCTCCTGGATGGCGAAGGTGCGGGTGATCCCGACCTCGGCCAGGGCCGCGACGACGTCGGGGTGGACGTCGAAGTCGCTGAAGAGCGGGCTGTCGGCGGCGACGGGGGCGCCGCCGAGCACCTCGACCTGCGACTCCAGCTCCTCGGGAGCGGGCGCACCGGTCTCGGCGTGCTCGATGGCGACCGCTTCGGTCGGCGCGGCTTCGCTGGACAGCGTGTTGGTGGACTCGGGGATGTTCTCGCTGGAGGTCAGTGCTCTCGCCTCTGGTCTGATGGGGGACCGGCTCCGGCGGCGGGGATCCGCTGCGGCGGGCCGGTCCCGGTCGGTTGTCGCGGGATCGGTTCCAGCGCCGACGCGGCCAGCAGACCGGGCGACAGAGCCCGGGAGACAGCCCTCCGAGGGCGTCTTCCAGCGGTTGTCAGCGCACAGATACACAGCGCGCCCGAAGGCTCGCCGATTCCCATGCTAGCGCGGGCACCCGATAGCCTCTGCCCGCCGCGCTCAGCAGGACCTGCGTCACACCCGTTCGGGGCAGCCGCGCCCCACCCGATCATCCAGGAGCAGTGTGTGGAACCGGTCGACAACCGAGCCGTGGTCGACCTGCTCGGTGCCCTGGCCTACGCCGAGCTGACCGCCTTCGACCGGCTCGCCGAGGACGCCCGGCTGGCGCCGAGCCTCACCGGGCGCGCGGCCCTCGCGCGCATGGCGGCGGCGGAGATCGGCCACCACGTCCGGCTGACCGACCGGATCGCCGAGCTGGGCGTCAACCCGGCCAGCGCGATGGCGCCGTTCGTGTCGGCCCTGGACGCCTTCCACAACAGCACCCGGCCCAGCACCTGGCTGGAGGGGCTGGTGAAGGCCTACGTGGGCGACGGGCTGGCCGCCGACTTCTACCGCGAGATCGCCGCGTTCCTGCCGGCCGCCGACCGTGGGCTGGTCGAGGAGGTGCTCGACGACACCGGGCACTCGGACTTCGCCGTCCGGGAGGTCCGGGCGGCGGTGAGCGCCAACCGCAAGCTGGTCGGACGGCTGTCGCTGTGGGCCCGCCGCCTGGTCGGTGAGGCGATGAGCCAGTCGCAGGCCGTGATCGCCGAGCACGACCGGCTGGGCGAGCTGATCATCAGCGGCACCGGTGACCTCGCCGGGGTGGCGCTACTGATCGACCGGATCACCGCGGCGCACACGCAGCGCATGAAGACCCTGGGCCTGAACCCCTGACGGAGACGCACGTGCCGCACCTGCTCATCGTCGGAGCCGGACCGGGCATCGCCGCCGCGACCGCCCGCCGGTTCGGCCGCGAGGGCTACGCGGTCGGGCTGATCGCCCGCCGCGAGGAGGCGCTGCTCGAGCTGCAGGACGCACTGACCGGCGACGGAATCCTCGTCGGACGCGCGGCCGCCGAGGCAGGGGACCCCGCCTCTCTGACGGCCGCCGTGGCGGTGTTCGTCGAGACCTTCGGCCCCGTCGACGTCCTGCTCTACAACGTCTCGGTGGGCCGGCAGGCCGCCGTCCCCGAGCTGACGTCCGAGGACCTCCTGGCCGATCTCGCCGCCGGAGCCGTCGGCCTGCAGACGGCGGTCCGTGCCGTGCTGCCCGGGATGCGCGAGACAGGTGCGGGCACTGTCCTCGTCACCGGCGGCGGGTCGGCCGACCGGCCGATCCCGTCGATGGCCACGCTGGGCGTCCAGAAGGCGGCGCTGCGCGCCCTGGTCGAGGTGCAGGCCCGGGCGCTCGCACCCGAGGGCATCCACGTGGCGACGGCGACGATCCGCGGGTTCGTGGGGGAGGACCAGCAGATCCACCCCGACCGGATCGCGGACCTCTACGCCGACCTCGTGGCCGAGACCGCCGGCCCCCAGGACCGCTGGCGCACGGTCGTCGACGTCAGACCATGACACTGCGATCCTCCGGATCGCACCGCCATGACATCGCGATCCTCCGGATCGCACCGCGGCCATGTGCCGTTCCCGGCATCGTGGAGCCGTTGCGTCGCACCTACGCGGAGCCCTTCGGGCCCCACTCGGCGCGACTGCCGGCAGGCGCCGTTCAGACCTTGAACTGGGCGACCAGACGGGACAGTTCCGCGGTGACCTCCGCCAGGCCGTCGCTGGCCGCTCGCGTCTGCGCGGCGTCCTCCCCGGTCTCCGTGCTGACCTCGGAGATGGTGGTGATCGACGCGGCGATCGAGCCGGTCCCCTGCGCCGCCTCGCTGACGCTGCGCGACATCTCGTTGGTCGTGGCGGTCTGCTCCTCGACCGCGCTGGCGATGGTGGTCTGGTAGTCGCTGATCTGCGAGATGACCTCGTCGATCCGGGCGATGGCGGCGATCGCCCCCGAGGTGTCGGCCTGGATGGCCTCGACCCGGCGGGCGATGTCCTCGGTGGCCTTGGCCGTCTCCTGCGCGAGTTCCTTCACCTCGTTGGCGACGACCGCGAAGCCCTTGCCCGCCTCGCCGGCCCGCGCGGCCTCGATGGTCGCGTTCAGGGCGAGCAGGTTGGTCTGCTCGGCGATCGAGGTGATCACCTTCACCACGTTCCCGATCTCCGCCGAGCTGTCACCCAGCTTCGCGACGGTGGCGTTGGTCTCGCTCACCACGGCCACCGCCTCACCCGCGACGCGCGCCGCCTCGTTGGCGTTGGTCGCGATCTCGCGGATGCTCGCGCCCATCTCCTCGGCACCGGCGGCCACGGTCTGCACGTTCCGGGACACCTGCTCGGCGGCTGCCGACACCTGCTGGGTCTGGGCCGCCGTGCGGCCGGCCGAGTCGACCATCCGCACCGAGACGCCGGACACCCCGGCGGACACCTCCGTGAGGGCCTCGGACGCCCGCCCGATGCCCGAGACGGTCGAGGCCACCTTGACGACGAAGCGGTTGAACGCCGCGCCCAGGCGGCCGATCTCGTCCCTGCGGGTCTCGTCCACGCGGGCGGTCAGGTCGCCGTCGCCGTCGGCGATCTCCTCCATCCGGCCCCGCAGCGCGTCGAGCGGCGCGACCACCCGGCGGGCCACGAGCAGCGTGGCCAGCCCGACCACGAGCATCGTCAGGACGGCGCCGATGAGGATCGTCGTCCGCAGGGCGTGGGCGTCGGCCAGGATCGCGCTCTGCGGGATCTCCACCAGCAGGGCCCACTGCTGCCCGGCGGCCACCGTGATCGGCGCGGCGACGAGGAGGTTGCCACCGATCGTCCGCTGGGCCGGCTTCCCGGTCTTCACCGCGTCGGCGGCCACGGCGGCAGCCGCACCCTTGGCGGCGCTGCCCGCCTCGTCCCCGCCGCGGTTGCTGGCGACGACGGTGCCGCGGTCGCTGACCAGGGCCGCACGCCCCACCGAGTAGGGGCGGATCCGGTCGATCTGGGCCTGGACGCTGTCGAGGGTGAGGTCGACGCCGGCGACGCCCACCACGCGGTCGCCCACCTGGATCGGGGCGGTCAGTGAGGTCATCATGACCGACTTGCCGCCGACCTCGTAGCTGTACGGGTCGAGGGTCACGGGCGCGCCCTTGTCCCGCGCGAGCAGGTAGTAGTCGCCGGCGCCGGGGGTCTCGTAGTCCGTCAGCGGGGTCACCGAGATCTTGTCGCCGTCGCGGAACCAGTAGGACACGTAGCGGCCCGTGGCATCGGTGTTCGGGCTGCCGACGTAGGCGGCGTCCCGGCCGTCGAAGGCATTGGGCTCGAAGCCCGACCAGACGCCCAGCAGTGTCCGGTCGTCGTGCAGCATGTCGCGCTCGATCACGTCGGCCAGCGCGCGGTCGCCCCGGTGCGCGATGACGGTGGTGCCCAGCACCCGCGAGAGCGAGAGCGCCGTCCCCATCTGGCGGCTGATCCCGGCGCCGACCTCCGTCGCCTCGGACCTGGCCAGGCTGGCGGCGTACCGCTCGCCATCGGCCTGCGCCTGGTTGCTGGTCAGCGTTGCGATGACCGCGGTCAGCACCGCCAGCGCGACGGCGATGACGGCAGCGGTGCTGACGACGAGGCGGGTCTTGACACTCATGGGGGCTCCAGGCGAGACGGCCGTACCGGCTACGGCGCAGCTGTCATCGGCGGGCCCGGGCCCCGGTGTGACGCTCCCCTCAACGACGAAGGGGCGTCTCCGCTGTCGCGGAGACGCCCCTGACGGCGGTGCGGTGAGCCGGCTCTACGCGCCGGCGATGAAGCCCACCCGACGCTGGTCGGCCTGGGCGATCTCGACGTAGGCGATCCGGTCGACCGGGACGACGACACGGCGGCCGCGATCGTCGACCAGGGTCAGCAGGCCGTCCTTGGACGAGCCGGACATCGCTGCCGACACCTCCGCGGCGATCTCGTCGGGGGTCTTGGGGCTGTCGATGACCAGCTCCCGGGGGGAGTGCTGGACGCCGATCTTGACTTCCACGTGGGCGATGCCTCCTCGGTTCGCGACTGTCCCCAACGCTAGCCCAGGGACGCGGCACCGGCGGTGCTGCGGTGGTGCGCCGTCAGCGAAACGCCGTCCGGTCAGGCGGTGGGGTGCTCGCCGTCGACGAGCGGGAAGCCCGAGATGCCGCGCCAGGCCAGCGCCGACATCAGCGACACGGCCTCCTCGCGGGAGACGGTGCCCTTGCGCGGCAGCCACCACCGGGCGCTGGTCTCGGCCAGCCCGGTGAGCCCGGACGCGAGCAGCAGGGCGCGCTCCGGGTCGGCCCCGGTGTCGGCCGCGATCACCTCAGCGATCGCCTCCACGCACGCCTGCGTGCCCCGGTCGACGATGGCGCGGACGTCGGCGTCGTTGCGCAGGTCGGACTCGAAGACCAGGCGGAACGCCTCACCCTCCGCGTCGATGAACGCGAAGTAGGCCCCGACGGCGCCGTCGACCCGGGCCCGGTTGTCCGCGGTGCCCTCCATCGCCTCGGCGACCCGGTCGGCCAGCTCGGAGACGTGCTCCTCGAGCAGGGCCAGGTAGAGATCCCGCTTGCCGGGGAAGTGCTGGTAGAGCACCGGCTTGCTGACGCCGGCCCGATCGGCGATGTCGTCCATCGCGGCGGCGTGGAAACCCTGCGCCACGAACACGTCCTGCGCGGCCCGGAGCAGCTGCACCCGGCGCGCGCCCCGCGGCAGGCGGGACGTGCGCTGACCGGTGGGCGCGGGCTGTGAGGGCTGCATGGCAACGGGAACCCTACCTGCGAGTACGCCCACCGCACGCGGGAGCGGCCGCCGCGTCCTACCGTCGAGGGGATGTCCGAGCCCACCGTCGCCCCCGCTCCCGCTTCCAGGGCAGCCGTCCTGTCGTCCACGCCCCTGCCGCGCCCGGGAGCGCTCCTGCCGCCGTGGCCCGGCGAGGACGTCGCCGTGCACGGTGGCGATGTGTTCGTCCGGTTCACGCCGTGGACCGGCCCGGTCGAGGACGGCAGCGACGTCGAGGACGCCGGGGGCGAGGAGCGCGACGCGCCGCACGAGCGGGCGCTCTACGTGCACGGCCTCGGGGGCGCCTCCACGAACTGGACGGACCTGGCCGCCCTGCTCGCCGTCCGCTTGGACGGCTGGGCGATCGACCTGCCCGGCTTCGGACGGTCGCAGCCACCCCCGTCGGGGCGGTACTCGATCCGCGGGCACGTGCGGGCGGTCGTCGACGTCCTGGAGCACATCCGGAACCTGCCCGGCGATGCCCAGGGCCGGCCGGTGCACCTGCTCGGCAACTCGCTCGGCGGTCTCGTCAGCGTGCTGGTCGCGTCCCGCCGTCCCGACCTCGTCGCGTCCCTCACGCTGATCTCCCCGGCCATGCCGGTCTACCGGGTGCCCCCGGCGTTCAGCCGGCTGCTCCTCCTGCTGCTGGTGCCGGGCGTCCCGACCCTGGCCGAGCGGCGGCTGGCCGGGATCACGCCCGAGGAGAGCGTGCGCACGATGATCCGGATGTGCTTCGGCGACCCGTCGCGCGTGCCGCGGGAACGCATCGAGCAGTCGGTGCAGGAGACGCGGGAGCGGGCCGAGCAGCCGTGGGCCGACCGGGCGCTCACCCGCAGCATGCGTGGACTCATCACCTCCTACCTCCGGGTCGGCGCGGCCAACGCCTGGCGGGCCGCCCGCGCGCTGCGCACGCCCACGCTCGTCGTCTGGGGCAGCAAGGACCGGCTGGTCGATCCCGCGCTGGCACCCCGGCTGGCCGCCGCCGTCCCGGACGCCCGCCTGCTGGTTCTCGATGGCGTCGGGCACGTCGCGATGCTCGAGGCACCCGAGCCCACGGCGCGCGCCGTGCTGGGGATGCTCGAGGAGCAGCCGGCCGACGTGGACGCCGAAGCCGGCGCCGATGCCGATGCGGTCGACGCGGACGTCGCCTGAGGCAGACGTGCCGAGGTGTCCCTGCCTGAGGCAGCCACACGCTGTCGCGTGAGACGCTGGCGCGCTGAAGCAATCCGGACGAGAAGCGGGAGGCGGCCAGTGGGTGCACGCCCAGCCGACGGCCGGTCCGTCAGCGTGCGCTCCGACGGCCGGGCGCGTCCGCCCGCGTCCCGCGCTCCCGCTGGATCCGGACCGCTCGTCGCCCGTCGCGACCTCGACGCCTCTGCGGCGTACCGGACGCCGGACCCCCGGTACGCGGGCCGGGAGCCCCGCGGACGTGTGCGCCGGTTCGTGCACCGGTACGGCTGGCGCGCCTACGCCGTCCCCCTGCTCACCGTCGCCACCGTGGTGACCCTCGGCGACCTCGCCGCAAACGGTGCCGGGGCCCAGCCCACTCCGGTGGCCGCGACGTCGCCCTCCTCCGCCCCGGCGGAGGCCCCGGTGGCGGTCGCGGAGGGGGAGGGGGTGCCGGACGCCGCCGAGAGGGCGGGCGCCGCCCCCGCGCGCGCCGAGAACTACGTGGAGAAGGGCGCCGGATCGGTCTCCGTCGTCGACGTGACCTCACCGGTCTACGGCACCGGACCGCTGAAGCGCTTCGTCGTCGAGATCGAGGACGGCATCCGGGTCGACGGGCCGGCCTTCGCCGAGGCGGTTCGCGGCACCCTCGCCGACCCTCGCTCCTGGGGCCACGGCGGCCGGATGTCGTTCCAGCAGGTCGGCGCCACCGCCGCGGCAGCCCACCAGTACGACTTCAAGGTGACCCTCATCAGCCCCGGCAACATGGAGCGGTACTGCCCGGGCGTGGGCACCGGCGGCTACACCTCCTGCCGGTACGGCGAGCGGGCGGTCATCAACCTGGCCCGCTGGGCGACCGCCGTCCCGGACTACGCCGGCGACATCGCCACCTACCGGCACTACGTCATCAACCACGAGGTCGGGCACGCGCTCGGCAACGGGCACCAACAGTGCCCGGCGCCGGGAGCGGTCGCCCCGGTGATGCAGCAGCAGACCCTCGGCCTGCGGGGCTGCGTCAAGAACGCGTGGCCATATCCCTAGGTCGCTTGCGCTCCCACCGCGGCCAGGTGCCCACGCACTCTGCGTTGAGCCGTTGCCGCGCTCCGCTCGGGGAGGCTCCGCCTCCCGCTCTCGGAACGCGCCTCGCGGGGCGGCTTCCCGTGGTCCCGGCGGGAGGAGCCTTCGGCCCCTCACACCGGGACCACCCGCGGGGGCGGCTTTCGCCGTTCCTCGCGACAGTCCGGGCACCTTCCGTCGGTGATCGGGCGGGGCTAGGTTGCGGGATGGTGTGCCGGGAAGCCTGGTCGGCAGTCGAGTTCCCGGCTGCCTCGGAGGCTTCGCATGACCGCCATCGCCCACTCCGCCGACACCGACTCCGCGCCGGCCGTACGCACCCAGGGCCTCACGAAGCGGTTCCAGTCGACCCTCGCCGTCGACGACCTGACGCTCACGGTGCCCCGCGGTGAGGTCTTCGGCTTCCTCGGTCCGAACGGCGCCGGCAAGTCGACGACGATCCGCCTCCTCCTCGGCTTCCTGCACCCCACGGCGGGGTCGGGCTCCGTGCTCGGGCTCGACGTCGCGCGGCAGTCGGTCGAGATCCGCCGCCGGACCGGCTATCTGCCGGGCGGAATCGCGCTCTACGACACGATGTCCGGCGAGGGGCTGCTGGACTATCTCGGCGACCTGACGGGCCGGCTGCCGGCGCGACGTACGGAGCTCTGCGACCGGTTGGAGCTGTCTGCGGCCACGCTCCGGCGCCCGGTCCGCGACTACTCCCGGGGCATGCGCCAGAAGGTCGGGATCATCCAGGCGCTCCAGCACGACCCGGAGCTGGCGATCCTCGACGAGCCGACCGAGGGCCTCGACCCGCTGATGCAGCGCGCGTTCTACGCGATCCTCGACGACCTCAAGTCGGCCGGCCGGACTATCTTCTTCTCATCGCACGTGCTGTCCGAAGTCGAACGCGTCTGCGACCGGGTCGCGATCGTGCGCCGCGGACGGCTGGTCGCGCTCGAGGACGTCGAGGCGCTGCTCGCGCGGCGGAAGCGGAACGTCGAGATGCGGGTGGAGGGTCGATCGCCCGCGCTCGACGGCGTCGCGGGCGTATCCGAGGTCGTCGTGGCCGGCGACGGCCGAATCACGTGCCACCTCGAGGGCGAGGTCGGGCCGTTCCTCGCAGCGATCCGGGATGTCCACGTCGTCGATCTGACGATCGAGCCGGCGCACCTGGAGGAGGCGTTCCTCGAGCTGTACCACGACGAGGAGACGGACGAGGTCGCGGTCCGCGAGCCTGTGGCGCCGCCAGCGGCCGACTCCGGGCCGCCGTCATGAGCATCGTCCTCTTCACCCAGACGTGGCGAGCCCAGCGCCTGAAGATGCTGATCGTCTTCGTCGCGCTCACGATCTGGGGCTCACTGCTGCCGATTGTCTACGGCGCGTTCGGCAAGACGTTCCAGGACATCATCGAGTCGGGCCTGGTCCCCGAGCAGCTGACGCAGTTCGGGGGCGGCGACATCTTCTCGCTGTCAGGGTCGATCGCACTCGGCGCGATCCACCCCATCTCGCTGATCCTCAACTCCGTCTTCGCGGTCGGCTTCGCGACTGCCGCGGTCGCGGGCGAGCGCCAGCGGGGCACGCTGGAGGTGCTCCTCGCGCGACCGCTGTCGCGACGGGGGACGTACCTGACGCTGCTCCTTGCGACGCTGACCTTCGTCGCGGTCGGGCTGCTGGCGACGATCCTGGGGGCCGTCCTGGGATCGGCGATCGCCGGCGTCCTGGACCAGCTTGATGTCCAGCGCCTACCGTCGCTCTGGCTCAACGGGTTCCTCCTGTTCGCCGCGATCGCCGCGATCGGCCTCGCGGCGTCGGTGTCGTTCGACCGGTTGACGCCGGCGCTCGGCATCACCGCCGGCGTCGTCGTCGTGATGTACTTCCTCGAGGTCCTCGGCACGTTCTGGCCGGACGCGACGGGCCTCCAGCCCTACTCGCTGTTCCACTACTACCAGCCCAAGGAGCTCCTCGAAGGCTCGTTGCCGCTCGTCAACTTCGCCATCCCGGCGGTCGTCGCCGTCGTCGCGATCGCCTGGGCCCTGATCGAGTTCCCGCGCCGCGACCTCGCCGCGCCGAGCTGACGCTCCTCGTAGCGCGGCGAGCGCTGATCACTCTCATCGATCAGATGCGACAGCCAAGCGTGCGCCGTCCCGCGAATTGACGGGCAGCGCGTGAACCGTGAGCCGCACGACCCTCATCTGTCCGCGAAGTGATCAGTTAGAGCGATCAGGGCGGCGTTCAGGCGAGCCGACCGCTCGCCTCGATGGCTCGTTCGCACCACCAGGCGAGGTCGTCGCGCGCCGACACGCCCGAGGCGAGCGTGACGCCGGCCTCGGCGTCGTAGCCCTTCCGCCAACCGCGCAGCAGCAGCCCCACCAGGATCGCCAGGTCGACGCCGGTCCCGTCAAGAAACCGGGCACCGCCGCCTTTCGATCGATAGCTCTCGAGCAGCTTGTCCGGCGGCAGCGGTAGCGACGCCACGTTCGACACCAGGAACCAGCCGAGCTCGACCGCGACCGGCGCGACCATGACCATCTGCCAATCCACTATTTCGACCCATCCGTCGCCGGCGATCCCGACGTTGGCGAGCTTGAGGTCGCCGTGGAGGAGCGTCGAGGGCTGGTCGGCCAATGCGTCGAGGAGGCCTCGGGGATCGCGGCCAAGGCAGTCGATGAGGTCGCGGACGGCGGGGGGCGCGATGCGGTCGAAGGCGTCCCAGCCGGGCAGGATCCTGTCAGCGACCGCGTCACGGGCGGGGCCTGGCCGTTCGAGGGATCCCCGGCAGATCAACGTCAATCGCTCCGGCCACGGACACCACGGACCGCCCTCGATCTCGCCCGACGTGAGCCACGGGTACGCGTGCAGCTCCGCCAGTCCGGCGAGAACCCGATCCATGGTGTCGACCGAGATCGGCGCGTCCCAGTCGAAGAGCGTGCCGGTGAGATCCGGCATCAGGATCACGACGTCGTCGCCGTCGCGCGCCGCGCCGAGATACGGCGCGCGAACCGGCGGGGGGAGCTTCGGGCCGTGCGCCGCGAACCAGGCCTCGCGCGGGAGCGGACCGTCGGCGGTTGCTCGTGCGATCCAGTCACGGGCGAGCGAATCACGCTTCAGCACGAATCGATCGTCCTTGCCACGCCGCAGGAGCGTCAGCGACGCCCCGGACCAGCCATCGTTCGGGAACGGCTCCTCGGCGACCTCGTCGAGGCCATGGCGCCGGAGCAGTTCGCCCAGCGGTTCGAGATCCAGGAGCGTCAGCACGGAGCCGGGATGTCGTCCGATCCGTCGGGGCCGCCATCGACGTAGTGGACGACGGATCCCGGGCAATTCCGCGTCAGCACGACGACGAGCGGCTCGGTCGACGACGCGTTCTCCTCGACGTGGATCTCGCCGGCCGGGATGTAGATGAAATCGCCGGCTCCGGCTTCGATCGCCGACTCGAGGCCTGTCGCGCCCCACGTGTAGCGGGCGACGCCCGACACGATGTAGATCGAGGTCTCGCACTCGCCGTGATGGTGGATCCGGGTCTTGCCGCCGGGCGCCGTCGTCACGAGCGACGAATACAAGCCCACGGACCCCGTCACGTCCGACGACACGGCGATCGACCGCTCCATGTCGGCGTTCTGACCCGTCGAGGTCGAGCGATCGGCGGGTGTGACGCGAGTCGCCACCGGTCAGCCGGCCCTCGCGGGGTGCCGCGAATCAAGGTCCGCGGGCGCGCCCATCGTTGGCATCGGCCGATGATAGGGCCGGATCGCCGGCGAAGATTGAATCATCTGGAGAGCCGCCCGCCCATACGCGTTGAGTGTCGGCGGCCCCGCCGGCGCCACGCGCGGAAGGGGACATGGATAGCGAACTCGTGATCCGGGCGCAACGTGGCGACGAGGAGGCCTTCGCGAGCCTCGCCGTGGCCGTCGCCGACCGGCTCCACGCGGTCGCTCACCGGATTCTGCGCGATATCGAGCTCGCCGACGACGCGACCCAGCAGGCGCTGGTGAGCATCTGGCGAGATCTCGCGCAACTTCGCGATCCGGCGCGCTTTGACGCCTGGTCGTACCGGCTCGTCGTGCGCGCCTGCTACGCCGAGGCACGCCGGAGCCGCCACTGGTCGCCAACCCTCCGGATCCTGCCGACCGATCAATCGGTGGCTCCGGAGGCTTTGAGCTCGGTCGGCGATCGCGACCAGCTCGAGCGCGGCTTTCGCCATCTCTCCATCGACCATCGAGCGGTGGTCGTGCTCCATTACTACCTCGACCTGCCGCCCGACGAGATCGCCCGGACCCTGGGCGTCCCCATCGGAACGGTCAGATCCAGACTTCATCACGCGATGCGCGGGTTGCGCGCGGCGCTCGACGCCGACGCGCGGCCGGCGCCGCGGGAGGCCGCCGGATGAGCACCGAACGCGACGTCGCCGCCATCGTCCGGTCGTGGCTGGACGAGGGCAGCACGCGCGTCCCGGACGTGGTCCTGGACAGCGCGCTGGCCCAAATCCACTCGACTCCCCAGCGCCATGGCTTCTGGCCGGCGCGGAGGTCTCTGCCCATGAATGGCTTACTCAAGGTGCTGGTCGCCGGTGCCGCGGTCATTGCCGCGCTCGCCGTCGGCTTGGCGCTTCTTCCACCCTCCAGCCCGACAGGGCCCGGAGGCAAGCCCTCGCAGACGAGCGCCACGACGGAGCCGTCGGCCGCCAGCGCGACGTCGCGACCAACACCGCTACCCTCGCCCAGCGGTCCGAGAACGTTGCATCGATCGGCGCCGGAGCTGCTGCGGCCGGGCGACTACGTCATCGACCAGTTGTTCGATGGCCGAATCACGCTTCGGGTGCCGCCCAACTGGACCGGTCTCGAGCATGGAGTCGGCAACGCCCTGCTCGTCAAGACGAAGGGCGCCCTGCCGTTCGGAACGACCGGCAACACGGTCCTGCTGGGCATTTACGCGGTCGACGGCGTGTACGCCGACCCATGCAAGGACGACGCTCCGGCGGAGCCACGCGCGGCGACCGTCGACCAGGTCGTCGACGCGCTGACTCACGCCGTGGGCGTCCAGGCGGGTCCCGTCACCGACACGACCCTCGGCGGGCTCCCCGCCAAGGTGTTCGAGCTGAACAACACGATCGACGAAAATGGCTGCCTCGAGAGTCCGTTCAACCAGTGGACCTTCGGAGACGGCAGCGACTCGCGCGGCAACGGCACGTCGTCCGGACCTGACGATCACCAGCGGATCTGGGTCCTCGATGTCGGGGGCACCACGATCCTCGTCAACGCCGACAAAGGCAACCTCTCCTACCCGGACGACATCCAGGAGATGCTCGACATCGTCGACGGCCTTCGCTTCGAGTAGGACTTCGGCGGAGACTAGTCGTCCCAGGCGACCCGCCAGACGCGCCAAAGCGCGGCCGGGTCGGAGAGCGGGTCGCCGTGGACGAGGAAGAAGTCGGCGGGCCCATCCTCGGCGATCGTGCCGGCGGCGGGCTCGCCGAGCAGCTCGCCGCCGCGCCAGGTCGCGGCTCCCAGCGCCTCCCACGGCTCCAGCCCGGCCGCGACGAGCGACTCGACCTCCCACGCCAGCTGGTTCGCCCGAAGCGAGCCGCCGCCGAAGTCCGTCCCAGCGGCGATCGCGACACCGGCCTCGCGCGCGACGCGGACGCTCTCGACCGCCCGCTCCTGACGGGCCTCGATGGTCCGGCGGCCGTCAGCGGTGGCGAAGCGGGCGAGCGACGTCGTCCGGCCGAAGGTCAGCCACGACCGCATGACGGCGAGCGTCGAGACGAGGACGGTTCCGCGACGGGCCATGTCGGCCGCGACGTCTCCGTCCAGCTCGAAGCCGTGCTCGATCGAGTCGACTCCGCCCGCCACGCCGGCCTGCGCGCCCGAGAGGCGGCCGCTGTGCGCGGTGACCTTCCTGCCGCGGCCGTGGGCGGCGTCGACGACCCGTTGGATCTCGTTCGCCGTCCAGGGCGAGCTGTCGCGATCGGGTCCGTCGAGATAGAGCTTCAGGAAGTCGGCGCCATCGTCGAGCTGGCCGACGGCGTTCGCGAGCAGCTCGTCGGCCGTGTCTGCCGTTACCGTGTGAGCGGCCGGCGGAAGCGTGCCCCGCTTGTCGAGCCACGTCCCGGCGGCGCGGATGTACGGCAATTCCGATCGTCCCGCCCACCGGTCGCGGACGCCCAGGTTGAGCGCGCGTCGACGGCCGTCGAGAGGGTCGACGACTCGGGGCGCGCCCACGTCGCGCGCCCAGCGGACGCCGGCGTTCGTCAGGAGCGCGCCGTTGCGCTCGGCAACGTCTGCCAACACCGCCGGCGGGTCGTCGATGCGGTCGATCCAGTGGGCGCCGCCGGGCAGCGTCACGTGGCTGTGGCAGTCGACCATGCCCGGGACGATCGTCGCGCCGCTGGCGTCGACGATCTCGAGGCCATCCGTCAGCGCCCGTTCGCCGTCATCGTCCGTCGGGCGGATCCATCGAATCGTCGAACCCTCGACGAGCACGCTGACGCCCAGACGCAGCTCATCGCTGTGGCCGTCCGCGATCGCCGCGTCGCGGTAGAGGATGCGGCGGGACATCGAGGGGCGCGGGGGCGACGCGGCGTTGGCGGATTCGTCGGGCAGGGGCATTGGCAGCGTCGGGAGCGTATCGCACCCCGGCTACCATGCGGCGATGCCGACCACTGACATCGACCGGGACGTCCCTGCCGGCATCGCCGCGCTTCCGCGCTTCCGCCTGATCGACGAGCCGTCGCCGCTGCAGCGACTTGCCCGCTTGTCGGCGGCGCTCGGAGGCGACGTCGACATCTGGATGAAGCGCGAGGACCTCCTCCCGCTGGCGTTCGGCGGCAACAAGCTCCGGAACCTCGAGTTTCTCGTCGGCGCGGCAATCGCCGAGGGCGGCGACACGCTCGTCACGTCCGGCCGGCGCTGGTCGAACCACTGCCGCCTTACCGCCGCGGCCGGCGCCCGCGCCGGGCTCGACGTCCATGTCGTCCTGACCGGCCCGCCGATCGAACCGCCCGGCCCGAACCACCGACTCGACGAGCTCCTGGGGGCCACCGTCCACGTCGCGGCGTCCGACCGGCGCGAGGATCGCGCAGCGCTCGTCGAGCGGGTAGCGGCGGATCTGCAAGCGTCTGGCAGGCGGCCGTTCGTGATCGCCGTTGGGGGAACCGGCCCTCTGGGGGCGGCGGGGCAGGTGACCGCGGGGCTCGAGGCGATGCGCCAGACCCGGGCCGCTGGCGTCGAACCGCGGGCGATCGTGCTGCCATCGGCGACCGGCGGCACGCAGGCAGGCGTGCTCGTCGGTGCCCGGCTTGCGGGCTCGGCGGCCGACGTCGTCGGTATCGCCGTGGCCGCGCCCGCCGACGAGCTGCGCCCGGCCGTGGCAGGCCTGCTCGCGGCGCTGGAGCCGCTCGCCGGGATCTCTGTACCGGCCACGGAGATCGACCTTACCGACGATCAGCGCGGTCCGGGCTACGGCGTTCGCGCGGCGTCGGCCGACGACGCGGCCGCGCTCCTCGCCCGAACGGAGGGCATCCTCGTCGACCCGATCTACACGGCGAAAGCGCTCGCCGGTCTCATCGCCGGAGCACGCGACGGGCGCCTGACCGGACCGGTCGTCTTCTGGCACGCCGGCGGCACGCCTGCGCTCTTCGAGGAGCTCGAGACCGCGTGAGCTACTGGCGTGCCGCCCGCCAGGCGTCGCGGAGCTTCATCCGGCCGGCGGTCTGGAGCACGGCGCCCGAGTAGACCCGTCCGCCGAACTCGAGCAGCAGCCAGATCGCGGCGAGGTTGATCACGACGGCCATGGCGATCTCCCACGGCTCGATCGCGCCGAGCGCGGCGCGCAGCGGGACGATCATCGGGGAGACCGGCGGCACGAACGTGGCGATCCGCGCGGCAGTCCCGTCCGGGTCCTGGATCGCCACCAGCAGCGCGAAGACGTACGAGAGCGACGCGACGATCGAGACCGGGCTCGACGCGTTCGACGCCTCTTCCATCCGCGACGCGAGCGCGCCGAGTACGCCCAGTGCCGTCGAGTAGAGCGCGTAGCCGATGGCGAACCACAGCAGGAGCATCGCAACCGCGGGTCCGGTCGTGGGGGGCAGCGAGAACCGGCCGGTGAGCGTTCCGACGGTCAGGCCGATCACCACGATGATGACGAGCTGGACGAGCCCCAGGAGGCCGATGCCGAGGACCTTGCCGATCAGCAGGTCACGAGCCTGGAGCGTGGAGAGGACGACCTCGACGACCCGGCTCTGCTTCTCCTCGACGACGCCCGTCAGGACCCACGTCCCGAACGTGAAGATCGCGATGAACAGCAGGATCACCCCGACGTTCGCGAAGATGAATGCGGTGTCACGGTTGGGGTCCGTCGGCTCGAGCTCGCGCAGCGCCGGGGGTCTCGCGGCGGCCGCAACAGTCGCCGGATCGACTCCCGCCTCGGTCAGCGCCTCGCCCGCTGACGCCGTCGACCACGCTGCCCCGACGACCTGCGCGAACGAGCTGTTCTCGCGCTCCTTGACGACGAACTCGGCACCGCCGCTGCTCGGGACGACCAGGAGGCCATCGAGCGTGCCGTCCTGCAGGCGCGCTTCGCCGGTCGCAACGTCGGGCACGGGCTCGACGTTGACCTTGATATCCGCCGCAGTCGCCGTGGCCGTGAGGTTCGCCTCGAACCCGGCGGGCGGCGTGCCGACCACACCCAGCCTGTGGGCCTGGTCCTCGCCGCCGATGAGCTTCGGCAGGAAGATGCCCGCGAGCAGGAACACGACCGTCAGGGCGAGCGAGATGAGGAACGCACGGCTCCGGCCCCGCTCGAGGATCTCGCGTCGGGCGACGAGGTAGATCGCACGCCACCTGCTCATGACTGGACCGCCTCCATGAACAGCTCCGAGAGCGCCGGTGGCTGGAACGCGAAGCGCCGGACGGGACCCGCCGCCGACGCCGCCGCCAGGAGCCCGCTGAGGTCGGCGTCGACCGGAACCAGGAGCCGGACAAGATCGCCCTTCTGATCGACGAGGGTCGCGCCATCCCGGCCGTCGAGCCACGATGCCCCGGCGCCCTCGACCTCGACCTCGAGGTGGCGCCGGCCGGAGGCAGCCCTGAGCTCGTCGATCGAACCGTGGGCGACGATCCGGCCCCGGGCGATGATCACCACGTCCTCGCAGACGTCCTCGACGAGGTCGAGCTGGTGGCTCGAGAAGACGACCCCGACGCCCGCCGCCGCCCGCTCACGGAGGATCTCCGTCATCGTCGCGATACCGATCGGGTCGAGCCCCGAGAACGGCTCGTCGAGCACGAGCAGCTCAGGGTCGTGGACGAGCGCCGCGCCAAGCTGAACCCGCTGCTGGTTGCCGTGGGAGAGCGTCTCGAGCTTGTCCTTCTCGCGGTCGCCGAGGCCGAGCCTCTCCAGCCACCGGGTCGTCGCCGCGTCGGCGTCTTTCGCCGGCATCCCGTGATGCTGGGCGAAGTAGCTGAGCTGCTCGGCGACGCGCATCCGCGGGTAGAGGCCGCGCTGCTCGGGCATGTAACCGAACCGGAGGCGCGTCTTGCGTGTGATCGTCTGGCCGTGCCACAGCGTCTCGCCGCGGTCGGGCGTGGCGAGGCCGAAGACGCAGCGCATCGTCGTCGTCTTGCCGGCGCCGTTGGGGCCGAGGAAGCCGACGATCCGCCCCTGCTGGGCGGTGAACGAGGCGCCGTCGAGCGCGACGACGTCGCCGTACCGCTTCGACAGGTCCTTGATCTCGAGCATCAGGCTGGGCAGTCCTCTCGTCCGCTACATCGTCAAGTCTGACCGAGGATCGCGCTG
Organism: Chloroflexota bacterium; assembly: GCA_045804885.1. Classification (GTDB taxonomy): domain Bacteria; phylum Chloroflexota; class Limnocylindria; order Limnocylindrales; family CSP1-4; genus CF-46. The sequence goes on along the minus strand of JBJMMH010000065.1, from coordinate 19,843 downwards.
AGCGGGAGTCGCGCGACGCCAGTCCTGGGAACGCAAACGGCCCCGTGGTGTGAGCCACGGGGCCGATTACGCGATGCACGATGGGTTATTTCGCGTTGATCGTCCCCGTCATCTCGTGGTGGACGTCGCACCGGAAGAAGTAGCTGCCGGGCTTGAGCGCCGGCACCTGCTGCGTCGACTTGGTGTTGGTGACGATGTCGCCGACCGAGATCGACTGCGAGGCGCTGCTGTCGGTGTAGATCGCGACGTTGTGGGGCGCACTGTCCTTGTTGTCGAGCGTCAGGCTGAATGCCTTGTTCGCGGTGACGTCGAGCGTCGTCGGCGAGAAGGCGTTGCCCTGGGCGGTGACGACCGGGGCGTTCGGGTCGACCGGACCGGCGGAAGCCGGGGCCTGGGCCGTGCCGCCTGAGCAGGCGACAGTGACAGCGGCCAGGGCGACGAGGCCGAAGCTCAGAAACAGGCGCTTCATGCGTTCGATCTCCGTGATGCGACGGGGAGGTGGATGAGCCGGTGAAGGTTAGGCGTTCGACGAGTTCGGCGCCGCGCGGCGGCCGAAGCGGGCCTGGAGGTCCGCGATCTCGTTCTTGATGAGCGTGACCGGGTTGCCGTCCATGCGGGCGAAGTCGACCGCGAGGAGGGCGATCAGCGTGACCTCGATCGCCTTGGCGATGTAGGCCGTCATGAAGTACGGGCCCTGGATCGCCCAGCCGATGATCGTGGTCGCCGCGTAGCCCATCAGGCCCAGTCGGACGACCCAGCGATAGCGGACGGCGAGCGGGAGCGGGATGACCAGCGCGACGGCGGCGACGAGATAGCCGACGGCGTTCAAGGTGAAGAGCAGGCCGCCCAGCGTCGAGTGGATGTAGGCGGTCGACAGCGTCAGACCGACGATCGCGACGCGAAGTGCGATATCCACGGGGCTGAGGGCGCGCTCGGCGTTTCGAAGAGCCATTGGGTGTTGAACCTCTCTGCGCGGGCTGCCGGGGGGTTTCTCGCCGTTGTCGGCGTCGGGACGCATCGTCGCCCGACGGGCCCGTGCCCGACCGTCGGCGTTGGTGGACTGCTGTCTGGGTCGATCGGATGAGGCTGGTAACGCGCGTTTGTAGCAGGGCCAAATGGACGGATGACGATGTCTGAACAGATGACCCGGCTCCGGCCACCGACGTGACCGCCCGCCGCGCCGACGGAGTTGACGTTCGTCGGCGGTCCTCGCGGAAGGCGAGCGGTATCCTCCGCGCGTGGCCACGACCCGACCGCGCCGAGCTCCGGCGCCCGTCGCCCGGGCGGCCGCCGAGCAAGCCCTCGACGATGCGTCGACGACCGATGCGGCGGCCGACCTGTCGCTGCCCGCCGCGCCGAACGCCGAGTCGCGCCGCGGCGGCCCGAACGGATCCAACGGCGCTCGCCCGCGCAGCCCGACATCAGCGGCGAAGCCAGTCAAGAAGGCCGTCGCCCGTGGCAAGGGACCCAACGCCAAGGCCAAGGCCATGGACAAGGCCGCGTCGTCAGCCGTGCCGGCGGAGACGGATCCGGCGGCGATCCTCCACCGCGCCGTCGACGAGGCCGCCCGACTTCTCGAGACCGACGGCGCCATGGCCTACGTGCTCGACGAAACCACCGGCATCCTCCGGTTCGCGACAGACGCCGGCATCACCGACGACCGCCGCCGGGAGTGGGTCCGGTCGCTCCGAGTCGACATCGGCGTCGGCATGTTCGGCCGGGCCGTCGACAAGGGCGAGATCCAGGTAACCGCCGACTACCCGGGCGATCCATCCTTCGTCCACTTCCCCGACGCCGACCGTCTCGTGAGGGACCTGGCGATCCGCTCGTTCCTCGTCGCGCCGCTGACCGCGGGTGGCCGGACGTTCGGGGCGATGGGCACGTTCACGAGCCGGCCCGACGCGTTCGGCGATCGCGAGATCGCACTCGTTCGAGCCCTCGCCGACCATGCCGCCGCGGCCATGGCCAACGCCGATCTGATCAAGCAGCTCGGCCGCTCCCGGGCTGAGGTGGAACGCCGGGCCGACGCAGAGCGGGCGCTGCGCGAGATCGGCGGCCGGATCATCGGGCTCCGCCACCCGGAGGAGGTCCTCCAGCGCTCCGTCGACGAAGCGGCCCGCCTGCTGGGCGCGGACGGTGCCCGGATCGACCTCCTCGACGAGGCAAGCGGCGGCCTCTACTGGGCCTACGACGCGGTCACCGGCCGGAAGCCCGGCCTCGGCCCGATCGCCGGCAGCGGCGAGGCCCAGGCTGGCGAGGGGATCTCCGGGAAGGCCGTCCGCGAGATGCAGCCGGTGTTCACCGGCGACTACCTGAAGGACGACCGCTTCGACCACGCGGGCGCGCCCGACGCGCACGTCCGCCGGTACCAGATCCGGTCCGTCGTGGCCGTCCCGCTGATCGGCGATCGGGGACCGCTCGGTACGCTGACGGTCTACACGGGCGAACCGGACGCGTTCGGCGAGGACGACGCCCGGATCATCGAGGCGCTCGCCGGCCAGGCGGCGATCGCGATGACGAACGCCCGCCTCATCGAGGAGCTCGATCGGTCGCGCGAACGCTTCAGCCACCAGGCCGATGCGGAGCGGGCGCTCCGAGAGATCGCTGCGCGGATCACCGCGATCCGTGATCCAAGCGACCTCCTCCAGCACGTCGTCGACGAGGCCGCCCGGCTCCTCGGCGCCGAGCGCGTGAGGATCGACCTGATCATGCCGGCCGGCGGCCGCGTCGGGTTCACCCACCTGCCCGGCGCGGGCGACATCATCGGCGGCGCCGCGGTCGACGATGAAGGCCAGCCGTTCCGGTACGGCGCCTCGGGCAAGGCAATCGCCACGGGCCGGACCGTCGTCAGCGGCGACTACCACAGCGACGACGCCTTCGAGCACAACCGCGAGCTGGACGAGGCCGTTCGCCGCGATGGCATCCGGTCGCTGATCGTGACGCCGCTGGCTGGGGAGGAGGGCATGCTCGGCGTGCTCCAGGTGGGACGGCCGGAGCCGAACGCGTTCGGACCCGACGAAGTCGGGCTCTCGGAAGCACTCGCCCATCAGGCCGCGATCGCGATCCAGAACGCGCGCCTGATCGAGGCCATCGCCCGATCCCGCGAGGACGTTCGCCGCCGCGCGCGTGCGGAACAGGCCCTCCGCGAGATCGCCGCGCGGATCACTGCCATCCGCGACCCTGTCGACCTCCTGATGCAGGTCGTCGACGCGTCGCGCGACCTCCTCGACGCGGATCGCGCCCAGCTCGACCTGGTCCAGCCCGAGACGGGCCTCCTCCGCTTCGCCCACGCCTCGGGCAAGGGGTCGTTCGGGGCGCCGGTGGTTGCCTCGGACGAGGCGGTCTCGGCCGAGCGCGGGATCAACGGCCTCGCGATCGCCCGGCGGCGGGCGGTCGTCACCGGCGACTACCTGACTGATGACCGACTCCAGCACGTCGAGGACGCGGACGCGTTCGCCCGCGAGATCGGCCTCCACTCCGTCGTCGCGGCGCCGCTCTTCACCGACGCCGGCCTGATCGGCGTCATCAAGGTCAGCGCGACACGTCGCGACGCGTATGACGACGAGGACGCGGCGCTGATGGAGGCGTTCGCCGACCAGGCTGTCGTTGCCATCCAGAATGCGAGGCTGATCGAGGAGCTGGGCAGATCCCGCGAGGAGATCTCCCGACGGGCCGACGCCGAGAAGACGACGCGCGAGATCGCGGCGAACATCTCGGCGATCCGCGATCCGGATGCGGTCCTCCAGCAGACCGTCGACGAGGCGCGCCGCCTGCTCGCCGGTGACGCCGCCCGGATCGACCTGCTCGAGGGCGACATCCTCACATGGGCCTACGCCTCGGGAGAGATCTCCCAGCGGACCCGAAGCGCCGGCCATGACATGGCCTTCAAGGTCGGCGAGGGCGTCGCCGGGATCGCCGTCGAGCAGGCGCAGACGTTCATCACCGACGATTACCTCGCCGACGAGCGCTTCCCCCACACCGCGGAGTCGGACGAGCTCGTCGTCGAGACCGGCTACCGCTCCGTGATCGCCGCGCCGATGCGCGGCGAGCGCGGGTCGCTCGGGGCGATCTCCGTCAGCAGCGACCGGGTCGGGGCGTACGACGACACGAGCGCGGAGCTCCTCCAGGCCCTCGCCGACCAGGCCGCGATCACGATCCAGAACGCCCGCCTGATCGCGGAGCTCAATCAGTCCCGGACCGAGCTTCGGCGCCGCGCCGAGGAAGAGCAGTCGCTGCGCGAGATCGCGGCGAGGATCTCGGCGACCACGGGTGCCAAGGATGTCCTGCAGCGGACGGTCGACGAGGCCGCCCGGCTGCTGGCCGCCGACGAGGCCCGGATCGACCTCATCGAGCCGGAGTCGGGCCTGCTGCGCTGGGCCTACCACTCGGCGACGACGACGCCCTACGGCTCCTGGGACTGGCCCGACAACCCCGACGAGAAGATCGAGCAGGGGATCTCCGGCCTGGCGGTGCTCGAGGCCCGCGTCGCGTGGACGGGCGACTACCTCAACGACGGTGGCTTTGTCCACGCCTCGTCGTCCGATCAGTACGTCAAGGAGATCGGCATCAACTCGGTGATGTCGGCGCCGCTCCTCGAGGGCGGCCGGGTCTTCGGGGCGCTGACCGTCTACACCCGCCGCACCGAGGCGTGGGGCGAGCAGGAAGCTCGGCTCATCGAGGCGATCGCGAACCAGGCCGCGATCGCGATCGCGACCGCCCGGCTGATCGAGGAGCTCGACCGCTCCAGCGCGGCGCTCGCCCGCCGCTCGGAGGCGCAGCAGTCGCTGCTCGAGATCGCCGCCCGGATCACCGCGATCCGGGAGCCCGGACCGCTGCTCCAGCAGGTCGTCGACGCCGCGAAACGGGTCGTCGGCGGCGACGGCTCGGTCCTCGACCTGCTCGACCCGGCGCAGAACATCCTGCGCTGGGCCTACGACTCCGGAATCGGCAAGAACTTCACCGCCGAGGAGCTGCTCCAGCTCACGATCCCGGTCGGCGTGGGCGCCACCGGCATCGCCGTCGCCGAGGGCCGGGTCGTCGTCGCGACCGACGATCCCAACGACCACTTCCCGATGTCGGACATCAACGACCGCTTCTTCGCGGTGACCGGCTACCGCTCGATGATCATCGCCCCGATCAGCGGCGAGGCCGGGCCGCTCGGCGCGCTCGAGGTCTACTCGACGGAGCCGGCCGCGTTCGACGACGACGACGCCGCGATCATCCGGTCGCTGGCGTACCAGGCGGCGATCGCGATCCAGAACGCCCGTCTGATCGAGGAGTTGAACCGGTCCCGGGGCGAGATCGCCCGACGTGCCCAGACCGAGCAGAGCCTGCGTGAGATCGCGGCCCGCATCACCGCCATCCGCGAGCCCGGCGACCTGCTCCAGCACGTCGTCGCGGAGGCGGCGCGGCTGCTCGAGTCGGACGGCGCCATCATCGACCTGGTCGACCCGGTGACGGGCAGGATCGAGTGGGGGTATGACTCCGGGATCGACCCGGCCCGGCGCGAGCGCTGGCGCGACGCCTTTGTCGGCGAGGACGTCGTCCGTCGTTCGCTCGCGGAGCGGACGACGCTGTTCACGACCGACTATCTCGACGATCCGCGCTTCGCCCAGACGGAGGACCAGACCGAGAAGGCCCGGACCGTCGGGCTGCGGTCGCTGGCCATCGCCCCACTCGTCTCGGAGCGGGGCGCGCTCGGCACGCTGACCGTCTTCTCCGCCAAGGTCGGCCTCTTCAGCGCCGAGGACGCCGACCTCCTCGGCGTGCTCGCCGACCAGGCGGCGATCGCCATGACGAACGCCCGCCTCATCGAGGAGCTGGAGCGATCCCAGGCGGCCGTCGAGGCCCGTGCCGAGCGAGAGCGGTCGCTCCGCGACATCGCGGCGCGGATCACGTCGCTGCGCGATCCCGGCGAGATCCTCGCCCGGGTCGTCGAGGAGTCGCGGCGCCTGCTCGGCTCGGACGGCGCGCACCTGACGCGGATGAGCGAGGACGGCACGTACCTCGTTCCGGTCATCGTCGCCGGCGGGATGGACGACCAGACCGAGGACTGGCTGCTTCAGATGCGCTTCCCGCTCGGCGGCGGGATCAACGGCCTCGCCGCGGAGGAGGTCCGGGCGATCTGGACGTACGACTACCTGATCGACCCGCGGATCCCGCACGAGTCGGACGACATCGTCGCGGCCGAGCGCCTGGGGCTCCGGGGGATGGCCGCCGCGCCATTGCGGGCGCCCGCCGGCGAGGTCATCGGCACGCTCGCGATCTCGTACCGGACGCCGCGCGAGATCGCGCCCGATGAGCTCGACCTCCTCCAGGGCCTCGCCGACCAGGCGGCGATCGCGCTGACGAACTCGAACCTGTACGAGCTGCTCGGCGAGTCGGAGGGCCGCTACCGCCATCTCGTCCAGAACTCACCGGACCTGATCTGGTCGATCGACGCCGACGCCCGGTTCACGTTCGTGTCGGACACCTGCGAGCGGCTGACGGGCTGGAAACCGGAGGATCTGCTCGGCAAGCACTTCGGGGCACTCGTCCACGAGAGCTCGCAGGACGTCGCCGAGGTCGACTGGACCGCGAGCATGACCGCGGAGTTCCAGGAGCTCCGCGGGCGCCTCAACCTGCTCCACCGCGACGGCCATCCCATCCCGGCGGAGTTCAGCGCGTTCGGCACGCTTGACGCCGAGGGTCGCTTCGCCGGGGCGAACGGCTCCGTGCGCGACATGAGCGAGCGGGAGCGGCTCGAGCGGGAGCTGCGCGAGAGCGAGGAGCGCTATCGCTTCCTGATCGAGAACGCGCCGGACATCATCTTCTCGATCGACGCGGAGGGGAACTTCATCTACGTCTCGGAGAGCGTCCACCGCGCGCTCGGCTACCGGCCCGAGGAGGTCATCGGCCGGCCGTTCCGCGACATCATCCACTACGACGACCCATCCCGGGTCGGGCTCGGCTGGGCCAACATGCAGACCGAGCCGACGTCGGAGCTCACGACCAAGCAGACGCTGATCCATCGCGACGGCCGCCTCGTCCCGTTCGAGACGAGCTCTCGCGGCGTCGTGGTCGACGGCGTCTTCGCGGGCATCCACGGGTCGACCCGTGACATCAGCGAGCGCGAACGACTCGAGCGCGAGCTCCGCACGAGCGAGGAGCGCTACCGCTTCCTCGTCGAGAACTCGCCTGACGTCGTCTTCGCGACCGACGCCGAGGGCAACTTCACGTATCTCTCCGACACGATCGAGCAGTTGATCGGGCGCCCGGCGCGGGAGCTCGTCGGCGGCCACTTCTCGCGGATCGTCGACGAGCGGTCGCTGCCGACGACGCTCGACCGGTGGGACGCGCTCGTGGCCGATCCGGCCCGCCTCCAGGTCGCGCGGATCAACCTGACGCGTCTCGATGGCGGCCTCGTCCCCGTCGAGGTCACGGCGCTCGGCACCGTCATCGACGGCCAGTTCGCGGGGATCCACGGGTCGACCCGCGACATCAGCGAGCGCGAGCGCCTCGAGCACGACCTGCGCCGCCAGGCGGGCGAGCTGGCGTCGAGCCAGGAGCGGGCCCACCTCGCCCGCGAGCTGCACGACTCGGTGACGCAGGCCCTGTTCTCGATGACGCTCGTGACGCGCACGACGGAGCTGCTCGTCGATCGTGACGCCGAGAAGGCGAAGGAGCAGCTGGGTTCGCTTCGCGATCTTCAGCGGGAGGCGCTCGCCGAGATGCGCGCCCTGATCTTCGAGCTGCGGCCGGGCAACCTCGAGCAGGACGGCCTCCTGGCCGCCCTCAAGACCCACACCGCCGCGCTCCAGGGCCGGATCGGCCTGCCGATCGTCGTCACGAGCGACCTCCGCGAGCGGCTCCCGCTCAACCTCGAGGAGGTGCTGTACCGGATCAGTCAGGAGGCGTTGCACAACGTCGTGAAGCACGCCGCAGCCCGCCAGGTGACGCTCTCGATCGACCACGTCCGCGGTGGCCTCCGGCTCCGGATCGTCGACGACGGCAAAGGCTTCGACGCCGGCCGCGTCCCGGACGGCCATCTCGGCCTCGCCGGGATGCGCGCGCGCGCCGACAAGATCGGCGCCTCGATGGACGTCGACGCGAGGCCCGGCGCCGGCACGACGATCGAGGTGTTCGTGCCCGACGAGGCGATCGAGGCCTCGAGGGCGGCCACGCCCGCTGCTGACCCCGCCGATGTCTCGCCTCCGGCCCCCACTGCTACGTAACGCGCGTCATCGGACGAATGACGTAGCTTCCGCTTCCGGTTCCGCGTAGGCCGATCGGACCTAGCGTCGCTTCCGGCGACGATGTCGGCGACGCGACACTTCAGCCATGACAGATCCCGCGGCCACAGGGCCGATCCCCCTCCGGGTCCTTGTCGTCGACCCGGACGAGCGGATCAGGGAAAGCATCACCAGGCTCCTGCCGATCGGTGGCCGCTGCGCGGTCGTCGGCAGCACATGCGACACCGCAGAGGCGATCGGCCTCGCGGCCGCCCTCGTCCCGGAGGTCGCGGTCATCGACTCCCGCCTCGAAGATGACGAGAGCATCGACGGGTTCGTCGGCCACCTCCGGTCGACGGTTCCCGGCATTCGGGTCATCGTGCTGAATTGGACGGGCGCCCCGGAGCCAGTCGCGGCGCTCGTCGGCGCTGACGCCTACATCAAGAAGACGTTCCGTCCCCAAGAGCTGATCGACGCAGTCGTGTCGGCGGCTCGCGTCTCTGCTGCCTGAACCTAACGGAGGGCCTCGCCTTGATAGACTCGACCGCACCCGCCCGCACGAGCCAGCCTGCCCGCTCGGCGATCCCCTCAGGAGCCCACGTGGACGACGCCCCGTCACGCATCCGCGTCCTCATCGTCGACGATCACTCGGTCGTCCGGATGGGCCTCCGCGTCTTCTTCGACCTCCAGGATGACATCGAGGTCGTCGGCGAGGCGTCGGACGGCAGCGAGGGCGTCGCGATGGCCCGGCGGCTCGAGCCGGACGTCGTGCTGATGGACCTCCTCATGCCGAACATGGACGGCGTCACCGCGATCGGCCGAATCAAGGCTGAGCGGCCGGACATCGAGATCGTGACCATGACCAGCTTCATCGAGGAAGACAAGGTCACGGCAGCCCTCGAGGCCGGCGCCTCGGGGTACGTCCTGAAGGACGCCGAGGCGGAGGAGGTCGCGACCGCCGTTCGGGCCGCATACGCCGGCGAGGTCCATCTCGATCCGGCCGTCGCCCGGCTCCTCGCGCAGCGGATGCGGGCGAAGAAGAGCGGTGAGGACGAGCCGGTCGAGCCGCTGACCGACCGCGAGAAGGACGTCCTGCGCCTCCTCGGCCAGGGGATGAGCAACAAGGACATCGGGTCGGCGCTGTTCATCACGGAGCGGACAGCCCGGACCTATGTCTCGAACATCCTTGGCAAGCTCGGGCTCGCCTCCAGGACCCAGGCGGCCCTCTGGGCGGTCGAGCACAAGCTGGCCGAGCCCGCGCGGGACTGACAAGACTGTGACCACAGAGCCCGATCCGGCGGCCGACGGGAGTTCCGGCTCGGGCTCAGGCGCGCCAGCGGACGCGACTCCGCCTCCGGCGGTGCCGCCGCCCGGCAAGGTCCCGATCAACCGCGCCGGGATGATCGTCGGCGCGGTCCTCATCCTGCTCGGCCTGGTGTTCCTCGCCCAGCGCTTCTTCGAGTTCGACCTCGGCCAGTACGGCTGGCCGCTGTTCATCGTCGTGCCAGGCGTCCTGCTGTTCCTCGCCGGCCTCGCCGCCCCGCGGCGGGAGGGCAGCGGGCTCGCCGTCGGTGGCGCAGTCGTGACGGTCGTCGGCGTCATCCTCGCCGTGCAGAACGTTACCGGGCTGTGGGCGACCTGGGCCTACGTCTGGCCGCTCGTCGCGCCGGGCGGGAGCGGACTCGGGCTTGCCCTCTACGGGCTCCTCCGCGACGAGCCGGATCTCGTGCGCAGCGGTGCCCGCTCGCTGGGCGTCGGGTTGGCACTCTTCGTCGCCTTCGGAGTGTTCTTCGAGGGCGTGATCGGGTTGTCCGGCGACCCGTTCCTCGTCGGCTCCGACTACCTGCCGTTTGCGCTGATCGGGCTCGGCGTGGTCCTGCTCGGCTGGGCGCTCCTCCGGGGACGGCGGACCGCATAGCCCATTCGGGGCACGCGCGGCGGCGGGTCGCTCGGCGCGGCGCGCCGGGACTCGCGGTCCCGAATTCGGCGTCGAGACGGCTCGCGACCGCGATTTCGACGCGAACTCCGGACTGGCAGACTCGATTTTGCGGCTTCGAGACGACTCCGGCCGGGAGTCTACCGACGATTCGGGACTTGGAGTCCCGCCGGGCGTCGAAGCTACAGGATGCGGCTGGTCACTCGACGGGCGGGGGTTGCGGCGGCATTGGGCCTCGGGGACATCGACGAACGTCGCGTGCGGCTGCGACGCGCGCCGATGGCCGCGGCGGCGCCGCTGGCGGACGATCGCTGCGGACCGGGACCTTTCTCCCCGCCCGGTCCACCACTTCCCCCGCCGCTACTCGACCGCGACGATCCGATACCTCGCCTCGCCGCGGGGCGTGGCGACCGTCACGACCTCGCCGATCGCGTGACCTACCAGGGCCCGGCCGACGGGCGACACGTTGGAGATCCGACCGGCCCGCGGATCCGCCTCCGCCGAGCCGACGATCCGGAACACAGCGGCGCCGTCACCGGCGTCGTTGCCGAGCTCGTCGACCTCCGCGACAGACACCGTCGAGCCGAGATGGACCCGGCCATCGGCGCCCGCGGTTTCGATGACCACGGCGCTCCGGAGGAGGTTCTCGATCGTCCCGATCCGGCCCTCGAGGAACGACTGTTCTTCGCGGGCTGCGGTGTAGTCGGCGTTCTCGCGCAGGTCGCCCAGTTCCTTCGCCGTCTTGATGCGGGCGATCACCTCTGGCCGCTTCACGGTCGTCAGCTCCGCCAGCTCCTCGCGCAGCCGGCCAACTCCCTCGGCCGACAGGTACGTCGACGCGCCGGCCGATGAACCGGGGGCTGCCCGCGCTGGGCCACGCGGCGCGGGTGTCGGTCGCGTCGCCGGCGTCGCGGGCCGGGGAGCACGCCGCGTCGTCCCGCCGGCAGCCTTCGACGGCGGCAACCCGGTCGCGCCGTCCGCCGCGCCGGGCGGGATGTCGCGAACATGGGTCGCCGGTCGGGGCGGCGTGGCCTCCTCCGGCACGAGGTACCCGGAGAGGCCGTGGTCTTTGCGCTCGCCGGCGGTCGACCGCAGGTTCGCGAACGGCAGGATGATGTTCTGGTCGTGGAGACGCGCCCGGTCCTCGGGCGGGATCGCCTGGGCGAACGCTCCGAAGAGCGCGTCCTCGTACTCCTCGAGGGCCTTGGTCGATGCCCACCAGATGCGCGTCCGCTCGAGGCTCGTCAGGGCCTTGAGCCAATGGCCCCCGGCGTACGGCCGCCGGTCACCCAGGCTCGTCGCCTCGATGGCCGCCACGCGCCCGGCGACGCTCGTCGTGCTGCTCCCGATGTACAGGACGGTCGTCGACGGGATCCAGAACGACGCGAGACGGGCAGCGACGGACCTCGACGAGGGAGCATCGGCTGCGCCGTCGAGGCGGAGCGACGGGACCCGCTCCAGCCACTTGCCGACGCGCGTCAACTCGAGCGGCGCCGACGCGAGCGGCGCGGGCAGCTCGATGACGAACACGCCGGGCTTGCTCGCCGCGAAGGGCCGGCCCCATACCGCGGGTCCGTCGGCGAGGAGGCCCACAGACCGGAGCAGCGAGGCCGCCGTCAGCGGGCCGTCAGCCATCGGCCGGGACCGTGCCCATGATCTCGTACACGCTGCCGTCCGGTCCGAGGTAGTGGTTCCACACGGACTCGCCGGCCCGCTGGGGCTCGCCGAGGAACTCGATCCCGCCCTCGACCATCGCCTGCCGTGCCGCGTCGAAATCGTCGACGACCAGGCCGACGACGGGGCCGGCCCGGAAGAAGTCGTGGTCGGTGTCCGCGGGCCCGTAGACGTGGACCTGGGCGCCGTCGGCGCAGCGGAACCAGACTGCGGCGCGCTGCTCGAGGAACGGCTCAATGCCGAGCACGTTCCGGTAGAACGCGACGGTCGCGTCGAATGCCTCGTTGGAGGCGGTGCGCACGCCGAGGAAGCCGAGCCGCTGGAGCATCGATGGGACCTCGCTGGGGCACCGTGGGCCGGCCTGCGCCGCGCGCACGGTATCGTCCCCCAATCATGGGCCGTCACCCCGATCCGCGCCGGGCCGCCGAGTCGGTCGGCAGCGCCGCGGTCGCCTTCGATGCTGTCGCCGACGCGGATCCGCCGCCGCGCCGGGGGCGTCGCGCCCGCGCGATCGCGAGCCGGGTCCTCGCCGTGGCCCTGATCGCGCTGCTCGGCGGCTGGGCGGCGCTCGCCGTCGCGGGCGCACTCACCGCCGGGGGTCCTGGTCCGTTCGCCTTCGTCTTCGGCCCGACCCCCGGCGCGGCCCTAGCGGTCGCCTCACCGCCCACGTCAGCGACTCCAGACGCGACGCGCTCCCCCGTGGCGGGGTCGTCGACCTCTCCCGCGCCAACGACCTCGGCGCAACCGAGCGCGCCACCGCCGCTGACCGGCGTCGCCGTCCGGCCGCGAGTGTCGGGGACGCCGCTCGAGGAGCGATTGCAGGCCGAGCTGGACCGGATCCGGCGACGCCTCGCGATCCCGGGGGTGTCGGCGACGATCATCCTTCGCGACGGGATGACGTGGACCGGCACGAGCGGGCTCGCGGACGTCAAACGCAAGGTCCCGGTCGAGCCGGACACGGCGTTCGCCCTCGGCAGCGTCAGCAAGACCTACACCGCGGCGCTCGTCGCCGCGCTCGCCGGCGACGGCAGTATCGACCTCGACGCGCCCGCCGTGACGTATCTCACCGGCAGGCCGCTCGATCGGAGGATTACCGTCCGGATGCTCCTGGATCACACGAGCGGTCTCGATGACTTCTTCCTCCACGGCTCGATCGACGTTGCCCTCCAGAAGGACCCCAAGGCCGCATGGTCGGCGAAACGGACCCTGCGCTACGTCGCGAAACCGTACTTCCCGCCGGGCACGGGCTGGCACTACTCGAACACGAACTACCTCTACCTCGGCCTGATCGCGGAGGCGGTGACCGGCAAGCCGCTGGGGCAGGCGCTCCGAGATCGGTTCTTCGGGCCGCTCCGCCTCGACGCAACGTGGTATCAGACTTCGGAGAAGGCGCGGACGGGGACGGCCCATGGCTACCGTTTCGTCGGAACCTCCCGCTCCGCGCGCCCGATCGACCTGGCGGACGGAACGGGGGTCATGCCGTTCACGTCGGTCGTCACCGCCGCCGGCGGCGCAGGCTCGATCGCGGCGACGTCACCGGATGCAGCGCGCTGGGCTCGCCAGCTCTACACGGGCAAGGTGCTCGATCCCGACATGACGGCGCAGATGTTGAGCGGCGTCGCCCTCACCGCGGCCTACTCGCCGCGGGTCCCGTACGGCCTCGGCGTGCAGGCGATCTCGATCGACGGCCGCCAGACCCTCGGCCACAGCGGCCGGCTGCTCGGCTTCCGCGCCGCCGTCCGCCACATCCCGGGAGAATCGACGACGATCGCTGTTCTCACGAACCAGAGCCGGGCCGACCCGGGCGTCATCGTCGAGGGCCTGCTGCGGGTCGTCTTCGCCCCCGACCCGCCCTGCTTCCGGTGCCAGGGCCCCAGCTGACGGCGCGAGGCGACTGACACCCGAGGGTCCTCGCAGCGCTCGCCGCTGCACGGCGCCTGACTCGATGCTGCGGAGGGAGGAAGCAGCCGGAGGAAGCGCCGATGCCGCAGCGTGCATGGAGCGACAAACGAGAACGCCAGTACGAGCACATCAAGGAGGGCCTCGTCGAGCGCGGAGCCAACGAAGACAAGGCGGAGGAGATCGCGGCTCGGACCGTGAACAAGGAGCGGGCCCGCGCCGGTGAGGCCCGCGAGGCGAGCCGGACGTCGATCGAGGACATCTCGTCGAGCCGCCGGGGCGGACTCCGGTCACACGGCGGCCGGCGCGGCCGGACCTACGACCAGCTGTACGAGGAGGCTCGCGACAAGAGGATCGCCGGCCGGTCGCGGATGACCAAGTCGGAGCTCCTGCGCGCGGTCGAGGCGAAGGACCGTCATCCCCGGCGCGACTGACGGCAACTCGGCGCGCGTTCGCGGCGCAGCGCGGTCGTGACCGTCTGGATCGGGACGTCCGGTTGGCAGTACCGGGACTGGCGCGGCCGCTTCTACCCCGAGCGGGTCCCGGTCCGGAGCTGGCTGGAGGCGTACGCCGCCGGGTTTGCCACCGTCGAGTCGAACAACGCGTTCTACCGGCTTCCCGAGCGCCACACGTTCGAGGACTGGGCGTCACGGACGCCCGGCGACTTCGTCATGGCCGTCAAGGTCAGCCGATTCCTCACCCACATCAAGCGCCTCGCCGAGCCCGACGAGCCCGTCGAGCGCTTCCTCGCGCGGGCGACCGGCCTCGGGCCCAAGCTGGGACCGGCCCTGATCCAGCTTCCGCCGCAGTTCCGGATCGACGTCGGCCGCCTCCGCGCCGCGCTCGAGGCGTTCCCGCCCGGCGTCCGCGTCGCGGTCGAGTTCCGCCACCCGACCTGGTTCACGGAGGAGGTCCGGCGCATCCTCACGGACCGGGGCGTCGCGCTCTGCCTGGCGGATCGGCGCGGCCCGCGGACGCCGATCTGGCGGACGGCTGATTGGACGTTCGTCCGGTTCCACGAAGGCCGGGCCCGTCCCCGGCCGTGCTACGGCCGTGCCGCACTCGCGACATGGGCCGGGCGGATCGCCGCCGAATGGACGCCCGACGAGGACGTCTTCGCCTATTTCAACAACGACCACCGGGCGTGCGCGCCGCGCGACGCGGCGCGGTTCGCGCGCCAGTGCGAACGCGCTGGACTTCGCCCGACGCGGACGCCCAGCGTCCGCGCGATCCACGTTGCCACGGCGCACCGCTGACGCACGGCACCGGGACGAACAGCCCATCGCCGGGTGGTACGGATCGGCCATTGCGGCCTCATGCGTGCGGCGCATGCTCGACGGACGCTGAAGAGGCAAACGGGGATGCCGATCAGAGTCGAGGCCTACACCGCCGGGGGAGTCGCCACGGGCGTCGTCGCGCGGAGCGGACCGCTCCGCGAAGCCCTCGACGGCGCCGGCGACCTCATCGTCGAGCGCTCACGGTGGCTGCCCCTTGACGGATCCGGCGATCAGCCGGGCGGCGACATCCGTCTCGCCCCCGATGACCTCCTCCTCCTCGTCTCGGACGAGGCCGAGGGCGGCCCGGTCCACGCCCAGTGGCACACGATCGAGCTCGAGGCCGGTCCCTATCGCGTGATCGGGGAGATGCCGACGATGCCCGGCTTCGACCCGGGCAGGGCGCTGGCTCGTCCGACGGGCGAGTTCGTCTTCCTGCGGGACGCCCGGATCACGCTCGTCGGCCGCGACGATGCCGGCGAGGCAAGCGCAGGGCGGCTGCTCGTGAACCGCTACACGGTCGACCGGGTCGCGGCCGACATGATGCTCGGGTTCTTCTTCCCCGGGGCCGAGATGATCCTCACCGGCGCGGCGGCCGAGGAGGCGACGCATCCCAAACCGGTTGCCGCGGCGGCATCTGCCGCGACTCGGGAATCCGCCCCGGTCGGCGGAGCCGACCCGCCGCCGTCAGCGCCCGGCTGAGGCTCGGAGCTACGGGGACCCTAAGCCCCGGAGGGCGCCCGCCGAGCGCCGCACGGGCTTGCGGTGGGCATGGTGGTGGCCGCGGGTGGCAGCGGCGCGGCGGTCCCCGGAGTCGCGCTCCGGCCCACCCCGAAGCGGCCGCGGCTCGGTGTTGCGATCCGGGACGAACCCGTCCTCGACCTGCCACGGGATCGCCTTGCGGAGCAGCCGCTGGACGCCCCGCAGGAGGTCCGTCTCGTCGATGCAGACGAGGCTGATCGCGTCGCCCATCTGGCCCGCCCGCCCCGTTCGGCCGATCCGGTGGATGTAGTCCTGCGGATTCCAGGGCAGCTCGAAGTTCACGACGTGGGGAAGGTCCTCGATGTCGAGGCCGCGGGCGGCGACGTCCGTCGCGACGAGGACGCGGATCTCGCCGGACTTGAAGCCCTCGAGCGCCCGCGTCCGCTCCGGCTGCGTCCGGTCGGAGTGGATCGCGACCGCGTCGATGCCGGCCCGGTCGAGCCACGACGCCAGCCGCGACGCCGCGAGCTTCGTCCGGGTGAACACGAGCACCTGGCGGAGGTCCTGCGAGCGGATGAGATGGGCGAGCAGCTCCTCCTTACGGTCGCGGTCGACCGGGTAGACGAGCTGTCGGATCGTGTCGATCGTCGCGTTCCGGGGCGCGACCTCGACCTGAGCCGGGTCGCGGAGGATCGTCTTCGCCAGCCGTCGGATGTCGTCGCTGAACGTCGCCGAGAACATGAGGTTCTGACGGCGCGCCGGGAGCAGGGCGATGATCCGCTGGATATCGGGCAGGAAGCCCATGTCGAGCATCCGGTCGGCTTCGTCGAGGACGAGGATCTCGACCTGGCCAAGGTTCGCGACTCGCTGTCCGACGAGGTCGAGTAGTCGGCCGGGCGTCGCGACGAGGATCTCGATCCCGCCGCGGAGGGCCTTGATCTGGGGATCCATCGGGATCCCGCCGTAGACGACGGTCGACCGGAGGGGGACCGCCCGACCGTACGTCCGCACGCTCTCGTCGACCTGCATGGCGAGCTCGCGGGTGGGGACGAGGATGAGGACGCGGACGGGATGGCGGGCGGGTGAGAACGAGGTGTTGGCGTGGTGTCGCAGCCGGTCGAGGATCGGCAGGGTGAATGCGGCTGTCTTGCCGGTGCCGGTCTGAGCGGCGGCGAGCACGTCGCGGCCGGAGAGGACGAGGGGGATGGCTTCCGCCTGGACGGGCGTCGGGACGACGTAGCCCTCCTCCTTGACGGTCTGGAGGAGGTCGGCCGACAGGCCGAGAGTGTCGAAGGTCAAGCGGTCTCCTGCGGGCGCCCCGACAGCCGGCTGGGGCGCAGGCGTCGGGCGCGGTGGGCTGTTTCGAGCTGATCGTCGAGCGGGCCGCCGGCCCGCGATTTCGTTGTACCGCGAGCGAGCATACCGGATTCGCCCGAAGAGGCCGGCTGAAAACGAACGCGCCGGCCCTGACGAACCCGTAGTCGGGTTCCGGACCGGCGCGGGTCCCACGGCCGCACCGGCGGGGGTACCGGGGGCCGTGGGGTATGAATGGCGCTGGTGCGCGATCGAGCGACCGCTACGCCGCCTTGCGAAGCGCGAGGAACGCAGGCGCCTCGCCGTGGAGGCACTTGAAGCAGGCGAGCAGCGGCGAGGCATGGCCGCCGTTGTCGTGGGCGACGGCGAGCCGGGCCACGATGATCTCGTGCTGGCTGAGGCGCCGGACGGGGAACCGGATCTGGCGGTCGGCGGCGGTGGCTGAAGTCACGGGGACAGGTCTCCTGGGCTCGTCGGTGGCGGAATGCGAAGGCATCGTCCATCGAACCCGCGCGCCGGCCCATCGGCGGGCGTCCCAAGGTCGGACCCGGCGTTTGACGGGCACGGCGGCGGCCGGGCGTCGATGTCCGGGTTACCGTGTTGGCTGTGCCCGGCCGCACCGGACCATGGGGTCAGTGCGGGTAGGTCGAAATCAGCCCGCAACTCGCTTGAGCCGGGTGGCATACTGCCCGGGAACCCCCAGGCCACTCAAGACAGGACGAAAACAGAAGAACGCCGCCCCCACGGCAGAAACCTGTCGTCCGGCCGGATGCCCCAACGTCCGGCCCGCCCCCACTCGATCGGCACGTACCGAGTCGGATCGCCTCCATCCTGCGTCTTCGGCTCACCGCGTGTTCGCGCGCCTGTCGGACCACGCCCGGGCGTGGCCGCCCTCTCTGCCGCCGGCGGCACACCACCGTCGCCGTGACCCATGCACGGCGTTCCGGGAGAGAGGAGGCACGACTGTTGCCGGTTCCCCAACAAGGCGCCCAGAGGGCGTCTCGACATCGCTCCCTGCGGCTCGTCGTCGGCGTGACGATTGCGGCGGTCATCGCGGCGACCGGGCTGGCCGCGCATCCGGCGCCGGCGGCAGCAGCCGGCCTCAAGGTGGTCATCGTCGTCGGACCGGCGGGGTCCTCGACTTCGAACTACATCTACAACGCCAAGAAGCTCGCCTCCCAGGCCCGCTCGTATGGAGCGACCGTCGTGGAGCTCTACAGCCCCCACGCCACCTGGTCGAGGGTCAAGAGCGCCGCCCAGGGTGCCAAGGTCCTGATCTACCTCGGCCACGGCAACGGCTATCCCAGCCCGTACGGCGCGTTCAACTCGAAGACAAAGGATGGGATGGGGCTGAACAGCTCCGATGGCAGCACCTCGCACACCTACTACGGCGAGTACTACATCGATCGCGACATCCAGATGGCCGACAACGCGGTCGTGATCCTCAACCGCCTCTGCTACGCGTCCGGCAACAACGAGTGGAACGCCGGATATCCAACGAAGTCGACCGCGATCAAGCGCGTCGATAACTACGGGGCGGGGTTCCTCCGCGCGAACGCCAAGGCGGTCTTCGCCGAGGGGATCGACAGTGCGTCGTACATCCTCTACGGCCTGTTCAAGACGAACCGATCGATCAACCAGATCTTCTGGAGCGATCCCGCCCGGGACGGCCGCTGGGACTTCACGTTCGCCTCGGCGCGGACGGCAGGTTACGCCGCGGCGATGGATCCGCTCGACGGGTCGAACCGCTACTACCGCTCGGTCATCGGGAGCCTCAGCCTTACGGCGACCGAGTGGCGCAACGTCATCGGCCACGCAACCGCCTCACGCTGAGTCCTGGCGCGCCCCGCTCGAGGCGTGGCGCGCCGACGACCTAGGCGAAGATCGAGGTCGCGCGGGCGAGCGGCTGCGTCCGGCGGCCCTGGCGGCTGACGATCGCGGGGTCCGCGGCAGCGCGGCGGACGACGCCGAGGATCGTCTGGTAGCGCTCGGGCCGATCGACGCAGATGCGGAACGACCGGATTGCCGGCTGGGTCGGGGCGGTGTTGCTGTCCATGGGAGCAGCATCGGGCTGTCGCTCGTCGGGCCCCATCAACGGCAGGAGTCAATGGCCCGGGACGTCCGCGGTAGCGGCCTGAAGGACGTCCGAAGTAGGCCTCGCCGGGTCACATGACGTAGGCAGACGGAGGCCCCGGTGCGGCCCGCCGCATCGCGGGTCGCCCGGGGCCATGGAGACCCGGTTGAGCCAAGTCGATTCGTTCCCCGGCAGAGGCCTAGGCGAACGACGCCTGGGCGATGATGCCCAGGACCGAGAGCAGGATCATCAGCAGCAAGAGGACCGCCAGGAAGGCGCCGCCCTTGGGCTGGACGTCGTTGAAGTCGATCGACTGCGTCGATGCGAACACGTTGCGCCTCCTTTCGGATTGGCTGCGAGCGGCCGGGCGGGCCGCCGATGAGACAGACCGTAGTCGGAGCAGGCCCGCGGGCCAGTCGGCGCGAGTCCGGACTGGGCGGTTGGCGAACGACCGACGGCGAACTGGACGGATGTCTACTTCGAACCGTCCCGGGGCGGTCGCAGCTCAGCGGACCTTGAGGCTCGGAATTCCGCTGGGACCGGCGAATCCTGGAGCAGGGGATCGATAAGGATCGGCGCGCCTCGGTCCCGAGGGCGATCCACGCGCGGCCGAACGAGTTCGACGGTCCCCTGCACCGTTCGCCCACCGTATCGCCTCCCGCCGCCGGATCTGCCGGCGGGAGCGAAATCTGATCCGAGAAGCCGCCGACCGCAGAAGATTGCTGAATGCGGCGCCGCAGTATTACAAAGTGCAAATTCA
>JBJMMH010000064.1:0-9574 GCA_045804885.1 Chloroflexota bacterium | reverse complement strand
GAGTACGGCCGGCTCACAGGGCAGCCCTGGTGAGGCGCGCCGTCGTCCTCGTCGGCGGGCCGGCCGCTCCATACTCGCGCTCGATCCGGATCGCTCGCGCACTCGCCGCCGAGGGGTTCGCCGTGGAAGTCGCGGCGGTCGCCGCGCGCGGACTGCCGGACCGCGAGGTGATCGATCCCGGCCGGCCCGGCGCAGCGGGCGAACCGGAGCCCGGCATCGCAACGCGGCCGCCGATCGAGCTTCGTCGCTACGCCCCGTCCGGTCCCTGGCGGTTGATCGGCGCGAGCGACGCCGCATCGGGCGCCCGGGTCGACTCGGGGAGCCGGACGTCGGCCGGCGGCGGTGGCCTGCTGCGACGCCTGGCTTCACCACTCCTCGATGTTCGCCGCTGGCTGCTGTGGCCCCACGCGGTCCGGGGCTGGTGGACGACGCTCGACCGCGACCTCGTCCCGGCCGATCTGTATCACGCCTGCGGCGCGCTGACGATCGCCGCCGCGCTCGCCGCCCGAGATCGGCATCCGATCGGCCCGTCTGGCCGCCCCGCGCGCGTGATCTACGACAGCGTCGATATCGCGACGCAGTCGAACACCGTGACGCCGATGCCATCCCGCGTCCGGCAGCGGATCGCCCGCACGGAGGCCGGCTGGGCCGCCGCCGCCGATCGCATCGTCACGATCAACGAGCCATTCGCCGAGGCGCTCACCGCCATGTGGCGCCCGAAGCGGCCGATCTCCGTCGTCCCCAACATCCCGGAGCCGCCCGATCCCGAGGCTCTCGAGGCCGGCAAGACGCTCCTCCGAGACGCCGCGAACCTGCCGCCTTCGACGCGGATCGTCGTCTTCCAGGGTCGGACCGGGCCGGACCTCGGCCTCGAGGCTGCCGCCGAGGCCATGACCCTGGTGCGCGATGCCGCACTCGTCGTGCTGGGGTTCGGTCGCGGCATGGCCGACAGCAGGGCACGAGATCGCGACCCGCGGTACGCCGGCCGCCACGTCACGCTCGACGCCCGTCCCGCAGACGAGGTCGTCACGTGGGTCGCATCGGCCGATGTCTGCCTCATCCCGCTGCCGCCCGTATCGGCGAATTCCCGCCTGACTACGCCGAACAAGTTCTGGGAGGCCGTGGTCGCCGGAACGCCGATCGTCGTCGTGGCCGGCCTCTCGTCGATGGCGGCGCTCGTCCGGGAGCACGATCTGGGGGCCGTCGCGGCGAGCGCGGCACCCGCCGATCTCGCGACGGCGATCACGACGGTTCTCGACCGACTCGCTGCTCCGGACGGACCGGCGTGGCGGCGCGCGATCGCGGGATCGGCCGAGGGTCGGTTCGGCTGGCCGCCCGCCGCCACCGCATACCGCTCGCTCGTCCGGGACCTCACTGAAGCCGCCGAGTCGGACGCAGGGACCGGGCGAGGCTAGGCTGGGCGGCATGGCCAAACAGCATTGGATGGTCCTGCGCGCCGGTGAGCAGCGGCGCTGGGGTGGGGAGATCCGGCGCCAGGAGATCTTCGCCCGCCTCGCCGTCCGGACCGGGGCGACCGTCGTCGATGGCTGGCCGGAGCTCCGGCGGCGGGTCGTCGGCGGCCGCGTCTACCGGCTCGCCGATCGTGTCGGGCTGCGGTCGCCTGGTGGGAGTAGACGGCCCCTCGCGGCATCCGAGCAGGCGACCGCGTCGTGGCTCGACTGGATGCGGGACTCCGTCGACCCGGCAGTCGTCGCCATCTACGACGACGGGGTCCTACAGGCGCGGGCCGTCGGCGTCGACCTGACCGACGACCGCATCGAGGAGCTGACCGCGCGGCGAGCCAGGAACGAAGCGGTCTTCCGCTGGTTGGTCGTGCCGACCGCGTCATTCGCCCGGTACATCGGGCTGGACATGGACCGGGTGATCGTCGGCGGCAACGGCACAGTGACATCGCGTGTCCGGCCGGGCGCCTGGCCTGACGTGCCGACGATCGGGACGGCCTCAGGTGCCGCGCCGGGGCGCGGGATCGAGGCCCTCATCGGGGCGGCCCGGTTGCTGCGCTCGTCGATCCGCGACCTGCGCCTTCATCTTTGGCTCGCGGCGACCGGCGGATCGGGCGAGTCGTACATCGAGGGCCTCCGCGCTGAGACCGCCGGGGAGCCGTGGATCCGGATCGGGACCGCAGCCTACGACCAGCTCGGCCTGGCGCTGAGTCAGTCGACGGTCCTCACGGTGACGCTCCCCCAGAACGACTACTTCGATGTCGCGCTGCCCGTCAAGCTGTTCGACTCGATGGCCGTCGGCCGCCCGCTTGTCGTCACCCCGCGACGCGAGGCCGCGGCCGTCGTCCGGCGCTTCGACGTCGGGACGGTCGCCCCCGGCGATGACCCGGCATCGCTCGCCGAGGCGCTTGCGCCGCTCCTGAACGACCGACGCCGAGCGCACGAGGTGGGCGCGCGGGCACGGGCCGCCGCCGAAGCGCACTTCGACTGGTCGATCGTCGGTGACCGGATCGCCGACGAGGTCCTGCGCCGGGAGAGCTAGCCCTGCGGGCGTCCGCGGGCGGGCCCTGGCTCGCCGTCGACGGCGCGATCTGCCGCCCACTCGTCGGCCAGTCGCCGGATCCCGCCCAAGGAGAGCGTCCCGCCGCCGGCAGCCGCCAGCCGCGTGGCCACCTCCACGTCGCGACCGTCGAGCGCGACGAACCGCGGCGCCGGCCCGGATGTCGTAAACCCCGCTTCATGAAGCGCGCGTCGGACGGCGTCCACCGCCCTCGCGATGCCCGGCTCCAGGAACGCCTCGCGATCGCGTCGATCCTCGAGCGTCGCGAGGGGATGGGCGACGAACCGGCCGACCCGGCTCGCCACGCCACTCGCCGCCGGCGGATCGGCACTCGCGGCAACCTGGGGC
Source organism: Chloroflexota bacterium (assembly GCA_045804885.1). Classification (GTDB taxonomy): domain Bacteria; phylum Chloroflexota; class Limnocylindria; order Limnocylindrales; family CSP1-4; genus CF-46. Next base: position 6,703 of record JBJMMH010000064.1, on the reverse strand, counting down.
TGCGGCACCCGGACCTCCACGAGGTGCCCGGTGCGTGGCAAGGCGACATCATCGGGACGGTTCGAGGTCAGCACCGCCAACGATTCGCGGAACGCGACAGGTAGCTTCGCGAGCAGGGCTGCCGTCGCTTCCCGATCGAGCCCCATGACGAGCGTCGGTCGCGCCCACATGCCGGGGACCGTCGGCACGTTCCGCTGTCGATTGGCCGTCCCGTCCGCGGCCGGCGACTGCTGGGGCGTCGCAAGCTCATCATTCGCCTCAGCGCGCACGGCGTCGTACAGGTCTGCGATCTGCGCGGCGACGACGACCGGCGAGAATCGTTCCACGGCGGCCCGCAGCCGGCGGGGATCGAACGACGCCCGACGCTCGAGGACGTCGAGGACCGCCGCAGCAAACGCCGTCGCGTCGCCGACCGGCACGACGGCCCCGAGCCCGGAAGCGTCGTCGCCGAGGATCTCGGAGATGCCGCCCGACGCCGTCGCCACCACCGGCGTCCCCGCCGCGAGCGCCTCGGCCGCGACGACGCCGAACGTCTCGTACCGGCTGGCGTGGACGAAGACGCTCGCGCGGGCCATCGCCGCCGCGACCTCGGTGCGAGCGGCGCCAGCTTCGAACGCGACTGCGTCCTCGATTCCGAGTCGCCTCGCTGTCTCGTGCCAACGCGCCTCGAGCGCGGCATCGGCGTTGCCCCCGACCAGCCGAAGGCGGGCCGACGGTCGGCGGGCGAGGACGAGCGCGAACGCCTCGAGGAGCGTGTCGATGCCCTTGATCTCCTTGCGGTAGCCGACGAACAGCAGCTCGTCCGGCCGCCGATCGGACAGCGGCGACGGGGTGAAGTCGTCGACGGCGACCGCGTTGGGGATGACCACGAGCCGGGACCCCACCTCCGGCAGCGCGGCGCGGATCTGCGCGGCGAGCATCTCGCTCACGGCGATGACCCGCGAGGCCCGCCCGATGGCCGCCGCGTACCGAGCCCGCTGTCCGGGTTCGCCCAGGATCCGTTCGAGGAATGTGGCGTGCTCGGTGATCACGAGCGGGCAGCCGAGCGCGTCGGCGAGGACGGCGGCGGCGGCTCCGTCCGGGTAGCCCGTATGGGCATGAACGAGCACCGGCGCTTCATCGCCCTGCGCTGCCAGTCGGTCGGCGAGCGGTCGCAGGACTGCCCGGCGGTGGTCCTCGCCCGCAGTGGAGCCCAGCGCGGGGATGGAGCCATCGGCGACCCCGACGCGGGCGACCCCGACCGGTGGGTCGACGCCGAAGCCAGGCACGAAGAGCGGATCCGACGCGGCGATCGCCGACCCGACCGCGGAGTGAACGATCGGTGCCTGACGAGCGCGCGGCGTCGCTCCGCCGACGAGCGGGATCGGGTCGAACGAGATCACCCGCGGCGCGACCCGGCCGGTCCTGCCCAGGGCGACAACCTGGTCCGCGACGAAGCGCCCGGCGGCCGGGTCGATGACACTGGGATACCAGCTCGCGACGACGACGACAGGCGTCGCCGCACCGCCGATGCCGCCGCCCGCGGCGCTCATCCCTGCGACTCGCCCGCCGAGGTCGCCGCCTGCCACTCGTCGACGAGCCGCCGAAGGCCACCGCCAGCCGGACGGGCGGCCGCCCGGACGGCCTCGTCGGCCGCGAGGTGATCGTGGCCGTCGAGCGCGACGATCTCGACCGGACGATCGCGGCCGAGCTCGTGAGCGAGCGCCACCACCGCTTCCGACGCAGGTGCGAGCGCCGGCGCGGTCCCGGGATCGCGCCGCAACACGCGCCTGGCGGTTCCCGCCGGATCGTGCGCGAGGCGAGCGAGGCGACCGGCCAGACCGGGACGACGCGTCCGCGGCGGGGCGTCGGGATCAGCTGCCCACCGGACGTCGACGTCCACCTCGACGACCCGGCCAATCACCGGTAGCTCGATCCCGCGCGGCTCGACTGCCGTGACGACGACGATCGACGACCGAAGTCCGTCCGGCAGCGCCGCCAGGCGCCACGCCGCCCGGCGGCGGTCCAGGCCGACGACGAGCGTCGTGGCAGTGTCCGCCGCCACCCTTGCCGGCACCTCGAGCACGAGTCCGCGCGCGGACGGGTTCGCCGCGACCGCGTCGCGATAGACGACGGCAAGGCGTTCCGCGATGAACGCGCTGCCATAGCGCCGCTCGACGTTGCGGCGGAGGTCGGCGGGATCGAACTCACCGACACGATCGAGCGTCGCGAGGATGGCGTGCGACAACGCGGCAGGATCGCCCGCCGGCACCAGCGCTCCCATCGATCTCGGGTCTTCGCCCATGATCTCGGTCACGCCGCCGGAGTCGGTCGCCACGACCGGCAGCCCTGACGCGAGTGCCTCGACCGCGACGACGCCGAACGTCTCACGGGGACTCGGGTGGACGAACAGGGCGGCCGTGCGCATGGCCGTCGCGATTGCGTTGCGATCGGCAGCATCCTCGAACGTGACGGCATCGCCCAACCCGACCTCGGCCGCCAGGCCACGCCACTGCGCCTCCACGGCAGGATCGGGCGCTCGCCCGATCAGCCGCAGCGTGATCGTCGGCCGGCCCGCCCGCGCGAGCGCCGTTGCGCGGAGCAGCGTCTCGATCCCCTTGGTCGGCTTGCGATGGCCGACGAACAGCAGCTGATCCGGTGTGCGCTCCTCCGGCCCGACCGCCGGAAAGTCATCGATCGGGACCGCGTTCGGCAGGACGTCGATCCGGGACGCGGCGACCGGGAACGCGCGGCGAAGCTCGTCGGCGAGCATCGAGCCGACGGCCAGAACCCGGTGTGCCCGGGCGAGCGTCGCCGCATACCGCTCGCGGACCGCCGGGTCCGCGACGACCCCGCCGACAAACGAGCTGTGCTCGGTCACGATCAGCGGCCAGCCGAGACGATCGGCCAGAGCCACAGCCGCCGCACCGGCCGGATAGACGACGTGCGCGTGAACCACGCCCGGCCGGCGGGCCGCCGCGCTCGAGCGGGCATCGGCGAACGCCGCGAGGATGTCCGCCCGGTGCCGATGAGCGTGGAGCGAGCCGGTCGTCGACGTCCGGCCTTCGGCCGTCGTGAGCCGGGCGACCGTCACACCGTTCCGAACGCCGGCCGTCGGCAGGAAACCCGTGCGGACATTCGAGGCCGCGGCGATTGCGGCCGCGGTGACGGCAGATTCCTGTTGTCGTCGCGCGGTCGCGCCGCCCGTCAGCAGCGCTGGGCTGAACGACAGGACACGGGACCGGGCGATGCCCGTGGCTGCGACTGCCTCCGCCTGATCGGCGACGAAACGACCGGCGGCGGGATCGTCGTACGCCGGAAACCAGTCCGCCACGAACAGGACGTCGAGGGCCGCTGGGTCGACGTCACCATCAACCATCGCGCTCAGCCGGCCGCGGTCGGGCTTGCCCCCTCGACGGCGGCGATCCTGCGGGCGAGCTCCGCTTCTCGAGCGATTCGCGCTTGCTCGGAGCGCTCCTGGTGGAGGGCGACGACCTCCTCGGGCGGCCCCTCCATGATCACCCGGCCATGGTCGAGCAGCAACGCCCGGTTGCAGAACTCGGTCACCCATGCCATGTCGTGGGTGACGAGCACGATCCCCTTGGCCGCCTTGGTCAACTCCTTGATCCGCTGCTTGCTCTTCGCCCGGAAGACCGCGTCGCCGGTCGCCAGCACCTCATCGATGAGCAGCACGTCGGGATCCACCGCCGTCGCGATCGCGAACCCCAGCCGGGCCCGCATGCCGGACGAGTACGTCTTGATCGGCGCATCGATGAACTCGCCGATGTCGGCGAAGTCGACGATCCCCGGCAGCCGCTCCTCCATCGTCCGGTGGGAGATCCCGAGGAAGGCGCCGGCGAGCCGGATGTTGTCGCGGCCCGAGAGGTCCTGGTCGAAGCCGGCGCCAAGGGTCAACAGGCTCGACACGTTGCCGATGACGTCGACGCTGCCCTCGTTGGGCTGGATGATCCCGGCGAGGACCTGCAGGAGCGTGCTCTTGCCGGCCCCGTTCGGCCCGATCACCGCAAGGCTCTCGCCGTGGACGACACGGAATGACACGTCGCGCAGCGCCCAGAAGTGGCTGGGCCCTTCGCGCTTCTTCAGCAGGTCGCGGAACGAGGTCCGGACGGTCGTCTGGCGGGTGAGGCGGAGGTTGTACCGGACGCCCAGGTCCTGGACGTCGATCGCGTAGTCGGGCTGCGGCCCGCCGCGCTTGGCGTCGGTCACAGGACTTTCGCGAACGAGGGCTCGACGCGCTTGAAGAACAGCATCGCGAGCACGAGGAACACGGTCGAGCCCGCCAGCAGGACGAGCAGCCACGTCCAGTTCGGCATCGTCATGTTGTAGATCACGGCCCGGTACGACTCGAACAGAGGCGTCCACGGGTTCAGCAGCTCGATCTTGCCGACGGCGCCGTCGAGCCGGCCTGATACGTCCTCGTACGCGTAGAGCGCCGGCGAAAGGTAGAACCACAGGCGAAGTGCGTGGCGGGCGACGTTCGCGATATCGCGGAAGAAGACGTTGATCGCGGCAACCAGGACCGCGCAGGCGAGGCTGAACACGAACTGGACGGCGGCGATCGCCGGGATCAGCAGGATGTACGGGCTGAAGCGGTCGGAGTAGAACAGGAACATCAGCCCGAACAGCGGGATCAGCCCAAATGCGAAGTTGACGATCCCGCCGACTGTCGCCGCGACCGGCAGCACGATCTTCGGAAACTTGACCTGCTTGATGATCCGTTCGCGCGACGTCACCGCCATGATCCCGTCGTTGATCGCCGACGAGAACCACTTCCAGGGCAGGATCGCGCAGAAGACGAACAGGGGATAGTCGGGCTTGTTGACCTTGAAGATCACCTGTACGAGCACGACGTACACGGCCATCTGGAGGAGCGGGTCGAGGATCCACCAGACATTGCCGAGGAGGGTGTCGGAGCCGTGCTTCTTGAGGTCGGCCCGGACCAGGTAGCGGGTGAGCCGGCGATGGCTCCAGGTCTCGCGGAACCCTTCGGTGATCAACTCGATGGGACCAAGCTTCCGGGCTGGTCGGAACGTCCGGGCCTGGGCGGTGGTTGCCATGCGCGCGGGAGCGTAGCACGGTGATCCAGCCGGGCGTCGCTCCGCGGACGGACTGCCGCCGGTACCCTTGTCGGCCATGACGGACCAGCCCTCGGACCCGCCCGCGTCCGCCTCGACCGCGCTGCCGGGCAGGCCGCCCGGGGGTCGCTCGTGGATCGTCATCCGAGCGGGCCGGGGACGTGGCTGGGGCGGCGACATTCGACGGGCGCGGATCTTCGAGCGCCTGGCCGCGCGGACATCTGCCACGGTGATCGACGGCTGGGGGAGCTTCCGGAACGAGCTGCCTGATCGGCCCAGGCTATGGCGGTTGCGTGGCGCCGGTTGGCGGCCGTACGTCGCGGCATCGGAAGGTGCGCCGCCCGAGTGGTTCGACTGGCTGCCGACGCGCGTGCAGCCGCTGGCGGTCTCGATCTACGACGACCAGATCGCGCAGACCCGGGCACTCGGCGTGGACCTACCGCCGGAGCGCGAGGCAGAGCTGCTCGCACGCCGTCGCCGGAACGAGGCCGGGTTCCGGTGGCACGTCGTCCCGACGGCTGCCTTTGCCGAAGCGTTCGGCTATGACGCCGATCGGATCGTCGTCGGCGGCCAGGGGACAGTCACGGGGCACGTCCGGCCCGGTCCGTGGCCCGAGCGGCCGGCCGTCGGGATGGTCTCGGGTTCCGCTCCAGGACGCGGGATCGAGGCGCTGATCGACGCCGTCCGCCAGGTGCGGGCAGTCGTACCTGACACCCAGCTCTACCTGTGGCTGGTCGCGACGTCGGACGCCAGCGCGGAGTACATCGAGGAGCTCCGCGCACAGACCCGGGACGACGCGTGGATCGTCATCGAACCGGCGCCGTACGAGCAGCTGGGGCCGACCCTTGCCAAGGCGACCGTTCTCGTCATCCCGCATCCCGCGATCGAGTACATGGACGTGATCCTGCCGGTGAAGCTCTTCGACTCGCTCGCTGCGGGACGGCCCCTTGTCGTGACGCCCCGCCGAGAGACGGTGAAGATCGTCGAGCCGAACGGGGTCGGCCTGGTCTCTGCCGATGACGCGCCGGCCTCGCTGGCGGAGCCGATCGCGCGACTCCTGGCCGACGACGGGCTCGCCCGTCGGATGGGCGCCGCGGCTCGCGACCTTACCGAGCGCGAATACGACTGGGACGTTCTCGGCGACAGGATCGCCGACGAGCTCTTCCGGCGGGAAGGTCTGACGCCCGGTGCCTGAGGCCGCCCCCAAGCCGACGCCCGGCCGCGTGGGCCCCGATGCCGACGATCGCGCGTGGCTCCGGGACGAGCTCTCGGTCGTCGTCAGGGATCGCCGCCGGCTGGAGTCGGAGCTCGACGCGACGACCGAAGAGCTGGCCGCGACGAAGCGGGAACTTGGGGCGCTGCGCCTCCGGCGGTCCGTTCAGCTGGCCCTCGCGCTGAGCGCCACTGTCCGCAAGGTCGCGGGGCCGCTCCGCCGCCGAGGGTCCGCCCAACCCGCCTCGACGAACCCGGCCGTCACGACGACGGCGGCCGCAGCCGGCACGCTGACGCCCGACGCATTCCGAACCCGCCTGCGGGATCGGCTCGCGACAGCCGACGTCGTCGTCACTCACGTCGACCGTGCGGATGCGGCCCCGCCGCACGCTGCGGACGAGCTTGCCGGCGCCGAT
>JBJMMH010000063.1:0-4327 GCA_045804885.1 Chloroflexota bacterium | reverse complement strand
GGAGGAGGGTGTCTGATGCACTCCGCGTCATCGCGCGTCAGCTCGGTCGTGATTCTCGGCCTGCTGGTTGCCGGCTGTTCGGGAGGTGGCGGCACGCCCGCGCCCGCGGGCGCGTCCCAGCCCGCCCAGGCGAGTGCGCCGGCCTCGTCGTCGGCGGCGTCGGCGGCGGGCGGCTCCGCTCCAGCCGGGGCCGACGTCTGCACCGATCCAAAGGCGACCGCCGGCACGACGCTGACGTTCGCCTCGTACGGTGGTGTCTACCAGAAGGCCCAGCGCGAGGGCTGGCTCGATCCGTACAGCAAGCTCACCGGCGTCAAATTCACCGAAAGCGAGGACTCAGCGAACGCCACGATCAAGGCGCAGGTCGAGTCCGGTCAGGTCACCTGGGACGTCGTCGACGTCGGCAACGACTTCGGGCTGGACGCGAACAAGGACGTCCTCGAGCCGCTCGACTACAACCTGATCCACCAGAGCGAGATCCTCGACGGCTTTTCGGGCCCATACCGCGTCGCCGACATCACCTACGGCGTCGTCCTCGCCTACCGGACCGACAAGACGAACGGGCAGGTCCCTCAGGGCTGGGCCGATTTCTTCGATCTCACGAAGTTCCCCGGCAAGCGGGGCATGTACGACTATTCCGCGGGCGGAATCTTCGAAGTCGCCCTCATGGCCGATGGCGTCGCGCCGAAGGACCTCTACCCGCTCGACACGGCTCGCGCGATCAAGAAGCTCGACACGATCAAGGACCAGCTCGTGTTCTGGCCGGGCGGCGCGAAGTCCCAGGAGCTGATCGGCTCGGGCGAAGTGACGATGTCGCTGATGTGGAATGGTCGAGCCTGGAGCGCCAAGAACCTGGACAGCAAGCCAGTCGCGATCCAGTGGAACCAGCAGCTTCTGACCGCCGACTTCTTCGTCGTCCCCAAGGGCACGCCAAACAAGGACGAGGCGATGAAGTTCATCGCCTGGGCGACGTGCGCGAACAACAACGCCGCGCCATCGCAGTTCATCCCCTACGGACCCACGAACAAGAACTCGAAGCCACAGGCCGACAAGGTGCCGGACCTGGCGGTCTCGAACGTCAATGACTCCACGGCCTACTTCAACGACCAGTACCTCGTCGACAACGCGAAGACGCTCGACGACGCGTACAACGCGTGGAAGACGAAGTGATCGATCACCCGCGTATCGAGAGGCCGGCGATCGAGAGCGGCTGAGCGATGCTCCGGGTCCGACCGCTCGCCGGACCGATCGGCCGTCCTTCCGAGGGCGGCCGGTTGATCAATCGGTGGGCGTTGCTCGCCTTCCCGACGATCGGTCTCCTCGTGATCTTCTTTCTCGCGCCGCTGATCCTCATGGCCGCCCGAAGCGTGACCGATCCAGCGAACGCGGGCCTCTCGAACTACGAAGAGTTCTTCCTCTCCGCGGCCGACGTCCGGGTCCTCGGCAACACGTTCTACATCGCGACGATCTCCACGGTCGTCTGCCTTGTGATCGGCTACCCCTATGCGTATCTGATGCACATCGTGCCGCCCCGCGTGGCGGGCTTGCTGCTGATCGCGGTTCTGGTCCCATTCTGGTCGAGCCTCCTCGTCCGGACGTTCGCCTGGGAGGTGATCCTCCGCGACACCGGCGTGATCAACAGCCTGCTGCTCTCGTGGGGCGTCATCCGGGAACCCCTCGCGCTGATCCGGAACACGCTCGGGGTGATCCTTGGGATGTCGCAGATCCTGCTGCCGTTCATGGTCCTGCCGCTGTATGCCGTCATGCGCCGAATCGATCCCGACTACGGCCAGGCGGCTGCGAACCTGGGAGCGTCGCCGGCGGCGGCGTTCCGGCGCGTCTTCTTCCCACTGAGCCTGCCCGGTGTCGCGGCGGGGACGTTGCTCGTCTTCGTCCTGGCGCTCGGCTTCTACATCACACCGACGATCCTGGGCAGCCCCCGCGAGACGATGATCAGCCGCTTCATCGCCGATCAGATCCAGACGCGGCTCGACTGGGGCCTCGGCAGCGCGATGGCGGTGATCCTGATGATCCTGACCTTCGTCGCGCTCGCGCTTGCCTCACGGGTCGTCAGGTTGCGCGACGTCTTCGGCGCCGCGGGGGAAGAATCCTGAGCGCGCGATGAGCGATTCCTGGCGCAGTCCCCGCCGCGTCCTGCTCGTCGCGGTCGGCACGCTGACGGTGTTCTTCCTGACCGTGCCGACGCTGTTGATCGTGCCGATGGGGTTCTCGTCGTCGCAGATCCTGACCTTCCCGCCGCCGGGCTGGTCGCTCCAGTGGTATGAGCGGATGCTGACGGACCCGCAGTGGACGTCCGGCTTCGTCAACAGCTTTCTCGTGGCGACGGTCACCGCGATCGTGTCGACGATCCTCGGCACCACGGCCGCCCTCGGGATGGTCCGCGGGCGGTTCCCCGGCAAGAGCCTGGCGAACGCCCTGATCCTCTCGCCCCTCGTCGTCCCGGTGATCGTCATCGCGATCGGCATGTTCTCCGTCTACGTGCGCTGGAAGATCACCGGTAGCCTGGCCGGGCTGGTCGCGGCCCACTCCGCGCTGGCGATTCCATTCGTGATGGTCTCCGTGGCGACGGCGCTCCGGACGATGGATCGCAATCTCGAGACCGCTGCCCAAAGCCTGGGGGCGGGGCCTGGCCGGACGTTCTCACGGATCACCCTGCCAATCATCCTGCCGGGCGTGCTGACGGGCGCGCTGTTCGCCTTCCTGACTTCGTGGGACGAGGTCGTCGTCGCGATCTTCCTGACGACGGCGAAGTTCCGGACGCTGCCGGTCGAGATGTGGGAGCAGGTCCGCCAGGTCGTCGACCCGACCGTCGCGGCGGTCGCCACGACCGTCCTTGCCGTGACGACGTCCGTTCTCCTGCTCGTCTTCGTCGTCCGCCGCCAGGCGCCGGCGACATGACGGCCGTGGGTGCCCCAAGCCGGCTGCCGGCCGAGTCCGGCGAGCGCCCGGCGCTCGTGCTGCGGAGTCTGACCAAGCAGTTCGGCGACGTTGTGGCAGTCGACGGGGTCGACCTCGAGGTCCGGCCGGGCGAGTTCGTCACGCTCCTCGGACCGTCCGGCTCGGGCAAGACGACCACCCTCCGGATGATCGCCGGGTTCACCCACCAGACAGGCGGCACGATCGAGATCGACGGGATCGACATGGGCGGCGTCCCGCCGTATCGCCGCGACGTCGGGATGATCTTCCAGAACTACGCCCTGTTTCCGCACATGACGGCGGCCCAGAACATCGCCTTCCCGCTCGAGATGCGCCGCGTGCAGCACTCCGAGATCAAGCGCCGGGTCGGCGAGGCGCTCGAGCTCGTTCGCCTGAGCGGTCTCGGGAGTCGATATCCGCGCCAGATGTCGGGCGGCCAGCAGCAACGGATCGCCTTCGCCCGGGCCGTGGTGTTCGAGCCCCGGCTCCTGCTCATGGACGAGCCCCTCGGGGCCCTCGACAAGAAGCTCCGCGAGGCGCTCCAGCTCGAGATCATGCACATGAGCCGCCAGCTCGGGGCCACCGTGATCTATGTCACCCACGACCAGGAGGAGGCCCTGACGATGAGCGACCGGATCGCCATCTTCAGCGCCGGCAAGATCGCCCAGCTCGGCACCGGCGAGGACCTCTACGACCGGCCGGCATCGCTGTTCGTCGCCGACTTCATCGGCGATTCGAACATCTTCAAGGGCCGGTTCGTCGCCGATGGTGCGGGCGGGTGGCTGGCCCGCGGCGACTCACGCTGGCGACTGAGTCCGGCGGCGACCCAACGGGCGGGCCTCGACGACGGGGCCGCCGGGGCGCTCGTGGTCCGGCCCGAGCGGATCCGGCTCACGGACCGGGACGGCGGGGATCCGGGGGTCAACGCCGTCGACGCGACCGTGACCGAGGTGCTTTTCCTCGGATCGATCCGGCGCTACGACGTCGCCCTGCCAGATGGCCAGCACGCGGTCGTCCGGGTCCAGGCTGGCACCGCGGAGCGGGCCTGGCAGCCCGCCGACCGGGTCAGCCTCACATGGCCGGTCGACGACGCCGTGCTCGTGGCCGTTCAGGACTAGGCGTCTCAGCCGTTTCGCGTCGCTGTGACCTCGACGTACTCGGAGGGGATCGCGAGCGACGTTCCCGCCGGGCGGCCGTGGGTCGCCGCGAGCCCGGCGAGGTCGTCGATGAGGCCGGCGCGCCCGGCATCGTCGAGTGACGCCAACGCTCGGTTGACGGGGCCGTAGTTCGCGGCGAAGAAGTCGGCGAACTCGGCCGGCGAGCGGAACCGGAAAATGAACGTCCGCGGCCGCACGACGACGTTCGTAACGCCGCCACCGAGAAGCTCGAT
>JBJMMH010000062.1:0-5775 GCA_045804885.1 Chloroflexota bacterium | reverse complement strand
CGATGACCGCCTGGACGAGGAACCGCCGCACAGCCTGCCCTCCCGCGGCCCAACGTCGGCGCCGCCGGGCATCAGCGTAGCGCCCGCGGGGATGCGGTCAGAGCCGGTGGGCACGCCCCGGGCCAGAGGCGGGCGCCTCCGTCCCTACTGGTTGAACCACTCCGTCGTGTCGATCTTGCCGGCTTCCTCGTCGATCTCGGCCCGCCGGGCCTTCGCGTCGGATGCGTTCACCTTGGCCCGCCGGCGGTTGCCGGCCGACTCCGCCGCGCCCGCCCAGTGCTCCTCGGCGAGGAGGCCGTTGATCGCCTCGATGTACGCCTCGATCGAGGCCGCGATGATGTTCGTCGAGGTCGCCTCGCCCGGATAGCGGCCGCTGGCCCGCGCGCCGGCCGCCGCCTGCGGCGGCTCGACCGCGACCGTCACCCGGCCCTCGGCGCCGGGGCCCTCGCCGAGCGCGTGGATGTCGTAGGCGATGAGGCGGGGATGCCCGGTGAGGACGTCCTGGAGCGCCCGGTCGACGGCCCGGAACAGCGCGTCGATCGCCCCGTTGCCTTCGGCGGACGCCTCCCACTGGTGATCGCCGGACGCGATCACGACAGCGCCCCGGCTGTTGGCGTTCGAGCCCGAGGTCACGGTCCAGCGGGCGAGGTGGAGCGTCGGCGTCTGCTGCGTCGCGGCGTCGGTGGCGGTGGACGTCGTCATGGCTGGCCTCCGGTCGGGGTCGCGGATGTCGAAGCGGGCGTCGGCGCGCTTGGAATGAGCGTCGGCGTCGTCGTGAAGTGGCGCTCGTCCCGGCGTCGCAGCTCCGCCCCGGCCTTCCAGATCGCGTACTCGAGGGAATCCGCCAGCGCTTGCGCGGACGCCGCGATGATGTTGGTGTCGGAGCCCATCGTCGACCACTCCCGGACGCCGTCAGCTGAATCGATGATGACGCGGGTCCGGGCAGCAGTCGCGGCGTCACCGTCGAGGATCCGGACCTTGTAGTCGTAGAGGTGGACCTCGTCGAGCTGCGGGTAGAACGCGCGGAGCGCCTTCCGCAGCGCGGCGTCGAGCGCGTTGACCGGCCCATTGCCGTCGGCCGCGGTATGAAGGATCTCGCCGTCGACCTTCACCTTGACGGTGGCCTCGGCCAGCAGCTCCCGGCCTTCGCGCTGCTCTACCAGGCACGTGTAGTCGAGGACCTGGAACGGCGCGACGTAGTCCGCCTGATGACGGCGGATCAGCAGCTCGAAGCTGGCCTCGGCGCCCTCGAACGCGAGGCCCTCGTTCTCGAGCTCCTTGATCAGCTGGCTCAAGACCTTGGGGTCGACGACGCCGTCGAGCTGGTGGCCCAGCTGCTCGGCCCGGATCCTGGTGTTCGCCTTGCCACCGAGCTCGCTGACGACCAGCCGGCCCTGATTGCCGACCGCGGTCGGGTCGACGTGCTGATAGCTCCGCTCGACCTTGGCGACCGCCGCGCCGTGGACGCCGCCCTTGTGGGCGAACGCCGATCTGCCGACATAGGGCTGGTAGTCGTTGGGGTTCTGATTCGCGATCTCGGCGACCGCCCGGCTGAGCTCCGTGAGTCCGGCGAGGTTGCCACCGCCCGCCGGCACGAGCTGGTGTGGCGTCTTGAGCGCGAGGTTCGCGAGGATCGAGACCATGTTGGCGTTGCCCGCGCGCTCGCCGTAGCCGTTGATCGTCGCCTGGACGTGGCGGATCCCGGCGGCGACCGCCGCCATGGAGTTCGCCACGGCCATCTCCGCGTCGTTGTGGGTATGGATGCCCCACGTGACCGCCGGCGCGGCCGGATCCGCCTCGAGGGCTGCCCTCACGTCGTCGACGATCCGGAGCAGCTCGTCGGTCAGCGTGCCGCCGTTGGTGTCGCACAGGACCAGCGTCCGGCTCCCGGCTTCCCGGGCGGCCCGCAGCGTCGACAACGCGTAGTCCCGGTCGGCCTTGTAGCCGTCGAAGAAGTGCTCGGCGTCGTAGACGCTCTCGCGACCCCGCTCGACGATGAAGCGGACGCTGTCCGCGATCATGTCGAGGTTCTCCTGGGGCGTCGCGCCCAGGACCTCCGTGACGTGGAGCAGCCAGCTCTTGCCAAAGATCGTCACGACCGGCGTCTCCGCGGCGACGAGCTCACGCAGGTTGGGATCGTCCTCTGGTCGGTTCGCGCGGTGACGAGTCGAACCGAACGCGGCGAGCTTCGCCGTCTGCCATCGCATGCCGCGGGCGGCCTTGAAGAACTCGACGTCCTTGGGATTCGAGCCCGGCCAGCCGCCCTCGACGTAGGGCATGCCGAACTCGTCGAGCATCCGGGCGATCCGCAGCTTGTCGGCGAGCGAGAGCGTGATGTTCTCGCCCTGGGTGCCGTCCCGGAGCGTCGTGTCGTAGAGCGTGACGGCCTGGTCGCTCACGAGGCGACTCCCGCCGGCGCGAGCCGGGCGACGATCGCGTCCGTTGCGTGTGTCGTCGTGACCGCGTCCTGTCCCGGAGGGGCGAGGTCAGCAGTCCGAACGCCCGCGTCGAGCGCGTCCGCCACGGCGGTTTCGATCGCGGCCGCGACGTCCTCGCGGCCCAGCGACCAGCGCGCGAGCATCGCCACGGACAGGATCGTCCCGATTGGATTGGCGATGCCGCGGCCGGCGATGTCGGGCGCGGAGCCGTGGATCGGCTCGTACATCCCGAACGTGCCGTGCTGGGTTCGGCGCTCGCCCAGCGACGCCGACGGGAGCATCCCGAGGCTGCCCGCGAGGACCGACGCCTCGTCCGACAGGATGTCGCCGAACAGGTTCTCGGTGACGATGACGTCGAACCACGCCGGGCTCTTGACGAGCAGCATCGCGCATGAATCGACGAGCTGGTGGTTGACCTCGACGTCCGCGAACTCCGGCTTCAGCTCGTCGACGACCTGGCGCCAGAGACGCGACGTCGCGATGACGTTCGCCTTGTCGACACTCGTCAGCCGGCCGCGACGGGCGCGCGCCAGCTCGAACCCGAGGCGGGCCACGCGCCTGATCTCCGGTTCCGTGTACGGCACCGTGTCCCGGGCAGCCCGGTTTCCCGGCGGCCCGCTCGCCTCGACGCGCTCCCCGAAGTAGATGCCGCCGGTGAGCTCCCGGACGATGAGCAGGTCGACGCCCGCCAGCAGCTCCGGCCGGAGCGGCGACGAGGCGACGAGCGACGGGTGGATCGTGACCGGTCGAAGGTTCGCGTAGAGCATCAGCTCGCCGCGGAGCGCAAACAGGCACTGCTCGGGGCGGACGCTCGCCGTCGGGTCGTCCCATTTGGGACCGCCGACAGCACCCAGCAGGATCGCGTCGGCCTCGCCGGCTCGCGTCACGTCCTGGGGCCGGATTGCGACTCCATGCGAATCGATCGCGTTGCCTCCGGCCGCGATGTCCGACCAGTCGACCTCGAAGCCGAAGGCGGCGCCGGCGGCGTCGAGCACTGCCCTGCCGGCGGCGACGACCTCCGGCCCCACCCCGTCGCCCGGGATGGCGGCCACCCGATATGTCGTCACGAGGGCTCTTCCACCACCCGCGGGGCGCTGAACGCCACGGCGACTCCGTTGATCTCCGCGCCGTGGAGCTTGTTCACCGCCACGAGGTAGGCCTCGAGCGAGGCCTCGATGATGTTCGTCGATAACCCGTGGCCGGACACGACGAGCGCGCCGGGCCCTTCGTCCGACGACCGCCGGCAGCGAACCAGCACCTGGCCCTGGGCGTCCTCGCCGGCGGAAACCGCCTTGATCTCGTACTCGGTCAGGACGGGATGCCAGCCGAAGACCGGCTGGAGCGCGAGGTCCACAGCCGAGTAGAGCGCGTCGACCGGCCCGTTACCGACCGCCGCGGCCGCGCGGTCCTCGCCGTTCACACTGAGCGACGCGCTGCCCGTGGCGTTGCCGCCGTGCGACGAGGTCACGTTCCAGCCGAGAAGCTGCACCGAGGCCGGGACCTCCGCGGCCCGCTGCTCGACGAGCGCCAGCAGGTCCGCGTCCGTGACTTCCTTCTTCGAGTCGGCGAGGGCGATCGCTTGACGGTAGATGACGTCGAGGGCGTCGCCTTCGAGGTCGTAGCCCAGCTCGTGGAGCTTGCCCTGCAGTCCCTTCCGGCCGGACAGCTTTCCGATCGTCAGCTGGCTGCCGGCCAGCCCGACGGACTGGGGCGTCATGATCTCGTACGTCAGCGGGTTCTTGATCACGCCGTCCTGATGGATGCCCGACTCGTGGGCGAACGCGTTGCCGCCGACGATCGCCTTGTTGGGCTGGATCGTGAAGCCGGTGAGGTAGCTCACGAGGCGCGAGGCGGCCGTGATCTGCTCGGTCTGGACGCCGCTGCCGAGCTGGGGGAACTGCGTCGGGCGCGTCCTGAGGGCCATCACGACCTCTTCGAGCGACGCGTTGCCGGCCCGTTCCCCGAGGCCGTTGATCGTCACCTCGACCTGGCGCGCCCCGGCCTGCACCGCCGCGAGCGTGTTGGCAGTCGCGAGCCCGAGGTCGTTGTGGCAGTGGACGCTGACGGTCGCGGCATCGCCGACGAGATCGACCACGCGCGCGACGAGCGCGCCGAACTCGGACGGGATCGCGTAGCCAACTGTGTCCGGGATGTTGACGGTCGTGGCGCCGGCATCGACGACGGCCTCGTAGATCTTGAGCAGGAAGTCGACGTCGGTTCGGGACGCGTCCTCTGCCGAGAACTCGACCTCGGCGTCCGACCCGAGCTGCTCGCGGCCGTAGCGCACCCAGCGAACGGCCTCGGCGAGCGCCTCGTCGCGCGACAGGCGCAGCTTGTGCTTCAGGTGGATGTCGCTCGTCGCGATGAAGACGTGGAGATGCGGCCGCTCTGCGACGTTGATGGCCTCGACCGCCCGTTGCGGGTCTCCGTCGCGGCAGCGGGCAAGGGCTGCGACGGCGATCCCACCCTTCGTTTCCTGGGCGATCCGGCGGACTGCCTCGAAGTCACCCGGCGAGGCGGCCGGAAAGCCGGCCTCGATGACGTCGACGCGGAGGCGGGCGAGCTGGCGGGCGACCTCGAGCTTCTCCGCGGCCGTGAGACCGGCGCCGGGCGCCTGCTCGCCGTCACGGAGCGTCGTGTCGAAGATCCGGACGGACCCTTGACCGACGGGGGCCGTCACGACCGGGACCCCGCGGTCGCGCTCGCCCCGGGGGTGCCGGCAGCCGCCTGGGCCTGGCCCGCGACGACGACAACCGGGTTGAGGAACGCCATCTGCGCCCGCAGCTCGGCCCCGACCTTCTCGATCTGGTGGTCACGATCGGCGGCGCGGAGGCGCTCGAACTCCTTCCGGCCGGACTCGTTCTCGGCGATCCAGCGGTTCGCGAAGGAGCCGTCCTGGATCTCCCCCAGCACGGCCCGCATCGTCTCCCGGACGCGCTCGTCGATGATCCGCGGCCCGGAGACGTAATCGCCGTACTCGGCGGTGTCGCTGACGCTGAATCGCATGAAGTTCAGGCCGCCGCGGTAGAGGAGATCGACGATCAGCTTCAGCTCGTGCATCGTCTCGAAGTAGGCGAGCTCGGGTTGGTAGCCGGCTTCGACGAGCGTCTCGAACGCCATCTTGACGAGAGCCGCCGTGCCGCCGCACAGCACCGACTGCTCGCCGAAGAGGTCAGTCTCGGTCTCCTCGGCGAACGTCGTCTCGAGGACGCCCGCGCGGGTGCTGCCGAGGGCCCGGGCGTAGGCGAGGACGCGCGGGCGGGCGGTGCCCGAGTTGTCGCGATGAACGGCGAACAGCGACGGCACGCCGCCACCGGCCTGGTACACGCTCCGCAAC
>JBJMMH010000061.1:0-2905 GCA_045804885.1 Chloroflexota bacterium | reverse complement strand
GTGGCATCGATGATCGCCGTCGAATCAGCGACCGCGTCGCTCCCGAACAGCGCGTGGGTATTCCGGGCAACGTCTGCGTACCTGGCCAGCCGGCTGTCGCCGATGCGCTCAGCCGCCGCAGCGGCGCTGTCGATCAACTCGAGCGATCCCGCGAAATCGCCGTCGTCCAGAAGAACATCGGCCAGCTCGAGCTCGAGCTCGGTGCGGAACGTGGTGTCGGGCGCAACGAGCTGTGCGGCCCGGCGGAGCAGGTTCGCCGCCGCGGGAAGGTCGCCGCGCGCGAACGCCCGACGACCGGCTGACGCCAGCTTCGTCGCTGCTCGCCCCGCCAGCTCGCGACCCTCCGCATCCAGCGGCCCCAGCTCTGAGCGATACCGGACGGCCTGCTCGAGGTGGTAGCCGAGGATCTCCTCGAACTCCGTCTCCCGCCCCCGTTCGCGATTGACCGGCTCGGCCCAAGCGACGAACCGTTCGTGGAGCGTCGCACGGGCGCGTTTGAGGAGGCTCTGATACGCCGCGTCGCGGACCAGGATGTGGTGGAAGCGGAACGCGAGGTCTTCCTCGCCCGGCAGCGGGTGGACGAACTGCTTGCGGTCGAGGTCCGTCAGGTAACCGGCCACAGTCGGTTGGAGCGGTGACGGGACCATCGCCTCGACGGCTGCCTCGGCGAAGACAAGGCCGATGACAGAAGCGGGCTCGACGACCGCCCGCTCCTCGCGCGTGAGGTTGTCGAGTCGGGCGGCGAGCAGGGCATGGATCGTCGGCGGGACGACGATATCGCCGCCACCGTGCTCACGCAGCATCGACAGCATCTGTTCGATATAGAGCGGGTTCCCTTCCGCGGCCTCGATGACTCGTGCCCGCGTCTCCGCCGGGAGATCGGCACTCCCCAGGAGCCGGTCGATCATCGACTCGACATCGTCACTTCCAAGCGGCTGCAAGTTGATCTGCTCGATGCTCGGCTGCTTCGTCCACGCGGCGTGGCTGTCGAGGATGTCCGGCCGGGACGAGCAGAGGATGAGCAGAGATCTGCCCTTGACCGCCGTCACCAGGTGGTCGAGGAAGTCGAGGAACGTCTGCTCGGCCCAGTGGATATCGTCGATGACGACGACGAGAGGCTGACTCGCGGCGAGTGACTCCAGCAACCGCCGGGATCCCCAGAAGAGATCGGCCACCGGGTACGGCCGGTCGGAGAGGCCGACCGCCGATGAGACCCGGTCCGCAATCGCGTCACGCTCGGCGTCGTCGCCGACGAGGGCGGCGATCTTCGCCCGACCGCCCTCCGGCGAGTCGTCCTCGGCGATGTGGGCAGCCTGTCGGACGATCTCCGTCAGGGGCCAGAACGTGATCCCGTCCCCGTAGGCGAGGCAACGCCCGCGAACGATCGTGGCCTTCGTGCCGAGCCGGCGAAGGAAGTCCGCGATGAGCCTCGTCTTGCCCACGCCCGCGTCCCCCAGGACGGCCACGAGGCGCGCGCTGGTCGCCGCACTCACCTGCGCGAACGCGCCGGTCAGTATGTCCATCTCGAGCTCACGGCCCACGAACGGCGAGTCCTCGCGGACCGGGGTCGCGGTCGCCGCGCTGACCGCGAGCAGGCGGTAGGCGGGCACTGGCTCCGACTTGCCCTTGAGCGTCAATTCGACGCGCTCTGCGTCGACGAAGTCCCGGACGAGGGCGTAGGTGATCTCCCCGATCAGGACCTCGTTCGAGGGGGCGTTCTGTTCCAGGCGAGCCGCGACATTGACCGCGTCGCCGGTCGCGAGGTTCATCGTGGCGTGCTCGTCGGTGCTCGCGACGACCTCGCCGGTATTGACGCCCGTACGGACCGTCAGGCGGACCCCGTAGTACCGCTCGAACTCCTCGTTCAGCTCGCCGAGCCGAGTCACCATGCCGGCCGCCGCACGCACTCCGCGCAATGCGTCGTCCTCGCTGGCCCGGATGCGGCCGAAGACCGCCATGATCGCGTCGCCGATGTTCTTCTCGACGTTGCCGCCATGGCGCTCGATCTCGACCGCCATCTCCTTGAAGTAGCGGGCCTTGATCTCGTTCATGGCCTCGGCGTCGATCGACGCGGTCAACGCCGTCGAATCCTTCAGGTCCGTGAAGACGAGCGTGACGAACTTTCTGACCTCGGTCGCCTGCAGGACGGGCGCGGCGATCGGTTCGCCGACGGGCGAGACGAACCCGATCACAGGCGCTGGCGCCGCGGCCGCCGGTGCCGGCTCCGGGGCGGCAACTGCGCCGCCGACGGCTGCGAGCGACGTGCCGCAAAAGCCGCAGAGCCGGAACTTGCCGGGGTTCTCCTCGCCGCACGACGGGCAGACGACCGTCTCCGGCACCGGCGCGAGCGACGTGCCGCAATACCCGCAGAGCTTGAACTTGGCGGGATTCTCCTCGCCGCAGGACGGGCAGGCGACGGTTTCCACGCCCGGAGTCTACGGGAAGGCGTCGTCCGGTCCGGGCATGACCGCGTACGATGGGCGACGAGGGACGCACCGGGAGGTCGCTTGATCGTGTCCGACGGATCGATGGCGCGCAGCGCACTCCGCGATTGCGGGCTGTTCGGTAACGCCGATGAGCGGACCCTCGACGCCCTCGCCGCCGCGCTCCGCGTCCGCCGGTTCCGGAAAGGCGAGACCGTGTTCCACCAGGGTGATCCGGGCGACGCCCTGTTCATCATGGCGAGCGGTTCGGTGAAGGTCGTGTTGCCGTCTGACGAGGGTGCCGAGCCGGCGATCGTCGCGGTCCTCGGGCCGGGCGAGTTCTTCGGTGAGCTGGCGATCCTCGACGGGGCGCCACACTCCGCGACGATCGTCGCGGTCGAGCCGGCCGAGACGCTGATCCTCCATCGGGACGCCTTCCTCGCCCTGATCGACCAGGACGCAGAGTTGCGGCGGGCCCTGCT
>JBJMMH010000060.1:0-12494 GCA_045804885.1 Chloroflexota bacterium | reverse complement strand
GAGCGCATCGGCGCCGACTCCTCGTTGCCGGGATCGAAGTGGAGCGTCTCCTGGTCGACCGTGCCGCCGGACTCGTAGATCTTGATCTGGCGTGCGATCTCCCGCTCGATTCCCTTCGAGGCGAAGTTGAACGAGTTCATGTTCTTCAGCTCCGTGCGTGTCCGCAGCTCGTTCGAGCCCTGGGGCCGAACGGAGACATTGACGTCGAAACGCATCGAGCCCTTGTCGAGCTCAGCCTCGGACAGCCCCAGCTCGACGACGGTCTGCCGCAGCAGCTGCAGGAACCGCTTGGCCGTCTCCGCGTCGTGCAGATCGGGCTCGGTGACGATCTCGACGAGCGGTGTCCCGCCGCGATTGAAGTCGACGAGCGTCGCCGTCGCCCCGTGCAGGCGGCCGGATTCGGCGACGTGGATGTTCTTGGCGGCGTCCTCCTCGAGGTGCGCCCGGGTGATCCCGATCGTGACGGGGCCGGCCGACGTCTCGAAGGTCAGGCGGCCGTTCGCGGTGAGCGGGATCTCGTACTGGCTGATCTGGTAGCCCTTCGGCAGGTCGGGATAGAAATAGTTCTTGCGCTCCCAGCGGGTCTTCTCGGGCGAGCTCGCCTCGATGGCGATGCCCGTCGCGAGGACATGCTCGACGGCGGCCCGGTTGATCGTCGGGAGCGCACCGGGAAGTCCCAGGCAGACCGCGCAGACGTGACTGTTCGGCGCGGCGCCGTCGTACGCCGTCGAACAGCGGCAGAACATCTTGGATGCCGTCTTGAGCTGGCAGTGGACCTCGATCCCGATGACCGGCTCGTAGCGCTCGAGTGCCGCCGAGCGGGGCGTCGCCGTCGGAGCCGTCATGGGCGAGCCTCGGCGCCGACCCGGCGCCGATCCACGAACCGGCCGATCCGGGCCAGCGCCTCCTGGAGCTGTTCGTAGCTCGTCGCGTAGCAGGCCCGGACATGGCCCTCGCCGCTCGGTCCGAACGCGGAGCCGGGCACGACGGCGACGCGCTCCTCCTCGAGCAACGCCTGGGCGAAGTCCTCCGACGAGAGGCCCGTCGCGGATGCGACCTCGGGGAACGCATAGAACGCGCCGCGAGGTTCGAACGTCCGGAGCCCGATGTCGTTGAGCCCGTCGACGACGAGGCGTCGGCGGCGGTCGTACTCGGCGACCATGGCCTCGACGTCGTCCTCGCCGTGGAGCAGCGCCTCGAGCGCCGCGTCCTGGGCCGTCGTCGGGGCCGACATGATCCCGTACTGGTGGACCTTGACGATCCCCTCGAGGATGCCGGCGGGGGCGGCGAGCCAGCCGACGCGCCAGCCGGTCATCGCGTACGCCTTTGAGAAGCCTCCCATGAGGATCGTCCGCTCGCGCATGCCTGGCAGGGCCGAGAACGCTCGGTGCCGATACGTTCCGTACGCGAGCCGGTCGTAGATCTCGTCGCTGTAGACCAGCAGGTCGTGGCGGCGGGCGATGTCGGCGATCTGGTCCTGGACACCGTCCGGCAGCACGGCGCCGGTGGGGTTGCATGGGTAGCCGAGGAACAGCGCCTTGGTCCGCGCGGTGACCGCCGCCTCCACGACCCCCGGGTCGAGCGCGAAATCATCCTCCAGGTGCGTGCTGACGTGGCGGACCACCCCGCCCGCGAACACGATCGCGGGGACGTACGCGACGTACGAGGGCTCGTGCAGGACGACCTCGTCGCCGGGATCGCACGTCGCCCGGAGTGCGAGGTCGACGGCCTCCGACGCGCCCACGGTGATCAAGAGCTCCGTCGCGGGGTCGTAGGCGACGCCGTACCGCCGCTCGAGGTGCTCTGCGAGCGCGCGTCGCAGCTCGATCGTGCCGTAGTTGGAGGTGTAGTGGGTCCGACCGTTATGGAGCGACCGGACGCCCGCGGCGACGATGCGCTCGGGGGTGTCGAAGTCGGGTTCGCCGATCCCGAGGCTGATGACGTCGTCCATCGTCGCCAGGATGTCGAAGAACCGCCGGATGCCCGACGGCGGCACTGCCCGGACACGCTCGGCGAGGGCCCGATCGGCAAGCGGCGGACGGGTCGTCTCGGTCGTCATCGGTGAGCCCCTCCGATCGCTGCCGCCCGGTCCGCCGGTGTCGCCGCGCCCGGATCGCCCGCTTTGGCGAGGTGGGCAGGCTCCACGCCGCGCCAGTCGGCGCCCGACGTCAGCCCTTCGTAGCCCCGGGCGAGCTCGAACAGCTGTGCCTCCGACCACGCCGCGCCGATGAGTTGGAGGCCTACCGGGAGCCCTTCCGACAACCCGCACGGGATCGAGATCCCGGGCAGCCCCGCCATGTTGACCGGCAGCGTGCACGCGTCCGACAGGTACATCGCGACCGGGTCGGCCATCCTCGCGCCGAACTGGAACGCCACCGACGGCGACGTCGGCGCCACGAGCGCGTCGAAGCCCTGATCCCAGAGCACGTCGAAGTCGCGCTTGATCAGCGTCCGGACCTTTTGCGCCTTGAGGTAGTAGGCGTCGTAGTAGCCCGCCGAGAGCGCGTACGTCCCGAGCATGACCCGCCGCTTCACCTCGGCGCCGAAGCCCTCGCCGCGCGTCGCGAGGTAGTTGCCCAGGACGTCGCCGTCTCCCGGCCGCCGCCCGTAGCGGATGCCGTCGTAACGGGCGAGGTTCGCCGAGGCCTCGGCAGGGGCCACGATGTAGTACGTCGCGAGTCCGTAGTCGGTATGCGGCAGGCTGACCTCCTCGACGGTCGCGCCCGCGGCCTCCAGCGCGGCGACCGCTTCCCGGATGCGCTTCTCGACATCCGGCTCCATGCCCGCCACGAAGTATTCGCGCGGCAGGCCCAGGCGCTTGCCCTTCAACCGAGACGCGGCTTCGTCGTCGCTCGCCGGAAGGTGCAGCAGCTCGTCCGGCACCTGGATCGGCGCAGAGGTCGAGTCGCGGTCGTCGCGGCCGGCGACCGCGTGGAGGAGGGCAGCGGCGTCCCTGGTGTCGCGGGCGAAGGGCCCGATCTGATCGAGCGAGCTGGCGAACGCGACGATTCCGTACCGGGACACGCGACCATAGGTCGGCTTGAGCCCGACGATCCCGGTCAGCGCCGCCGGCTGGCGGATCGAGCCCCCGGTATCGGTCCCGAGCGAGAGGGGGGCGTGGAATGCGGCGACGGCGACGGCCGAGCCGCCGCTCGATCCGCCCGGGACTGTCTCCAGGTCCCAGGGGTTCGAGACGGGCCCGTAGGCGCTGTGCTCGTTGGACGAGCCCATCGCGAACTCGTCCATGTTCGTCTTGCCGAGCAGGACCGCCCCGACGTCGCGCAGCCGTTCCGTGATGTGCGCGTCGTACGGGGCGATGTAGCCCTCGAGGATCCGCGATCCGGCGGTGCATTGGCCGCCCTCGACGGAGATGAGGTCCTTGAGCGCGACCGGGATCCCGAGCAGCGGATGGAGCGCGGCGACCGCCGCCTCGCTCTCGCCGCGCGCCGCCGCGAGCCGGACATCTGCGGCGTCGGCCTGATCGAGCGCCGTCGCACGATCGATCGAGAGCCAGGCGTTGAGTGCGTGGTTGTCCCGCTCCGCAGCGTCGAGGTGGGCCTCTGCAAGCTCCCGCGCGGTCGTATCGCCGGCACGCAGGAGACGGGCCATCTCATGGGCGTGGAGGCGGGTGAGCGCGGTCACGTCGTCAGGCCCGTCCGCCGCTACTCGCCGAGGATCGCGGGCACGACGATGTACTCGCCATCGGTTTCCGCGGCGTTCCCCAGCACGGCATCCTGCGGAAGCGACTTGCCGGCGACGTCGTCGCGGAGGATGTTCTCGAGCTCGATCGTCTGGGCGGTCGGCGGGATCGCGTCGGTGTCCAGGCGGCTCAGGACCGCGTACTGATCGAGGATGTGGTTGAGCTGGCCCTCGAGTCGCCGGAGCTCGTCGTCGGCCAGGCCGAGGCGGGCGAGGTACGCGACGTGCTCGACGTCGGATCGGGAGAGCGTGGCCACGGCCCGATGATAGCCGAGGCTCCCCGAGCCGCTACGGGCCCTCGACGGCCGGTGGCGTCGGCGACGGCGTTGGCACCGCAGCGGGGACGGGGGCGACCACCGATAACGCCGTGACCACGAAGCGGTTGCCGCAGCGGTATGACGCGACCGGATCAAGCTCACTCGGTCCGACTCCTGCTGATCGACAGAGGGCGGTGTCATCGTCGTCGAAATGGCCCGTCGCGCGGTACGTCACGGCCGTCGCGGGCGCATTGCACGGCAGCTCTCCCGGGTAGGCAGACATCGCCGCGCGAATGTCTCGTCCATCAGCTCTCAGCACGAGGCTTCGCTGGAAGTCCATCAGCCACGGTGACCCGGTCACCGGCGGCCCGGAACAGTCGACGCGCGCACGTCCTTGTACCGTCAACGCCGTTCGCGCGTACGTCGCGCCGGTGCCGTAGCAGGCCAGGCCCCCGTGGTAGATCGGCGGCGTCATCAGCTCCGCGAGCGTCGCGAACGTCAGGCTTGACGGAGGTGGGCAGTCGAAATCCTCGGCGCGGACCCATTCCTCGCCGTCCGTACCGTGGACGGCGACCCAGCCCGTGGCCGGCGCGCCGTCCACCGACGCGATCGACGGGACCGCGACGCGGTACCACACGTATCCGGAACCGACGGCCGGACCCTCGAGCACCGCGAGCCGTGTGCCGCTGTCGATGTATCGCTGCTCGCTCGGATCGGTGATCAACGGAATGTCGCGGAGTCGCAGGTGATCGGTGAGGGTGATCGCCAAGCCTCGATTGGCCAGCTGCGTCGGGTCGACGGTCGCGCGAGTGACGATGAAGCGGGACCTGCAATCCAGGCGCTCGCGTTCATCCGCGACGCCGCCGCACGCGCGATCGTCGAACGTGCCTTCGAGGAGTGCCGCGCGTCCGTCCGGCAAGGAGGAGGAGCGTTCGAGGCCGGGGCCAGGCTCGACGACGACATCCAGATTCTCGACTGGGGCGTCGATGTTGCCGGAGTTCCGTGCATCTGCAATCCAGCCGGATTGGTCTCCGCGCTTGATGACCGCCAGCACCTTCAACCTCGAACGCCTGAAGCACGCGAGTCGTTCGAGCGGATGCATCGTGTTGAGCGTGACGATCTCGAGCGGCTCCGATGGACACTTATCAGCGGCCGGGGCGATCCACGGGCTCTCGTCGTGATCGCCACGTGACACCCAGCCTGATGGGAGCCGATCGAACGGCCGCGTGGGATCGGTGTTGACAGGTTCGACCCGATACCAGTCGTAGTCACTCGCGCGAACCGGTCCTTCCACCACGAACAGTCGGTCGCCGACCTGGAGGAGCGGCTCATACATGATCGAGTCGTCGGCGACTCGCGGTTCCGATCGGACGCGGAGGTTGGAGCTCACGACTTCTACGATCGAGTCCGCCGGGAGGTCATCCGCGAATCCGCCGCCGGACAGATCGGACGAGGCGACAGGCTCCGACGACGCTTCGGCGACAACGATCGAGCCGGACGGCGCAGCCGGCGAGGTCACATCGACGAGCAGTCTCGGTTGCCGATTCAGGAGCGCACCGGCGGCCGCCGCCGCAGCCAGGAGCAGCCCCACGAGCAGCGCGGCGGCCAATGCGAGAACCAGTGGCGAACGGGTGTCGCCCCGTCCGGAGAGCGCTGCGGCCGTGACGCGTTGACGCGTGTGGGCCGAGGCGTCGAGGACTGGGAGCCGCCGCATGAGGCGGATCTGCTCGTGGTACGACGCCGCCCGCTCTGCGCAGATCGGGCAGTCGCGATACGTCTCCGCGAGCTCCCGTTCGAGCTCCGGCGACAGCCCGAAGTCGATCGCACCGGAGGCAAGCTCGAGGGCCTCGTGCTCGTGGATCATCCGCGGATCCCCTGGTGCACCAGGTAGACCCGAAGCTTCTCGCGCGCCCGGAACATCATCGCCCGCGTCGCGACCTCGGATCGACCGATGGCCTCGGCGATCTCGCGGCCGCTGAATCCCTGGGCGGCCATGAGCAGCGCCGCCCGCGCCTCACCGGAGATCTGCGCCAGACCGTCGAGAAGGGCGGCGTGCTCTTCGCGGCGGAGAATGTCGATGTCGGCGGGCGGTGCGTCCGAGCCACTCCGAGCGACCCGCAGGAATTTGTGAACCGTCGTGATCCGCCTGCCGCGACTCATCGCGAGGTTGCTGCAGACCCGGAACAGCCAGGCGGCGACGTTGTCCGGCGGGCGACCGGCATTGACTTCCTTGACGAGCCGCAAGAAGGACTCCTGCACGAGATCGTCGGCGGCGTCGCGATCCCTCGTCATCGCATAGGCGAAGGAGGTGAGCTTCTGCTGATGCTCTTCGAACGCCTCCAGGACGAACGTCGCGTCCGACGACACCGGCCGGGCACGGTCAAGGGGCCCCAGAGGAGGCTCGGACGTGTTCGGCAGGATGGCCTCATCCCCCATCCCCCGGACGACGTTCGACGACTCGTCTTGTTACCGCGAACCATCGGCGTCTTGGCGACGGTCCGGGGAGCGCCTCGGGCAGGGGATGCGTGGACCAGCTCGCGGTGATCATATCCGGCGCGGGTACGCCCGGCGTCTCAATTCCGCGGGCTCCTCGGACTCGGTATCGTGAGACGGTGGACCGGACCACGTCAGACGTCCAGATCCGACCGATGGTGGCCGCTGATGTCGCCCCCGCCTCCGAGGTCATCGTCGATGGCGGCTGGAGCGACCGGACGGCCTTCTTCGAGTGGGCGGTCGGCCACCCGACGTGCATCCCGCTCGTCGCCGACGACGCCGGGCGCATCGTCGGCACGGGCGTCGCGACCGCGAACGGAAGTGTCGGCTGGGTCGGCGCGATCTTCGTCGCGACCGACCGGCGCCGAACCGGCCTGGGCTCGGCGTTGTCGCGGGCCGTTCTCGACGAGCTCGAGGCGCGCGGCTGCACGACCCAGGTGCTGATCGCGACCGACGAGGGCAGGCCGATCTATGAGCGCCTGGGGTTCGAGGTCCAGACGCGGTACGTTCTCCAGATCGCGCCCGAGGCTGCTCCCGCCGCCGACGACGGGGCGGTCCGGCCATACGCCCCGGCTGACTTCGACGCAATCAACGATCTCGACCACCGGGCGACAGGCGAGGATCGATCCGCGATCCTGCGCGCGTTCGCTTCCCCGGAAACCGGCCGAGTAGCCGTTCGTGAAGACGGCACGGTCGGGGCGTTCGTGGTCCGCGCGCCGTGGGGCGGGCGAGCGCTCATCGCCTCGGAGCCGGCCCTCGCCCTTGCGCTGCTCGAGGCGCGGCGACGGACAGCCTCGGATCCCCGGATCACGATCGGCGTGCTCGTCGAGAACGAGGTGGGGCGAGCGGCGTTGATGGCCGCGGGCTGGACGGAACGTCGTGGCGGCCCGAGGCTCGTCCGTGGTGCGCCGCTCGACTGGCGGCCCGACTGGATCTACGGGCAGTTCACGGGTGCGATCGGCTGACGCGCCGACAGGCGTCAGGTGGGGGCGATCATGTTCCGCGTCGCGATCGCCAGCCGCAGCTCGGCGGCGGCGGTGACGAGCCGGTTGTAGGCCTCGAGTCGCGTCTCGCCGTCAGCCTCGAGGACCTCCGAACGGCCATCGAACAGGCAGATCGCGCGGATCCGCGCGGGCGCCTGCTCATCGGGCCCGAGGTCGAGCTCGTCGAGGATGATGCCGGTTCCGAGGATCCGCTCGAGATCCTCGGCGAGCCTCGCGGCGAATCGGGCGTCGGCCTCGGTCACTGCTCCGCGTCCCCGTCGAGGAGGCGCCGGAAGCCGTCCCCGTCCACGACCGTCACGCCGAGCTCCTGCGCCTTCGAGAGCTTCGAGCCGGCGCCCTCGCCGGCAACGACGAAGTCGGTCTTCTTCGAGACAGAGCCCGCCGGTTTTCCGCCCGCGGCCCGAATCGCGGCTTCCGCACCCTCCCGGCTGAACCCATCGATCGTCCCGGTGACGACGACCGTCTTGCCCGTCAACGGCCCGGCGGCGGCCGCGACTCGGGGCTCGGGCAGCTCGGCGACGACGCCCGCATCGGCGAGGTCCTCGAGGACGCCCTCGCCCGGCCCGCCCGGCGCGAACCACGCCGCGAGGGCCGACGAGACCGTCGGGCCGATCCCCTCGATCTCCGTGAACCGCTCCGGGCTGTCGCCTGCGACCGTCCGGAGATGGCCGGCGGCGCGAACGAGCCAACCGCCTTGATCGCCGTCCGACGGAACCTCGGCCGCGAGCCAGTGGGCGAGCTCGATCGCCGTCGTCGAGCCGACTTGCGGGATCCCGAGTGACGCGATGATCCGCTCGAGCGGCCGCCGCTTGGCCTTCCCGATCGCCGCGTGGAGGTTCTCGGCGCTCTTGCGGCCGAAGCGCTCGAGGCCTTCGAGATCCTCGATCGAGAGCCGGAAGAAGTCGCCGCGTTTCGTGACGAGCCCCGTCTGGAGGAGTTGCTCGAGCGTCTTCCAGCCGGCGCCATCGATATCCATCCCGTAAACGAAGTTGCCGAACTCCTGGCTCACACGAGCCGGGCACGCCGAGTTGGGGCAGTAATGCCGGACCGCGCCCTCGTCGCGAGCGATCGGCGTGCCGCAGACGGGGCACGTCGCGGGCATCTGCCACTCCCGCTCGTCGCCCGTCCGCTTGTCGGCGAGCGGCCGCACGACCTCCGGGATCACGTCGCCAGCCTTCTGGAGGATCACGTGGTCTCCGACCCGGATGTCCTTGCGACGGACCTCGTCGAGGTTGTGGAGCGTCGCCCGGGCCACGGTCGAGCCGGCCACCTTGGTCGGGGTCAGGTGGGCAACCGGCGTCAGCGTCCCGGTTCGCCCGACGTACGCGACGATGTCCTCGACAACGCTCTCGACCTGCTCGGGCGGGAACTTGTAGGCGATCGCCCAGCGGGGCGTCCGGCTGACGAACCCGAGGCGCGCCTGCTGATCGAACGAATCGACCTTCACGACGATGCCATCGGTCTCGTACGGCAGCTCGTGCCGCTGCTCGCGCCAGGACTCCGTGAAGTCGATCACGTCCTCGATGTCGAGACCCGCCGCCCGGTTGGGATTGACCGCGAAGCCCAGGGCCTCGAGACGCTCCAATGCAGCCGACTGGCTGCCTACCTTGGCCGCCGCAGCCCCGTCCTCCTCGAGCAGCTGGTAGGTCCACGTCGAGAGCTGCCGGCTCGCGGTGACCTCCGGATCCTTCTGGCGGAGCGATCCGGCGCCCGAGTTGCGGGGATTGGCGTAGAGCGGCAGCCCGGCCTCCTCGCGTTGGGCGTTGATCCGGGCGAACTCGGCCTTCGGCATGAAGACCTCGCCGCGGGCGTCGAGCGTCGCCGGCTCCGGGAGTCGCGCCGGGATCGCCGAGATCGTCCGCAGGTTCGCGGTGACGTCCTCGCCGGTCATCCCGTCGCCGCGCGTCGCGCCCTGGACGAACCGTCCGCGTTCATAGCGGAGCGTGATCGCGAGACCGTCGATCTTGAGCTCCGCAACGTAGGTCAGGCCGTCCGCGCGCTCCGGCGCAGGCGGGAGCCCCAGGCCGCGCCGGACGCGCGTGTCGAACGCCCGGAGCTCATCGTGGCTGAACGCGTTGCCGAGCGAGAGCATCGGTCGCCGATGGCGGACCTCCTCGAACGTCGTGCTGATGGAGCCGCCCACGCGCTGCGTCGGCGAGTCCGACGTGATCAGCTCCGGGTGAGCGGCCTCCACGGCGACCAGCTCGCGGAAGAGCTGGTCGTACTCGGCGTCGCTGATCTCGGGGGCGTCCTCCTGGTGGTAGAGGCGGTTCGCCCGATCGACCTGGTCGACGAGCTCCGCGTGGCGGGCGGCGGCGGCGTCCGCGGTCAGCGACTCCGCGGCCTGGACGAGAGCCGCGTCGACAGGCCGACTTTCAGCGATCTCGGTCATCGACCCAAGGATACGGAGATTCCCGACGCGATCCGACAGGTATCCAGGCCTAGTGTTGCTGCATGGATCGAACGAGCCTGTTCATCGAGCTGTACGCAGGGCGCGAGCGGCTGCGCGCCGCGCTCGCGTCGCTGCCGGAGTCGGCGCTCCTCGACCGGATCGACGACGAGTGGACCCGGAAGGACGTCGTCGCCCACATCGGCGCGTGGGAGCGACGCTTCGTCGAGCTGCTCGAACGGCTGCGCCGGGGCGAGTGGCCGGAGGACGCCGTCGAGACGGATCAGCTCAACGCGCGGTTCTTCGAGAACGATCGCGACCGACCGGTACCGGACGTGCTTCAGCGCGAGACGGCCGACTGGGATCGGTTCATCGAGGCCATCGAGGGCATGACGGACGACGAGCTGTTCGACCCCCGGCACTTCGGCTGGACACAGGGCGACCCGCTCGTCGGGTGGGTGACGGGCAACGCGAGCGAGCACATCGACGAACACCTCGAACAGCTGACCCGGCCGGCCCGATCCTCGAGGCGCGCGGAGCCCGCGAGGACCGCGATCGCCTAGACGAGGTGCTCGCGACGAAGGTCGCCCGGGGTCGCCGCGCCCAGGAGCATGAGCGCCAGCTCGAACTCCTCGCGGAGGATCGCGAGGGCCCGTTCCACACCCGCCTGGCCGCCCGCTGCAAGCGCCCACAGGATGGGCCGGCCGACGAGGACGCCGCGGGCGCCGAGCGCGCATGCGATCGCGATGTCGAGTCCCCGCCGGACGCCGCCGTCGACCCAGAGCTCGGTCGCGTCCGGAACGGCAGCGACGATCTCCTCGAGAACGTCGATTGGCGCGAGGGTGCGGTCGAGCTGGCGGCCGCCGTGGTTCGAGACGACGATCGCGTCGACGCCGTGCTCGACGGCCAGGACGGCGTCCTCCGCCGTCTGGATCCCCTTGAGCACGAGCGGGAGCGGGGCAAGCGCGCGGAGCTCGTCGAGGTCGCTCCAGCTGAGCGATGGATCGATCGCGCCGAGCAGCTCGAGCGGCGTCGCCCCCTCCCACCCCCCGAGCGCCGCCATGCTCGGGACGGTGATCTCGCCGGGGACGCGGAAGCCGGTGCGGAAGTCGCGCTCGCGGCGGCCGAGGCGCGGCGCGTCGACGGTGAGGACGATCGCGCCGTAGCCGTGCTCGACCGCCTGCCCGACGAACGAGCGGGTGACGCCGCGGTCGCGGAAGACGTAGAGCTGGAACCACCGCGGCGCATCGGGTGCGGCCGCCGCCACGTCTCCGGGGGTGGCCGTGGCCAGGGTCGACAGGCACATCACCGTTCCGGCCGCAGCCGCAGCGCGCGCCATCCCCGGCTCGCCGTCCGGGTGCGCCAGCTGCTGGATCGCCGTCGGGGCGACGAGGAGCGGCATCGAGACGGTCGTGCCGAGGACGGCCGTCTCCGCGGAAACGGCTGCGACGTCGACGAGCACGCGCGGGCGCAGCTTCAGCCGGCGCCATGCCTCGACGTTGCCGACGAGCGCCAGCTCGTCACCGGCACCGCCTGCGTAGTAGCCGAAGGCGCCCGGCTCGAGGCGTTCCTCCGCGAGGCGCTCGAAGTCGGCGACGCAGACGGGTTCCACGCGCCGAATCTATCCGGCTAGAACGGGTAGGGCATGAGGCTCCAGACCGCGGCGGCATACCAGAGGCCGAAGGCGAGGCTCGCGAGACCGAGAACCGGAGCGGCTGCGACGAGCGCGCCCTGATGTGAGGCGATGGTCGCGCCGAGGCCGGTCGTCACCATCGTCATCGAGACGGCGGTGAAGAGTGCGAGCACGACGAGCGAGGACACTGCCAGCGCGGTCGACGGGATCGCGGCCAGCAGCAGCACCCCGACGCCTGCGCTGCCGCCCATCCCGTGGACGAGCCCGATCGCGAACGCACCGAAGGGCCGACGGACCTCGTGCGCCTGCTCGTGGCGATGACGGTGGCGGACGAGGAGGCGCACTGCCAGGAAGACGATCAGCGCTGCGACGGCCGTCTCCGCCCCCCGCTGGACGACGTCCGGGAGGTACGCCTCGAAGAGCAGGATCGGGATCCCGAAGAGGACGAGCGTCAGCGCGTGCCCGAGCCCCCACCAGACGCCGAGTGCGGCCGCGCGCCTGCGCGCGTGCTCGCGCCCGGACGCCATCAGGGTCGTGACGGCCGCGATGTGGTCGGGATCGGTCGCGTGGCGGAGGCCGAGCAGCGCGGCGACAAGAAGGACGACGCCGAGAGATGCTCCGTTCGAGAGACCTGCGATCCAGTCGTCGAGTCCGAACATGTCGCGTATTCGTCCTGCCGGCTCGATCGGTTCGACTAGACGACGCCGGGGAGCGCGCGAGCCGTGATGACGAGCCCGACGACGAGGATAAGCGCCGCGCTCACCGCGGGCAGCGCACGAACCACCGTGCCGTCGAGAGAGACGCGGCCGAACGTCCGGCGCGCGAGAACCGCAACGAGGCCGATCGAAGTGATCGTCACCGCGAGTCCAAGGCTGAACGCGACGATGAGTGCAAGGCCGAGCACGATCCGGTGGAGCGCCACCGCTGAGAGCAGAACGACGAGCGCGGACGGGCACGGGAGGATCCCGGCTGCGACGCCCACGCCGAGGATCCCCTTCGTGGTCAGCGCGTCCTCGTGG
>JBJMMH010000059.1:0-6306 GCA_045804885.1 Chloroflexota bacterium | reverse complement strand
CCGGAACGTGCCGTTGCTTGACGAGGAGAACCACCTCGTTGGTGTCGTCCGGCCGCAGGACGTCTTGAAACTCCTCGCCGAGGCATTCCCCGAGGAGCTCCTCAACCTCCCACCACGACCCCACCAGCGAATGAACAAGGCAGAGGGCGGATGACCACCGAATGACCACCCAGACCCGCGCGCAGGACCCCGAGCTCCAGGAGCTGGACCGCGTCACGATTAGGTTCGCCGGCGACTCCGGCGACGGCATGCAGCTCACCGGGACCCAGTTCACCCGGACGGCCGCCGTCTACGGCAACGACATCAGCACGTTGCCCGACTTTCCGGCCGAGATCCGGGCGCCGGCTGGCTCGCTGCCCGGCGTCTCGGGCTTCCAGATCAGCTTCAGCTCGAACGACATCCACACGCCCGGCGATCAGCCCGACGTGCTCGTGGCCATGAACCCGGCCGCGCTCAAGACCAATGTCATGGACCTGCCGGCTGGCGGCGCCCTGATCGTCAACAGCGACGCCTTCACCCAGCAGAACCTCAACAAGGCGGGCTACGCCTCGAACCCGCTGACCGACGGCTCGCTGAAGCAGTTCACGGTCTTCGAGATCCCGATCTCGACGCTCAACGAGCGCTCCCTCGACGGCCTCGACATGACGTCGAAGCAGAAGGACCTCACGAAGAACTTCTTCGCGCTCGGGATCATGCTCTGGTTGTACGGCCGGGAGACGGACCCGACGGTCCGCTGGATCGACGCGAAGTTCGGCAAGCGGCCCGTGATCGCCGACGCCAACAAGCGGGCTCTCAAGGCCGGCTACGCGTTCGGCGAGACGACCGAGATCTTCCACACCCACTACCGCGTCGCCCCGGCCAAGCTTCCGCCCGGCACCTACCGCAACATCACCGGGAACGAAGCGACGGCGCTCGGTTTCCTCACGGCGTCGAAGCTCGCCGACCGGCCGCTCTTCTACGGCTCCTATCCGATCACGCCGGCGTCCGACATCCTCCACCAGCTGTCCGGGTACAAGAACTTCGGCGTCAAGACCTTTCAGGCGGAGGACGAGATCGCCGCGATCGGCGCCGCGATCGGGGCGAGCTACGGCGGGGCGATGGGAATGACCGCCTCATCGGGCCCCGGCATCGCCCTTAAGTCGGAGGCCCTCGGGCTCGCCGTGATGGTCGAGCTGCCGCTCGTCGTCGTCGACGTCCAGCGGGCCGGCCCTTCGACCGGCATGCCGACGAAGACCGAGCAAGCGGACCTGCTCCAGGTCCTGTACGGCCGCAACAGCGACTCGCCGATCCCGGTCGTCGCCCCGGCCACGCCCGGTGAGTGCTTCGACATGTCGATCGAGGCGTGGCGGATCGCCCTCAAGTACGTCACACCGGTCGTCTACCTGTCGGACGCATTCCTCGCGACCGGCGCGGAGCCATGGCAGATCCCGGCCGTGGAGGATCTGCCCGACATCTCGGTCGCCAACTGGACGGAGCAGGAGACGTTCCATCCTTACGACCGCGACCCCAAGACGCTCGCGAGAAAGTGGGCAGTGCCCGGCACGCCCGGCCTCGAGCACCGGATCGGCGGACTCGAGAAGGCCGACATCACGGGCAACGTCAGCTACGACCCCGACAACCACCACCGGATGCAGCTCCTTCGCCAGGCGAAGGTCGCCCGGATCGCGGACGACATCCCGCCCCTCGAGGTCTACGGGCCCGACCGGGGTGAGCTGCTGATCCTCGGCTGGGGCTCGACGTACGGCGCGATCCGGAGCGCGGTCGAGCGCCTTCAGGCCGAGGGCCGGAGCGTTGCCCATGCCCATCTCCGCCACCTCAACCCCTTCCCCACAAACACCGAGAAGGTCCTCCGCAGCTACCGGAAGGTGCTGATCCCGGAGGTCAACCTGGGCCAGCTCTCGATGCTGGTCCGGGCCCAGTTCCTCATCGACGCGATCGGCTACAACCGCGTCCGGGGCAAACCGTTCCGGATCGCGGAGATCGTCGAACAGGCCGAGAAGCTCCTCGGCGTCAGCGAGTAATCGACATGACTGAACCCACTGTTACCCGAGAAGGTTCGACAACTCCCGCCAACCCGCCCGGCGCCGGCACGCCCGTGGCACCGCTGACGCCGCTCTCGCCCGAGAACGCCGAGGTGATCCAACTCACCCGGAAGGACTTCGTGTCGGACCAGGAAGTCCGGTGGTGTCCGGGCTGCGGCGACTACTCGATCCTCGCCCAGACGCAGAAGCAGATGCCGGACTTCGGCGTGCCGAAGGAGAACATCGTCTTCATCTCGGGCATCGGCTGCTCCGGTCGCCTGCCTTACTACATGAACACGTACGGCTTCCACACCATCCACGGCCGCGCGCCGACGCTCGCGACCGGCCTCAAGGCGGCCCGGCCGGAGCTGATGGTGTGGGTGATCACCGGCGACGGTGACGCGCTGTCGATCGGCGGCAACCACGTGATCCACTCGATGCGGCGCAACGTCGACATCACGATGGTGATGTTCAACAACCGCATCTACGGCCTCACGAAGGGCCAGGCGAGCCCGACGTCGGAATTCGGTAAACGCACGAAGTCGACGCCGGCCGGGACCGTCGACACGCCCATCCAGCCGCTGACGATCGCACTCGCCGCGGAGGCGTCGTTCGTCGCCCGGAGCGTCGACACGCACACGGAGCATCTGCAGCAGACCCTCCAGCGGGCCGGCCTCCACCGCGGGTCGACGTTCGTCGAGGTCCTCCAGAACTGCAACATCTTCAACGACGGCGCGTGGCGCGACTTCACCGATCGCGAGGTCCGCGAGGACCGGATGCTCTTCCTCGAGCACGGCAAGCCGATGATCTTCGGCAAGGACCGCGACAAGGGCATCCGGCTCCGCGGGCTCCACCCCGAGGTGGTGACGATCGGCGAGGACGGCGTGACCGAGGCCGACCTCCTCGTCCACGACGAGCAGGCCGAGGAGCCGTACCTGGCCCTGATGCTGTCTCGGATGTTCTGGCCGGACTACCCGGTCCCGGTCGGCGTGCTCCGGGCGGTCGCCCGGCCGACCCATGACCAGCTCGTCGACGGCCAGATCGCCGCGGCCGTGCAGAGCCAGGGTGAGGGCGACCTCGCCGCGGTCCTGCGCAGCGGCGAGACGTGGTCGGTGAGCTGAGGGATCGGGGAAGACGCGACGATGCGCTGCCCCGCCTGCGGCTTCGACAACCTCATCGGCTCTGACGTATGCGACAACTGCGGCGCCGATCTCGCGGGCCGCGATGTGCCGGAGGCGGCGACGTCGTACCGCAGCCCGCTCCTCGGGGAGCATCTCGACGAGCTCATGCACGAGGTCAACGTCGGCCGGCCGGACGTGCTCGACGCGTCGGCCGAGGTTGACGCCGCCGTCCAGGTGATGCACGCGAACGGCAGCGACTGTGTGCTCGTCGTCGAGGACGGCCGCCTCGTCGGGATCTTCACCGACCGGGACGCGGTCCTGAAGGTGGCTGGGCAGGCCGCCGGCAAGCGGCCTCTCGCGGACCTGATGACGCGCGACCCCGTCGTCCTCCGCCACGACGACACGATCGCGGTCGCGATCAACAAGATGGCAGTGGGCGGATTCCGGCACATCCCGATCGTCGAGGACGGCCGCCCGACCGGCGTCATCACCGCGCGGGACGTCTTCCGTCACCTCGCATCGACCCTGGCCTGAGCCCAAGCAGCGTGACGCGCGTCCTCGTCCTCGCCGACGACCTGATCTGGTCGACGCGTCTCATCGAGCAGGTTCGCTCGGCCGGCGCCGATGGCGCTCCGATCCGGACGCTGGCCGCGCTGAACCAGGCGCTCCCCGCCGCCGACGCCGTGATCGTCGACCTCACGGCTCGGGCCTACGACGGCATCGTTGCCGTGCGCCGGGCCGCTGAGGCCGGTCGGCGCGTCCTTGCAGTCGGTCAGCACGACGACGCGGCGCTCCGGCGCCGGGCACTCGATGCGGGCGCCGACCGAGTGCTCGCGTACCGGAAGTTGTTCGAGGACGGCCCGGGGACGATCTCCACGTGGCTCGGTTTCCCGGCCAAGGCCGAAAGCGGGTGACGATCGCCGAACGTCCCGCGATACCCGCCGAGCGATTCGCGGCGCGGCTCGCGGCCGCCGGACGAGCGGCGGGAGAGGCCGGATTCGACGCGCTCCTCATCGGCGTCGGCGCCGACCTCCGCTACCTCACCGGCTACAACCCTCCCGAGACCGAGCGGCTCACGATGCTCGTCGTGCCGCGCCACGGGAGCGCGACGCTGGTCGTCCCGCTCCTGGAGCGGCCGGCCGCGACGGCCGGCAGCCGCGTGTCGGTCCCGATCGAGACGTGGACCGAGACGCAGGACCCGGCAGCCGTCGTCGCCCGGCTCGCGCGCTCTGCGGCAGGTTCGGCATCCCGCGTCGGCGTCTCCGACCGGCTCTGGTCGCTCCACCTGCTCCGCCTCCAGGTCGTGTTGCCCCGATCCGAGTTCGCGTCGGCGACGGTCGCGCTGCGCGGCCTCCGCATGACGAAGGACCCCGACGAGGTCGAGCTGCTGAGGCTCGCGGCCCAGGCCGCCGACCGAGTCGTCGACCAGATCGCGGCGGGGCCGCTCGTCGGCAGGACGGAGGACGATGTCGCCCGCGAGGTGCGCGAACGGCTGATCGCCGAGGGCCATGAGACCGCCGACTTCGCGATCGTCGCGTCGGGCCCGAACTCCTCGTCGCCACACCACGAGGCGAGCGACCGCGTCATCGCAGCCGGCGAGCCCATCGTCCTCGACATCGGCGGAACGCTCGGCGGCTACGCGAGTGACACCACGAGAACGCTGTGGGTGACCGGCGGCGACCCGGCCAACGGCCCCGACGATGAGTACCGCCACCTGTTCGCGGTCCTCCGGACGGCGCAGGAGGCGGCGACACGTGTCGTCCGCCCGGGCCTTGCCTGCGAGGATGTCGACCGCGCAGCACGCGACGTCATCGCCGCCGAGGGCTACGGCGATGCGTTCATCCACCGGACGGGGCACGGCATCGGCCTCGAGGGTCACGAGGAGCCGTACCTCGTCAGCGGCAACGACGAGCCGCTCGGCGAGGGGATGGCGTTCAGCGTCGAGCCTGGCATCTACCTCGAGGGCCGCTACGGTGCCCGGATCGAGGACATCGTCGTCTGCGGCGCCGACGGCCCGATTCCCCTGAATCGATCCGACCACGGGCTGCGCATCGTCCACGGCTGACCGGCAAGCCTCCCGCGTTCCAGCCGGGCGGACCGTCGGGCTGGGGTATCATCACCGATACCGTGTGCCGTAAGGCCCACCAACGGACACCGGACCGAGATGACTTCAACCTTCACGCGGTGGCCTGCCACCGCTCGGCCCTCGCGGGACGTCACACCCGCGCGGCGCGGCCGATGAGCCGGCGCCACCACGGCGGACGTCCGCACCGCCAGAACGGTCACGCCCGGGGCACGACTCCGCTCGCCTCCACCCAGGCGCCCCGACACTCGCCGCCGCCCGCCCAGGCGCCGCCGGACCGGCCGCCGCAGACCGAGACTGACGAGGGCTCCCACTCGGGCGTCGCTCCGCAAACAACGGACGCGACGCCATCGCACGGTCCGCTCACCGGGGGCCCTGGCGTGGGCCCGTCGATGAGCGTGGGCCCGAAGGTGCACGACGGCGCCCCCGAGGGCGGCGGCGCACCTGACGGCCGCCTGGCGTCGTCGGCGGGATGCACGGCACCCCAGCTTCGGCGCTTCATCAAGAGCCGGCCGTATGTGCCGATGCATGAGCTCCGGCGCCGCTTCGGCATCAATGGCACAGAAGACGACGTCACGCCGGTCGACGTCGACGGGGGTCGTGTCTTCGTCGGGCTCCCATCTCGGGAGGGCGGGCTCCTCGGCGAGCTGCTGCGTGGCGGCGAGGTCGGCTACGAGCTGTCGATGGATCCACGGTCGCCGGTCGTCGTCGGCCTCTACCCGATGCGGCCCATCCCCCGGTCCTGACCCGCCTGGTGCGTTTTGGCACCACCAAGGTGTGCCTCGCTTGACAGTGTCGGCGTGCCGTGCGAACTTCCGTCCACTTGTCCCATCTCGCACTATGACCTTCGTACTACAACTGGGCGCAGGTTCATGGGCAGTGCGATCTGGCGACGGCTGAGGGGCCGAGCCGAGGGAACGAACCGTCCGGAAGGGCGAAAGTGAGGCAATCGTGATTCGAGCGCGCGTAGGGCGGTTCTTGGCTGTTATCTCCACCGTGGCCGTTGCCACCATGATGTTCGCGGGGGTGGCGACAGCGGCGCCTCCGGGGTGGCAGATGACCGTCGACAAACTGCCGGCGA
>JBJMMH010000058.1:0-7419 GCA_045804885.1 Chloroflexota bacterium | reverse complement strand
GAGCGGGCTCGCCGAGTCGAGCCGCAGCCAGCGCGATGCCGGCGAGCGGCGCCCGGAGGTTCCGCTCGACGTCGTAGGTCAGCGCCTTGAGCGGGCTAATGTACAGGACGCGGATCGTGCCGGGATTGCCCTTGGCGGCCGGCGGCCGCGGGTTGGCGGCGAGCCGGTCGAGCGTCCAGAGGAACGCGGCAAGGGTTTTGCCGCTGCCGGTCGGGGCGTGGATGAGTGTGTGGCGGCCCTGACTGATCGCCGCCCAGCCCTCGGCCTGGGCCTGCGTCGGCGCCTCGAACGTCGCCTCGAACCAGGCCCGGACGGCGGGGCTGAACGGGGCGAGCGCATCGGCGGCTGGCGGGGCAGTGGCCACGAGGCCAGCGTACCGCGGTCGGCGGTCAGACCCTGACCACAATCCTTCGCCGACAGATCAGCGCGGCACGAGCCGGTAGAGCTGACGCTCGCCCGACAGTCCCTTGAGCGCGTGACGGCCGGCATCGTCGAACGCGAGTCCCGATCCTTCGACGAGGTCGCGGGTGGTGTCCGAGACGAGGACCTCGTCGGGCCCGGCGATCGCCAGGACCCGCGCCGCCGCATGGACCGCAACGCCTCGTGCGTTGTCGTCGATGAACTCGACCTCGCCGGTGTGGACGCCGACCCGGATCTGCACCCCGACTGCTCGCGCAGCTCGGACCATCTCGGCTCCGCATCGAACGGCGTTCGTTGCCCCGTCGAAGACGATGAGAAACCCGTCGCCCGTCGTCGCGATCTCGCGCCCGCGGAATGCGTTGATGACCTGCCGCAGTCGCGCGTTGTGATCGAGCAGCAGCTCACGCCACGCGCGATCGCCCAGCCGGCCGAGCGTCGCGGTTGAGTCCACGATGTCCGTGAAGAGGACCGTTGCAAGGACCCGCTCGGCCGGACCCTCCGGGGCGATCCCGACGAGCCGGGAGCTGGTCCACTCGACGGTGACGAAGGGTTCGTCGCCGACGACCCAGGCGTCGTGGCCAGGCGGGATCTCGTACGCGCTCCCGCCGTGGATCACGAGTTCCTTCCCAGCGTCGGTCCGGACCTCCAAGGCCCCGGACAGGGCATACCCGAGGTGATGGTTCTCACACGTCGGGGTGCCGGCGATCGGCTGGAGGTCGACGGACCACCGCCAGCCCGGCTCCCAGATCGCATGGCCGACCGCGACCTCGCCGAGATGCACCACGCGGAGGGTCGCCTTCGCCACGGGTCTCGTCTGATCCGGAGCCTCGAAGCTCTTTGACTGCAAGCGGCTCATCGGCGACCTCTGAGGGTGGTCCCCCAGTGTGGGCCATCCTTGCCGGCCGATCGGGGGACTTCCCCGAGGTCGATCGGGGATGCCCACGAGCGCCCTCGGATCGATCCGAATCTCGGGGCATTTGACGGGCTTGACGGCGGGACCGGCCCCGCTCCAATCGCTGGAGCGTCAGCCCTCAGGCGCCCAGCTGTATGTGCCGTAGTTCGACGGCTCGTGCGTCACCTGGCCGATCCAGCGTCCCTCCAGGTCCAAGATCCACAGGTCGCGCGGCCCGTCGATGCTCTCGTCGCTGTCCCGCGGGACGAGAAGGTGCTTCCCGTCCGGCGACCAAACCGCGGCGTTCGCCTCGTCCGTTTCGACCGGCGCCGTGATCTCGTGATCATCGCTGCCGTCGGGCCGGACGAGGGCGACCGCGGTCGTGTGACCGTGGAAGCGCGTGTACGTGAGCCACTCGCCCGTGGGTGACCACTGAACGGCCCAGGCATAGCCGAGTCGCGGCGTGATCGAAGTCGCATCACCGCCCTCGAGGTCGACGACCCAGACGGCGTCGTCCACTCCGAAAGCCGCCTGCCGACCGTCCGGTGACAGGCTGGCGACGGGCATGCCCACGTCTTCGAGCTTGCTCCCGCTCGGGTTGAGCTGGCGCAGCCCACTCCCGTCGGTGTTGATGACGAAGAGGTCGCCGGCGTGGGTGGCACCGCCGCTGGATCCGGTGTCGACGAAGAACACGATCTTCGACCCGTCAGGGCTGACGCCCAAGGGTGCCGCACCGTGCCAGCCCTTGCGGAGCGTTGTCACAGGCCTCGCGTCTGCGAGCGTCGGCGATGCGACCCAGAGCCCGCTGTTGGCCGGGATCGTCTCATCCACGGCCTCGAAAGCGAGGACGCGTCCGTCAGAGCTAGTCGCGCCGACGAACAGGTTCAGCGTCGCAATCGGTGGGTTGGTCACGACGGGGTCACTCCCGTCCAGGTTCATCGTCAGGAGTGAATACGTCCCGCGTCCGGTAGCCCCGATCGAGAGCACCTGGGCGCCGTCGGCCGACAGGTGCGCGCATGAGCAGCCTTGCGTCTCGAAGATGGCCGTCTCATTCGTTCCGTCAGTCCGGATCGTGAAGTAGTGCTCGACCTCGTCAGGGCCGGACCGGTGGAACACGATCAGGCCGGCCGGTACCTCCGCCGGCATGACGCTGGCGCTCGAGACCGGCTCCGGTGACGCAGAAGAAGCCGGGCCAACCGAGGCTTCCGGCGGCTCGGATGGAGTCACTGTCCCGCTCATACAGCCCGCCGTGACGAGGGCGACGCAGGCCGCCGAAGCGAGCAGACGCATCATTGGAAGAGCCGCCACGCGGTCACGGGACCCGCCAGACGCCCTGTCGGTAGACGTCGAGGTACGAGTTCTGGTCAAGAATCGTTCCGATGGTGGAGCTCTCGAGGGTCTCGACGTCCATCCGGACGAGGATCAACGCGTTTTCCTGGCCGCTGATGTAGACGAGGGCCCGACTGTCGCCCGACCAGGTCGTGGTCAGCTGGGCCTCATCAGGAATGCGCGTCGGTGTTCCGCCTGATGTCCGCACCAGGTAGCCGACCTCCCTGAAGTCGTTGCCGGGTACGTCGCCACGTTCGCCGCCGTGGTAGACCAACCAGCGCCCATCCGGCGAGAAGACTCCCGTCGCGCTGGCAATCTCGATCTCGGCGTCGGCGAAGCGCCCGAGGAGACTCGATGATTGCGATGCGACATCGAAGGAGTAGAGATCGCCCCCGCCGGTCGCAACGAGGAGGTGGCGATCATCGGTCCAGTTGAACGCAAGTGGATCGCCGCCTGTCATGAACCTCACCGGCGCAGTCGTGCCGGCGGCGTCGAGGATCGTGAGGCTGAAGTCGCAACTGACCGCAATCTTCTCGCCAGACGGCGACCAGTCCATCTGGAAGCTCGAGTACACGCTGCCGCAAAGCTGGTCGGCTGTCGCGCCTGTCTCGAGGTCGAGGGTGGTGACGATCCCAGGGTCCGACCGGGAATATACGATCCGGCGGCCGTCTGGCGAGAAGGCCCCCGTAGGGACGTCTCCGAGTGTGGTCAGCCGGGTCGCTCCCACGCCATCCGTCCGGATGAGATAGAGGCCCGCGCACTCAGAACTGGAGTTCCCCCCCAAGGCGTGGAGCCTGATCAGGGCGTTCGATCCGTCGGGCGAGATGTCAAGGATGTCGATGTGTGGGGGCTCGGGCGAGAACGAGGCGATCAAGGTTGCCGTCGACTGGCGCGGATTGAAGGCCCACAGCCGGGGCGGCCGACCGGCGACGTAGACCCCACGACTCTGGCCCATTCCCTGGAGGGCGTGGCCGGCGAGCACCTCCGCGGTCACACAGGGCTCGAGACTGGACGGCGGCGTCGAGAGCTGGGGGCTCGGGCTGGCGACAACGGCAGCGCCCGGAGACGCACTCGCGCTGGGCGCCGGGCTCGCCGTGGGCGCCGGGCTCGGATGGCTGACCTCGGGTCGGTCGGGTCGGGTCAGGTAGAACCCGGTGCCGACGGCCAGCACAGCGATGACGGCGGCTGCGGCGAGCCGGCTGGCCGTGTTCATCGTCGACAGCCGTCGCGCCTTGTGCCACTGCAGGCCGGGCGGAACAAGCCCACGCCGCAGAGCGGACGATCCGCCGGGGACCGCCGTCACCTTTGCGCGCAGGCCGCCCGGGGCCGTCTCGTCGGCCGGGACTTCGGCGCGGTACCACTCCCGCAGGCGCAGTTCGAGCTGGTCGTCGGTCATCGGATCGTTTCCTTGCCGTCGGGGGTATCAATGGCTGCGTGGAGGCGCTTCAGGGCGTAATGGAGGCGCGACTGGACCGTGCCGGCCGGGATTCCCAGGCGGTTGGCGATCTCGTCTACGGGGAGGTCGCGGTAGTAGCGGAGCGCGACGACGACCCGGTGATCCGGCGACAGCCCGGCGATCGCGTTGGCGAGGACGTCGCGGTCGTTCGCGTTCCCGAACTGGTCGCCGGCGGTCATGGCGACCTCGGCCGAGATGTCGGTCGCCTGGCGGCGGGTTGATCGCAACCGGTCGCGACACGTGTTGACGAGAATCCGGTCGAACCATGGCTCGAACCGCGACGGGTCCCGAAGCGTCGACCACTTTCGCCAAGCCTGCTCGAACGCGTCGTGGGTGGCGTCCTGGGCGTCGGTCGCGTCATGCAGGATCGCTCGAGCCAGGCGATAGGCAGCGTCGAGATGGTCGTCGGCCAGCCGCAGGAAGGCCTGGCCGCGCTCGGTCAGTGGCTCGGCCTCGATGGGCCGGCTGTCTGCCATCTCGATGACCTCGGACGATCGCCTCACGATGACATGACGATCCAGCGACGCGAAACCTTCAGAACGGGACGCGGTCGCCTGCGCCGCTGGTCAACGCTGACGGGGCTGTCAGCCGCGGATTCCGAGCAGCGCTCCGGGGTCGATGCGGGCGAAGGCGCCAACGGCGGGCACGACCGTGAACCCGGCACGCTCCATGACCCGTCGAGCGATCGAAAGGCGGTCGGCGTACGGGAGCGGATCGACGACGTCGCGGTCCGCGACGCCGGCGGGGGCCACGATGCGGTCCGAATCGGATCGGGCCAAGGCGGAGAGGAGCGCCGTCCCCAGGCCCTGCCCGCGGAGTGGCGGCGCGACGCCCAGGGCAAGGACGGCAGACTCCTCGGCTCGCTCGGAGGGCCCGAGGACCGCCAAGCCGACGATGACGTCGCCCGAGACCGCGGCCATCGCGGTCGCCCCGCGGTCGGCCCGCAGCGCGGCCGTCAGCAATGACAGGGCGTCGGGCGCGCCGAACGGGGCCACGACCCGATCCGCAATCCGGAGGCGCTCCAGTCGCTCCGGCGTCAGTGCCACCACGGCGGGCTCCGACGACGGGACGGCAGCAGCGGGGTCGTCGGGCGAACCATCGTCAAGCGGCGACCACCAGCCGGCCTGCTCGGCGGCGACCAGCAGGCCCGGGACGACGACGCCGCGGATCACGGCCCAGCGGGCGATCGACTCGTCATCGGCCGCGGCTTGGCCCGAGTCGAACGGCTCGCCCGCGTTCGGCGGGTCGTCGAAGGCCCGGGGCGGCGGCGCCTGGCCGTACCGGGCGGACTCAGCGGACCATCGTTGGCGCCACGGCCCGGGCGTCGCATCGGGCACCTCGCGGTGGGCGCCCGCGAGCCAGACGTGGGACCACGACCGGGGCACGACCCGGTACGCGTCGTAGCCACCGCCGCCCGTCGCGAGCCAACGGCCGCGGGCGTACCGATGGGCGACGCGGTCGATGAGCCGGGCCGCGGCACCCATCACCGTCGTCGTCACGCGGAGATGGGCGAGCGGATCCCATGCGTGGCTGTCGGCGCCGTGCTGCGACACGATGATGTCCGGGCCGAACGCGGCGGCCAGCGGCGGTACGATCGCCTCGACGCCGGACAGCCACGCCCGCTCTCCGCTCAGCGGCTCGAACGGGACGTTGACGGACGTCCCGGCCGCGGCGCCATCGCCGAGGTCATCGGGAAAGCCCGTGCCCGGAAACAGGTATCTGCCGCTCTCATGGAACGAGACCGTCAGGACGCCGGGGTCGTCGCGGAAGATCGCCTCCACGCCGTCGCCGTGGTGGACGTCGAGGTCGACGTACAGGACCCGGAGCCCGTCGCGCCGGGCCCGCTCGACCGCCAACGCGACGTCGTTGTAGATGCAGAACCCGGCCGCGCGCGACGGCATCGCGTGGTGGAGCCCGCCGCCCGGATGGAACGCGTGCAGGACGTCGCCGCGGAGGATCGCC
Organism: Chloroflexota bacterium; assembly: GCA_045804885.1. GTDB lineage: Bacteria > Chloroflexota > Limnocylindria > Limnocylindrales > CSP1-4 > CF-46. The sequence continues at coordinate 1,360 of JBJMMH010000058.1, read as the reverse complement.
TCGATCGCCCGGAGCGAGCCGCCGGCGACCGCCGCGCCGGCCTCGTGCATCCCGTGGAACGGCGGGTCGTCGCCCGGCCCGATCCCGGCTTCGGACTCGCCCCACGGGTCCAGGTCGGCCTCCGAGAAGCGCTTGACGACCTCGATGTAGCGCGCGGTGTGGCAGAGCCGGAGCTCGTCGTCTGACGCAGGTTCCGGCGCGAGGCCCGGCTCCGCCCCCAGCTCCCGCAGGAGGTCGATCCCGGGCCCGAACCGCCTCGGCGTCAGCGGGTGGCTCGGGCCGAAGTCGTACGTCAGCGAGCGCGGGCCGAAGACGAGCAGCGGCAGGTCGGGCACCGATCGACAATAGCCGCGATGGAGAGGACCTACACGACGCCGCTCCTCGACAAGCTCGGCGTCCGGCCGGGGTCACGCGTCGCGATCGTCGGCGACGTCGACCGGGACGCCTGGTTCGCAACGCAGCTCGCCGGCCGGACCTCGGACGTGACGCGCGGCGAGCCTGAACCAGACTCCGACATCGTCTTCCTCGCCGCGGATTCGACTGCCGAGCTCGCCGCTCTGCCCGACCTCCGGCAGCGGATCCGTCCGAACGGCGCGATCTGGGTCGTCTCGCGCAAGGGCCGGGCCGCGACGCTGCGCGACGTCGAGGTCATCGCCGCCGCCAAGGGCGCGGGCCTCGTCGACAACAAGGTCGTCTCGTTCTCGGACACGCACACGTCGCTCCGGCTCGTCATCCCGGTCGCCGACCGTCCGCGGGGCTGACGAGCGAGTACTATCGTCGCATGGGCTCCGACGTTCTGATCGTCCTCGTCATCGTCCTCGTGATCGTCGTGATATGGCAGGGGCCCAAGAACCTGCCGAAGCTCGGCTCAGCGTTCGGGCGGAGCATCAGCGACTTCCGCAAGGAGGTCAGCGACGACAAGCCGGCCGACGACGCGACGGCGGCAACGGCCGCGACGGCGGCAACGGCCGCGACACCGGCTCCGCCCGCTCCGCCGGCCACCCCGACGACGCCGACGACGCCGACCGACCAGCCTGGCGCCTAGCCCCCGAGGAGCGCCTCCGCGATCGCCTGCACCTCGACCGCGGACGACGCCGCGCACGCCCGCTCCGCGGCCGATCGACACGCGTCCACGTCGAGGCCCGCGAGCATGTCGCGGATCGGGGCGACCGACGACGGCGCGACGCTCAGCTCATCGACACCCAGCCCCACCAGCAGCGCCGCCGCGTTCGGATCCGCCGCCGCCTCCCCGCAGACGGCGACATGACGATCGTGCGCCCGGGCCGCCGTCGTCACGGATCGGATGAGCCGTAGGACGGCGGGCTGCAGCGGCGTCGCCAGCTCGGCGAGCGACGCACTC
>JBJMMH010000057.1:0-15697 GCA_045804885.1 Chloroflexota bacterium | reverse complement strand
CTCCTCGCGTTCGCGCTCGGGGCCACGACGGCCGGGTTGGCAGGAGTCTTCAGCGCCTCCAAGCTCACGATCGTCTCGCCGGATCAGTTCTACTTCACGGTCTCGTTCACGGTCCTGGCGATGGTCATCCTCGGCGGCATGGGCAACATCTGGGGCGTGGCCGTCGGCGCCTTCGTCGTTTACATGATCCAGGTCGTGATCCTGAAGAACATCAACTCGTTCCTCGAGACGATCGGCTTCCCGGCCTTCGACATCGGCCCGATCCACGTCGACCTGGTGAACGTGCCGTTCGTGGAATTCCAGTTCCTGCTCTATGGCGTCGCCCTGGTGCTGATGATGCTGCTGCGGCCGGAAGGCCTCTTCCCGAACCAGCGCCGGCGGGCCGAGCTGCACGTGGCCGAGGAGCTCGAAGGCGGCGATCCGGAGGCGGCCGCAGAGCAGCCTGGCACGCCGGAGCTGTTGACGTAACCATGACCGACCTCCTGCGGGCCTCGCACATCACGAAGCGGTTCGGCGGCCTGATCGCCGTCAGCAGCGTCGACTTCACGATCCCCCAGAACTCCATCGTCAGCCTCATCGGACCGAACGGGGCCGGCAAGACGACGTTCTTCAACATCATCGCCGGGATCTACGACCCGAGCGCGGGCGAGATCGAGTTCAACGGACGCCGCATGATCGCCCGGTCGCGCCGGCCGTGGCTCGAACCCGTCCTGTGGGTGGGGCCCGCGGCGATCGTGGCGCTCTTGACGATCATCCTCGGCTGGGAGACGCGGAGCACCACGTCGATCATCATCGGGATCGCCCTGACCGTCATCGCCCTGATGATCGCGATGCTGATCGGCGTCGCCCGGCCGCCGATCTATCAGCGGTTCCTCGTCCGTCTCGGCATCTTCAAGAGCGCCCGGCCAAACGACATGGTCGTGGCGGGGCTCGGCCGGACATTCCAGAACATCCGCCTGTTCCACAACATGACGGCGCTTGAGAACGTGCTCGTCGGCATGCATTCCCAGCTCAAGGCCAGCTGGATCGACGCGCTGCTCTCGACGCCGCGCGACCGTCACGAGGAGGCGGCGGCCGAGGTGCGGGCCCGCGAGTACCTGGCCCTGGTTGGCCTCCGTGGTCGAGACGACTACCTCGCGAAGAACCTGCCGTACGGCGATCAGCGCAGGCTCGAGGTCGCTCGCGCACTCGCATCGAAGCCGTCGCTTCTGCTGCTCGACGAGCCGACCGCCGGGATGAACCCTCGCGAGACCCAGCAGCTGACCGACCTCATCGGCCGATTGCGGCGCGACCTCAGCCTGACGGTCCTCCTCATCGAGCACGACATGCGGGTCGTCATGGGTATCAGCGATCGCGTCACGGTCCTCGACCACGGCGAGCGGATCGCCGAGGGGACGCCCGACGAGGTCCGCCGCAACCCGCGGGTCATCGAGGCCTACCTGGGCGCGCCGCCGCCCGAGGCGGGTGGCCCGGTCGCCGCGCCGGCCGACGTGGCCGAGGCTCTGCCTCCGTCGGCGCCGGGCGCTCCGACTACGGTGGCGGAAGGCGGCGAGTCATGACGGCCCCGACGCCGGCGCCGGAGATCGTCGAGGGCGCGACGAACGGCGACGGGCCCATGCTCGCGCTCGAGGACGTCCACACCTACTACGGCCACATCCACGCGCTGCGCGGAGTCACGATCCACGTCGACCGGGGCGAGATCGTCACGCTGATCGGCGCGAACGGCGCGGGCAAGACGACCACCCTCAAGACGGTCTCGGGGTTGCTCCACCCGCGTCAGGGGACCGTCACCTTCGATGGCCGGGATGTGTCCAAGACCCCGGCTCACCAGCTCGTCCGGGACGGCATCGGTCAGTCCCCCGAGGGCCGCCGGATCTTCGCCCGGATGACGGTCCTCGAGAACCTCCAGATGGGCGCCTTCACCCGCGACCCCAAGGGGATCCAGCCCGACATCGACCGGGTGTTCAAGCTGTTCCCGCGGCTTCTCGAGCGCATCGGCCAGGTTGGTGGAACGCTGTCGGGCGGTGAGCAGCAGATGCTCGCGATCGGCCGGGCGTTGATGTCGCGGCCGCGAGTCCTGCTCCTCGACGAGCCGTCCCTCGGCCTGGCGCCGATCCTCGTCCAGCAGGTGTTCCAGACGATCCGCGAGATCAAGGACCAGGGAACGACGATCCTGCTCGTGGAGCAGAATGCCCTCCAGGCGCTCTCGATCGCGAACCGCGGCTACGTCCTCCAGACCGGCGAGGTCCGGCTGACCGGCCCGGCCGACGAGCTCATCCGCAACGAGATGGTCCGCAAGGCGTACCTGGGAGAGCAGTAGGCCGGACGTCGCCGGCGCAGCGACGGCGTCCGACGAGGACCGCCGATGAACGACGCGCCAGAGACCACGCCCGCGCCCGGTGGGCCTGTCAGGTTCGACGCGATCGTCGGCGGCCGATCGCGGATACCGCGGTTCCTCGTCGTGGTCGTGGCGCTTGTTCTCGGCGCGGCGGTGGCGCATCCGTGGGATCTCCTGCTCCGTGGGCTGACGACCGCGCCCGCGGTGAGCCAGCCGGCGCGCGACGGCGTCGTCCCGACGAGCGTCGCCGCGAGGGCCGACGCCCCGCCTACATCTGGAGCCGACACGGCGGCGACGCGGCGCGCGGTGGAGGCAATCTGCCTTGAGCCCGGCACGTGGCGGACGGCGACCATCGAGCAGTGGCACGCCGACCAGACCGTCCGTGTCTGGCGCGCCCTCGAGCTGCGTTCGGCGTCGGGACCGACCGACCCGGGAATCGACGTCGTGCCCGCGGTGGGCGAGTCCGTGCCGGCAATCGGCTACTGCGCACCGACCACCGGGCCGGGTCGGCCGACCGGAGCCGCCTCGGTCGCGGCGTGGCGCCGCGACGGCGACAAGGCGACGCCGATCGACCTCCGCCAGGTCGCGCCGGTCGACGCGGTCTCCGCCCTTGGCGCACTGTTCGGGCCGCCTGACGCCGCCGATGCCGGCTGGCCATCGGGCGTGTACGTGTTCCGCTTCGCGGAGGTGGCCGCCGGCGCCGAGGCCCGCTGGTTCGCCGTCGAGGTTCGGGCGGCCGGACCCGTCACGAGCCGGGTCGGTGCGCCTCGACTGCCGCCGTCCGAGGTGATGCAGGCGGGCGGCGGGCAGGGAGCGTTCTTCCTGCCCTGAGCCGGTCGCCCGGAGCGTTTGCGAGCCGCCTCCGGGCTCCGCGACACTGTGCCGATGCCCGTCGCCCGACGTCCGGCCGCGATGTTCGCGGCCATCGCGCTCCTCGCCGCCGCCTGCGGTCCGACCACGTCGTCCGTGACCGCGCCGTCGGTCGTGGCAACTCGACCACCGTCCGCGCCGGCGTCGACTGGGGCCATGGCCACGCCACCGATTCCGGGCCTCAGCTGGGTGAAGGCCCGGAACGTGGAGCGGCCGACCGATGCGTTCGCCGAGGCATCCGGGAACCCGACGGCTCCGAGCGGGCCCGGCACGGCGGGCCACCCGGGCCACTTCCCGGGGCAGGCGGTCGTCGACGACGTCAGCGCCGTCGGCGACGGGCTGATCGCGGTCGGCTACGTCGGCGTCAACGGCGTCTGGACGGCGATCGGCTGGGGGTCGACGGACGGGCAGCGATGGACGCTCGAGCCGATCGACGAGGCGCCGGCCTCCTTCGCGGTCGCCGTGGCAGCGGCGACCGGAAGGCTCGACGGCCGGTCGTACGCCGCCGGACGATCAGGTCCGCTCCCGGTCGTCTGGGAGGATGTCGGCAACGGCTCGTGGCACCGGACGCAGCTGCCGACCCTGAGCCTCGGTGCGGAATGGGAGCGCGTCGTCGCGATCGCGTCGACGGATGGAGGCCTGCTTGCCGGCGGGTCGGCCGGGCCCGAGCTGGGCGATCGCCGAGCCCGGTTCTGGAGCTCGCCGGACGGCGCCGCGTGGGAGGCGGCTCCCGACGACGAGGCCTTCGCGGGCGCGGAGGTCGTCGCGATCGACCCTCGGCCCGGCGGCGGGTACGTCGCGGCCGGGCGCCTGGGAACCGGGCAGCGGTCGACGGGATCCGTGGCCTGGCTCTCCGACGACGGCGCCACATGGCGGCGCGTCGACGACCCGTCGCTCGGCGGCGGCCTCGTCAACGCGCTCGCGACAGACGCCGACGGGTCGATCGTCGCGGTCGGCTCCGACCCCGACGAGCGGGAGGCGCTCGTCTGGCGGTCCCCGGACGGCGGCGCGACATGGGAACGGGCGCCCCGCGAGGCCTCGCGGCTGTACGAGCCGTACAAGATCCGGATGACCGACGTCGTCCCGACGCCGGGCGGGCTCGTCGCCGTCGGCAACTATGTCGGGCTGCAGTACGGCACAGCGACGAGCTGGGTCGCCAGGGACTGGACGAGCTGGACGAGGGCGCCCAGCTATCCGGCCCTTGGCCAGGGCGAGATGCTCGCAGCGGCACCCGGCGGACCCGGCCTCGTGTCAGTCGGCAGCTTCGGCGCTCCGGACAACTACGTCCCGACGATCTGGCTGAGCGACCTCCCCGGCGGCTAAGCCCCGATCCGCTCAGCGGTCGCGTCGCTCCCCGGCGATCTCGTACGCCGCCCGCGTCAGGACCGCGAGGCCGAGCGCCGCGAGCCACAGCCCGGGCGCCGTCGTCGGCAGCCCAAGCGCGCCGATCTGGAAGAGGTCGAACGCCCGCAGGACCAGCCCGATCCAGCCAATCGCCACGATCGCGAAGTACGTCAGGCCACGATCGATCGCGACCGGTCGGTCGGTCGCGTAGGGCAGCGTCAGGAGCGCGATCGTCGCGAGGCCGACGAAGAAGACGAGGATCCCGGCGCCCTCGAACGCGTTGCCCGAACGGAGTGGCAGCCCGTCCTCGCCGCCGAACTGCCACCACGGCAGGAAGCAGGCCACGAGGATGATGACTGCGGCGAGCGCGGCGAGCCGCCGGCCGCGACCGAGTGGGCGGCGATGCATCCCTCAGTCGCCGCCCGAGTAGACCTCGGGGCGGAGGACGCCCACGAACCGCAGGTTGCGGTAGTACTCGGAGTAGTCGAGTCCGTAGCCGACGACGAACTGGTCGGGAATCGTGAAGCCGAGGTAGTCGACGCGGATGTCGACGAGCCGACGTGCCGGCTTATCGAGCAGGGTGCAGACCCGGAGCGACCTCGGATTCTTGCCGCGCAGGTAACGGAGCAGGTAGTTCAGCGTGAGGCCCGTGTCGATGATGTCCTCGACGATCAGGACCTCCTCACCCTCGATGCTCGCCGAGAGGTCCTTGAGGATGCGAACGAGGCCGGACGACTCGGTCGCGGTGCCACCGTATGACGAGACCTCCATGAGGTCGATCCGGACGGGGATCGAGATCGCCCGCATCAGGTCGGCCATGAACGGCAATGAGCCTTTCAGGACGGACACGAGCGTCAGCCGCCGATCGCCGTAGTCCTCGCTGATCTGGCGCCCCAGCTCGGCGATCTTCGACTGGATCGCGTCCTCCGTCAGCAGCACCTCGCCAACGTCGGCGGCGAGGTCGATCGACCGAATGATCATTCAGCTGCCTCCGGCCCGTGGTCGTGCGGCGGCCGCTCGGGAACCACCTGGCCCGACGTCCCCGAGAGCTCGTCGACGAGGGCGAGCTTGCCGAACTTGAGCATTAGCGCCCGGAAGTCGCGCGCGTAGAACAGCTTGACGCGGAGGTCGGGGTACAGCTCGAGGACGCGGCGGAGCTTGCGGTTCTTCTTCCGGACGAGCTTCTGGCGGAGCGTCGTCATCTCGAGGTAGAGGTCCAGGTCCGGCAGCCAGAAGTCTGGCGAGAAGCTCTCGACGACTGCCCCCTCGAGATTCCACAGGATCGGGAAGGTGTGCGGCTCGTACTCCCAACGGACCTGGTAGAAGTCGAGGATCCGGGCCATCTCGGCCTCGCTCGCGTGGGCGAATGCCGGGTGGGGCGAGGCCGGCCGCGGCGTGTCGAGTGCCGGGACGGCCGACAGCGGGCTCGAGGCTTCGGCAGCATCGGGAGGCAGGGCCCGCGGTTCGGCTCGCGGCACGGCGGGGATCGCGGTGGCCGCCCGGCTCGCGGTCGAGGACGAGCGGCGGGGCCGGCGGCGGGGCGCTCCTGAGCCGCGGGCCGGCGTCCGCGTCACGCCGGTCGTCCCGGCGGCGTGTCGCCCGGCTCCGGCCTGAGCAGCGCGTTGAGGTCGCCGCGCTCGAGAAGGCGCCGGATCGAGGCGGCATCGTCGGCGCCGATCGGTACGGCGTCGCGGAAGCGCGCGTCGTCCGCCGGGAGGAACTCGCCATAGGGCAGCCGCAGGGCGTGATCATCCGAGCCGCCCCACTCGCCGCTGGACTCGCGGCGCTCTCCGTCATCGCCTCCGACGATCATCCCGAGCGACTCGCTCCGACAGGCCGCGCAGGTCAGCTCGACGAACGTCAGGTCGTCACGGCTGGCGAGGATCCGGATCCGCTCGGCTGGGACGGTCCGTCCGCAGACGGCGCAGTCGACCCCGTTCTCGAACGGAGGCGTGCGATCGCGCGGATCCATCGGCCGACAGTCTACTTCCTGCCCGGCGTCTGCGCCGCTCGCGGTTCATCGACCGAGCGATACTCCCAGGGGGTATGATGGCGCATCCGCGGGATGGGCGGCACCAGCTCGCGACAGGCACCGCCCGCATCGAACGCCGCAGCCGACAAGGAGGCCGCACGTGGCACAGGCCGAGAGTCGACCGGCAGCCGACCCGGCGTCGGACCACTTCCGGCACGCCTACTCGAAGGACAAGGCGGGACTCATCCGCCGCCTCTCGCGCATGGAAGGCCAGGTCCGAGGCATCGCCCGGATGATCGAGCGCGAGGAGTATTGCGTCGACATCCTGCAGCAAACCGCGGCCCTTCGGGCGGCCGTGGACTCGCTGTCCGTGTTGGTCCTCGAGGACCACGTCCAGGGTTGCGTCCGAACCGCCGCGGCCCGAGGCGAAGCCGATCAGTACGTCGACGAAGTCATCGACGTGGTCCGCCGGACGCTCGGACGCCCCGTCCGCGGAAGCACCCGGTCGACCTGACCGCTCGCTCGTCCATCACCCGGTACTTTCCGACCGGACGAACCTACCGCCGGGGGATGACGCCCGGCGGGATCCGCCGCGAGGATCAGGCCGACCGACCGACCCGTCGCCACATGCTCCGGCCCCGACGGAGCGCTTCAGGGGATACATGCTCGATCCGCGCCAGCCGCGGCCGCCCGCCCAGCGGGCGTCCGCTCAGCCGCCATCCGTGACGCCGCCGCCGCCCTTCACCGAGCGCCGGATGGCCTATCGCCGCGCCGAGGACCAGGAGACGCACGAGGAGCGGGCATTCCTCGCCCGGGCGCTCGATGCGATCGCCGCTGACGCCTCCGCAGAGGAACGCCTGGCGAATCTCCTGACGCAGCTCGCCCGGACGGTCGGCGCGCGCCGCGCGGCCGTCCTCGCCGACGCCACCGGAGACCGCCGGGTCGCCGTCAGCATCACACCCGGCGAGAACCCCACGGCGGCCGAAGCGCTCGCGGTCTGGCTGGACGCCAACGCCGACCGTTCCCGCGCCCAGCGCGCGGCTGCCGGTCCCGCCCATGTGTCCGTCGTTACGAGCGCCACAGTCGGGGCGCCGCCCAGCCCGACCGCGGCGGCGGCCTCCTCGGCGACGGTGCCGGCAGCGGCCTACGCTCGGCTCGGCATCCCGCGTTCCAGCGGGATCGTCCTCGGTTTCGCATTCGACACTCCTGCCAGGGCCAGCCGCCTCGCCGAGCGGCTCCCTGCCGGCCTCGCTCGACACGCGACGGCCGCGTTGGCGATCGCCTGCGCCCAGCTCGTCGCCGCGAACGAGGCCGACGCCCTGCGAGCCCGAGATTCGGAGCGGTCGCATTTCGTCTCGACCGTCGCTCACGAGTTGCGGACGCCGCTGACCGGCTTGCGCGGGTACCTGGAGCTCATCCTCGACGGTCGCGTCGACGACCCCGCCGTCGAGCGTGACTTCCTGATCCGCTCTCGGACGATCGTCGCGTCGATGAGCGAGCTCGTTGGCGACCTCCTGGAACTGTCGCAGCTCGAATCCGGCACGATCGAGCTCCTGGTCGAGCCCTTCTCGGTCGCCGAGGCGGCCGGCCGAGTCGCGGCCGGACTGTTGCCGATCGCAATCGAGCGCGACGTGCGGCTGGCGACCGACCTGCCACCACGCCTCCGGTCGGCCACGGGCGATCGCCGGCGAGTCGAGCAGATCCTCACGAACCTTTCGGGAAACGCGCTGAAGTTCACGCCGCCGGGCGGCTCGGTCGAGATCGTCGGCCGCTTCGACGGCGCCATCGCCGTCCTCGTGGTACGAGACGACGGCCCAGGCATCGAGCCCGCCGACCGCGGCCGGATCTTCGAGCGTTTCGAGCGGCTCTCGAGCCACAACGGCGTCGCGGGGACCGGCCTGGGGCTTCCGATCGCGCGCGACCTCGCGCGGCGGATGGGCGGCGACCTCGACGTGGCGTCCGTCCCAGGTTCGGGCTCCGCGTTCGTGCTCGTCCTGCCGGGTCCCGCACCCGCTGCTTCGCCCGACATCAGGGACGCCCACGAGCGCGCCATCGCCGACGAGGAACAGCGCCTCGAGGAGCAAGCAGTACTCCGGGCGCTGGCGACGGCTGCGCGGCCAGGCCAACCGAGCAGCGCCCGGCCCTCGTCGCACACACCCGCCCGCCTGGCGCGCGACCTTCGGCCCGAGGCCGCCTCGCTCGTGGAGGGCTGACGGCGCTCGATCCGGCGGCCACGCTCGCCAGTTGTCCACAACCTGGCGGCCAGTGGGTGGATTCGTGGATAACCCCGTTGACGGCCTGTTGCCCGGCGACTAACGTCCGGCATCCGCACTGAGGTCACTCGGGTAACGGGACCGGCGAGGGGCACGGGGAGACCCGGCCGCGAACCGGACCGGCTCCGGAAGACCGACGAACGACCGACGGTGCGACGAAACGACGCCGGGAGCGGAGCCCGGACGGCCCGCGAGGCACGACCGACAGGAGGAGTGCCTGGACCGTCCGCGTGATCCGCTCCCGACGCGCGTTCAGGGCCTTCCTGCGCTCCCTCCGGAGTTCGATCTCGTCCTCGACGACGGCCTCCAGGAGATCGGCCTGGACCTTCCGAGACCCGCCCGCGCCATCCTCGAAACTCACGTCCGGCTGCTGGTCGCCTGGAACGCCGCGATCAACCTGACGGCGATCCGCGACCCTGTCGAGGTGGCGCGGCGGCATGTGCTCGACAGCCTGACCGCGCTTCCGGAGCTGCGTCGGCTCGGCATCCGCTCGTTCGTGGATCTCGGCAGTGGCGGAGGATTTCCCGGGCTTTCGCTCGCTGCGGCCCTCCCCGCGGACCGGGCGCTCCTCGTCGAGTCGATCGGCAAGAAGGCGACGTTCCTCGAGACCGTCGTCGAAGCCACGGGCCTGGCAGACCGCGTCCGGGTCGCCGCGAGGCGGGCCGAGGACGTCGCCGCCGAGGCCGTCAACCGGGAGCGTTGGCCCGCGGCACTCGCCCGGGCGGTCGGGCCACTGCCGGACCTCGTGGAGCTGGCCTTCCCGCTGCTCGAACCGGGCGGCGCGCTCGTTGCCTGGAAGGGCCGCCTTGGCGCGGCCGAGCTCGAGGCCGCGCGGCGCGCCATCGCCGCCCTCGGTGGCGGGCGTCTCGCGGTCGTCGCGACGCCGTCGCCGGGGCAACCCGAGCACCGGCTGGCGATCGCCACGAAGCGCGGCCGCACCGGCGACAGGTTCCCACGGAGTCCCGCCACCCGGAAGCGGCTGCCGTGGTGACGCGGCCCGGCTGATCGGCCCAGAAGGCACGGCACGACCCGCGACCCCGACCCGATCTCCGCCGGACGCGCTGCTAGGCTCTGCGCGTGCGCGTCGCGGTCCTCTCGGACATCCATGCCAATCTGGTGGCGCTCGACGCGGTCCTCGCGGCGCTCGGCAGCGTCGACGCTGTCTGGCACCTCGGCGACGTCGTGGGCTACGGGCCCGATCCCGACGGCGTCGTCCGCCGGCTTGGCGAGATCGGCGCGGTCGGAGTCCGTGGCAACCACGACGCGGCGGCCGCCGGCGGCAACGAGATCGACTGGTTCAATCCCGACGCCCGCGCCGCCATGGAGTGGACCCGGGAGCGGATCGGCGACGCGACCCGCGACTGGCTGACAGCGCTTCCGGAACGCCACACGACCCAGGAGACGTTCGGGCTCGTCCATGGCAGCCCTCGCGAGCCGCTCTGGGAGTACATCGTCTCGGCGCCGATCGCGCGCGCGAACCTGACGCTGCTGACCACGCGCGTCGGCCTGTTCGGCCACACCCACCTGCCGATGGTCTTCGCCGAGACCGACGGCGCCGTCCAGCAGATCGAGCCCGGCGACGGCTCGACGTTCTCGCTCAAGGGACGCCGAGCGCTCGTGAATCCGGGCAGCGTCGGCCAGCCGCGGGACGGCATCCCGGCGGCCTGCCACATGGTGATCGACACCGACGCCGAGCAGTGCACCTGGTACCGGACGCCCTACGACGTCGACGCGGTCCAGCGCGCCATGCGCGAGGCCGGCCTGCCCGACCGTCTCGTCCAGCGCCTCGCGTACGGCCTGTGATGCGCCGATGATCGGCGGCCGCCGTCCGCTCCAGGGCCGGAAGCTCGGCGACAAGCGCATCCGCGTCGAGCGGCCCCACGCCGCGTACTTCCGCTGGACGGGCCCCGGTCAGCTCACGGCCAAGGAAGCGGCGAGCGGCCCGACGACGGGTGCCGGCCGAGCGTGGGCCCGCGTCAAGGCGATGTTCATCGGCCGGCCCCTCGCATCCGAGGATGAGCTCGGTGAGCGGCTCTCGAAGAAGAAGGCCCTCGCGATCTTCAGCTCCGACGCGATCAGCTCGTCGGCCTACGCGACCGAGGAGATCCTGCGCGCCCTGCTCATCGGCGGCGTCGCGGCGCTCGCGATCGCGCTCGAGATCAGTGTCGGCATCGCCATCCTCCTGATCGTCGTCGCGATCAGCTACCGCCAGGTCTGCATCGCCTACCCGACCGGCGGCGGCAGCTACTCGGTGTCGAAGCGGAACTTCGGCTGGCGGACGTCGCTCGTCGCGGCCTCGGCGCTGCTGATCGACTACGTCATGACCGTCGCGGTGTCGACGTCCTCGGCCGTCGAGCAGATCACGTCGGCGTTCCCGATCCTGTTCGACGAGCGGGTGCTGATCGGCGTCGGAGCCATCGCGCTGATCACGATCGGCAACCTCCGGGGCCTGCGGGAAGCCGGCAACATCTTCGCCCTGCCGACATACCTGTTCGTCGGCTCGGCGCTGTTGATGATCGCGATCGGGACGTTCCGGATCGTCGTCCTCGGCGAGGGCAACTCCTATGCCGCCGTCGCCGAGTCCAGCGGCAACGCGATCGAGGCCGTGTCGATCATCCTGATCCTCCGGGCGTTCGCCTCCGGCGCCGTCGCGCTCACCGGCGTCGAGGCGATCGCGACAGGGGTGCCGGCGTTCAAGCCGCCGGAATCGAAGAACGCCGCGACGACGCTCGCCGTGATGGCTGGCCTCCTCGGCGTGCTCTTCATCGGAATCACGTACCTCGCGACGAATTACGGGATCGTCCCGATCGCCGAGCCGGAGCCCCAGACCGTGATCAGCCAGGTCGCGGCCGCGGTCTACGGCGCCGGGTCGCCCGCGTTCCTGCTGTTCCAGGCGTTCACCGCGGTCCTCCTGGTGCTTGCCGCGAACACGAGCTTCAACGCGTTCCCGCGGTTGCTCGCGATCCTCTCCCAGGACGCGTTCATGCCCCGCCAGTTCTCGTTCCGCGGCGACCGCCTGGCGTTCTCGTGGGGCATCATCGTGTTGGCGACGCTGGCGGCCTCACTGGTCATCCTGGCCCAGGGCGAGACCCATCTCCTGATCCCGCTCTACGCCGTCGGCGTGTTCATCGATTTCACCATCAGCCAGAGCGGCATGATCCGCCACTGGCGCCGGGAGCGGTCGCCCGGCTGGCGGCGCCGGCTCTCGATCAACGCGGTCGGCGCCGTGTTGACCGCGGTGGTCGCGGTCGTCGTGACGATCGCCAAGGCGCCGCCGTCCCTGATCGTCCTGATCCTCGTCCCGCTGCTCGTCGGCATGATGACGTTCATCCATCGCCAGTATGCGGGGCAGGAGGCCGAGCTCCACGTCCGCGACGACCTCGTCATCGAGGGACCCCACCGCGAGCAGCGCGTCGTCATCCCGGTCAACGGCATCAACAGGGCGGTCGTCCAGGCCGTGATCTTCGGCCGGACGCTCGCGAGCGACGTGCGAGCCGTCTACGTCACCGAAGACCCCGAGGCCGGCGAGGCGCTGCGGACGCGCTGGCAGCGGCAGTTCCCGGGCATCCCGCTCGTCATCGTCGAGTCGCCGTACCGGGCGCTGATCGGCCCTGTGACCGCCTACCTCGACGTCCTCGACCTCGCCTGGCCGCCCGACAAGGCGGCGCCGATCACGATCGTGGTGCTCCCGGAGTACGTCGCCCGACACTGGTGGGACCGGCTGCTGTATAACCAGTCGGCCAAGCGATTGAAGGCGGCGCTCGTCGGCCGCGAGCACACGGTGATCGCAGACGTCCCGTATCGGCGAGGCGCCCACTGACGACGAGGCCTCGCCCGACCGCGACCAGGAGGGGCGGCGGATGATCGGAGGCAGGCGGCCGCTGAAGGGCCGGAAACCCGCCGACCGGCGCGTACGCGTCGAGCGACCGCATTCGCCGTTCTTCCGCTACGCCGGACCCGGCCAGCTCGTGGCGAAGCCGGCCGCTCACCAGCCGAAGACCGGCATCGGCCGGACGTGGGCTCGGATCCGGGGCATCGCGATCGGCCGCCCGCTCGCAAGCGAGGAGGAGGCCGGCGAGCGTCTCACGAAGAAGAAGGCGCTGGCGATCTTCAGCTCCGACGCGATCAGCTCGTCGGCCTACGCGACGCAGGAGATCATCCGCGTCCTCGCCGTGGCGGGGGCGACCGCACTCGCGTTCTCCGTCGGCGTGTCCGCCGCGATCGCGGTCCTCCTGGCCGTCGTCTCGATCTCCTACCGCCAGGTCTGCCGGGCGTACCCCAACGGCGGCGGGGCGTACGCCGTCGCGAAGGAGAACCTCAGCCCGATGTTCGGGCTGATCGCCGCGGCGGCGCTCCTCATCGACTACGTCATGACGGTCGCGGTGTCGACGGCGTCGGCGATCGGCCAGATCGTGTCGGTCGTTCCCCAGCTGGACGTCGTCAAGATCGAGATCGCCGTCGTCGTCATCGCCCTGATGACGGTCGCCAACCTCCGGGGGCTCCGTGAGTCGGGCAACATCTTCGCGATCCCGACCTACTCGTTCGTCGGCCTCGCGCTGCTCATGGTCGGCCTCGGGTTGGTCAACATCGTGACCGGCCAGGCACACCCGATCCAGACGCCGAACGCGGAGGCGCTGGGAGCCGGCGAGCTGTCGGTCTTCCTCCTGCTGAAGGCGTTCGCGGGCGGGTCCGTGGCGCTGACCGGCGTCGAGGCGATCGCGAACGGCGTGCCGGCATTCAAACCGCCCGAATCGAAGAACGCGGCGAACACGATGACCGCGATGGCGATCCTGCTGGGGATCCTCTTCATCGGCATCACGATCGTCGCCCACGCCTACGCGATCCTGCCGACCGTCGGCGACATCCCGACCACGGTGTCGCTGGTCGCCGCGAGCGTCTTCGGCTACGGGACGCTGCTGTTCATCCTGTTCCAGGCCGCCACGGCCCTGATCCTGTTCCTCGCCGCGAACACGTCGTTCAACGCATTCCCGCGGTTGGGTGCGATCCTCGCCGTCGACGGCTACATGCCGCGCCAGTTCGCGTTCCGCGGCGATCGCCTGGCCTATTCGTGGGGGATCATCGTCCTCGCGGCCGTCGCGGCCGCGCTCGTCTGGCTGTTCAATGGCAACGTGACCGCGCTGATCCCGCTCTACTCGGTCGGGGTCTTCGTGTGCTTCACGCTGAGCCAGATCGGGATGGTCGTCCACTGGCGACGTGTCCGCGAGTCCGGCTGGGTCTGGCGACTCGCGATCAACGCCTTCGGGGCGTTCCTGACAGCGGTCGTGCTGGTCGTCGTCGTCAGCGTCAAGTTCGTCGACGGCGCGTACCTCGTCGTCATCCTGATCCCCGTCCTCGTCGCCATGATGCTGTTCATCCACAGCCAGTACTCGGCGTCGCGGCGCGAGCTCGCGATCCGCAGCGACTTCGTGGCCGACCCGCCGCACCGCGAGGAGCGGGTCGTGATCCCGATTCCTGGCATCAACCGGGCGGTCGTGCAGGCGGTGAACGTCGGCCGGTCGATCTCCGAAGACGTCCGGGCGGTGTTCATCACCGACGAGCCCGACGACATCGTGCCGATGCAGGAATCCTGGGAGCAGCACCTCCCCGGCGTGCCGCTCGTCGTGGTCCAGTCGCCGTATCGGGCGTTGGTCGGACCGCTCGGGGCCTATCTCGATGTGCTCGACGCCGCGTGGCCGCCGGACAAGCTCGAGCCGATCACGTTCGTGATCCTGCCCGAGTACGTCGCACGACGGTGGTGGGAGCGGATCCTCTACAACCAGTCGGTGAAGCGGCTCCGGAGCTCGCTGCTCGGGCGGCCCCACACCGTGGTGGTGAACGTCCCCTACCGGCGGGAGGACCGTGAGTCGTTCGCGAGGGTCGATCCGGAGGCGGACGGCCGGCATGAGGATTCGCCCGGGGGCTCGTAGCTCGACGGCCGGGCTCACCCGGCGGCTCGCGGTCGCGCCGCCCTGACGGTCGTCGCAGTCGCTCGGTGGTATCGTTCCGGCCGTGCCGGAAGCTCACACGCCGTCGTTCAGCAGGGCGGTTCTCGCACTGAACGGCGGGTCGAGCGACGAGCTCATCCTTCGCCTGATCACGGCGATGGCGAAGGGGACCGACGCGGAGCTGGTCGCCGTCCATGTGGTCGAGGTCGACTGGACCCACCCGATCGACGCCGACATCGCCGGCAACTCTGAGGAGGCGCAGCGCGTGCTCGACGCCGCCGAATCGGCAGCGGAACAATCCAAGGTCCGGCTCGAGCCGGTCCTGCTCCAGGCGCGTGATGTCGGCGCGGCCATCGTCGACGAGGCGAGCGAACGCTCGGCCGACCTGCTCGTCGCCGGGCTGCCCTATCGGAAGCGATTCGGCGGCGACTTCGCGATCGGCCGGACGGTCCCCTACGTGCTCAAGAACGCGCCGTGCGCGGTGTGGGTCGTGCGCGAGCCGATCCCCGAGGAGTCAGCGTGAAGATCCTGATCGTCGGCTGCGGCCGGGTCGGCGGCGAGCTCGCGGCGGGCTTCGACGCCGGCGGCCACGAGGTCGTCATCCTCGACCTGGTTACCGAGGCATTCGACCGGCTGCCGGCTGCCTTTGGCGGCTCCGCCGTGCGTGGCGACGGCACCGACGAGGACGTCCTGCGACGAGCCGGCACAGAAGGCGCCGATGTCTTCATCGCCATGACCGAGGGTGACAACCGCAACGTGATGGCAGCCCAGCTCGCCCACGAGGCGTTCGGCGTCCGCCAGGTCATTGCCAAGATCAACGACCCGCTGCGTGCCGAGGCGTACGCTGATCTCGGTATCGCTACCCTGTGCCGCACAAATCTCATGCAGGACGCGATCCACGACTTCATCGGCATGCCCCGCCAGCACCCGGCCGGTGTCGTGGCACCGACCGGGA
>JBJMMH010000056.1:0-7713 GCA_045804885.1 Chloroflexota bacterium | reverse complement strand
CCGGGATCTTGCCGCGCTCGCGGTGGCGCGCGATCGAGCGGTCGTCGCCCCCGGCGCCACGCGCGGCGACGGTCGCCTGCCGGTCTCGCAGCTCGCCCACGAGCGCGGCCATCGCATCGTGATTGCCCCGCGTCTCGGGGGCAGCCGGGTCGAGGCGGGTCCGAAGGACGGCCATGGCCGACAGGATAGGCCGGAACCGGCCGGCGGCTGCCGCCGTCCGGAGCGCCATGCCGACCGCCCATCGAGTGCTCGTCGGGTTCGCGGTCGCGATGGCCATCGTCCTCGCCGCGTGCGGGTGGCAGCCGCCGTCCCGGCCGGAGGGATCCCCCGTGGCGTCAGCGGTCGCGATCGCGTCAACGTCCACCGGGCCGCCGGCGCCTCTCGTCACCGTCGAGACCCGCGGAGGCGAGTGCGCGAACGGCCCATGCGGCTCGCTGGTCGCGATCGAGGCCGACGGCCGGCTCCACCAGCTCCGCCCGACCGATCTCGTCACCGGGCACGTTCCGGCGGAGCTCCTCGCGGCGATCCGGGCGGAGATCGACGACGCGAACTTCCCACTGATCGAGAGCCGGCCGTTCCGCGAGACCTGCCCGACGGCGTACGACGGCCAGGAGGCGATCTACACGTTCCACATCACGACCGGCGATCGCGAAATCGCATCCTGCGACGTGGCGATCGACCCCTCCGAGCCTGTGTTCGTGGCAGTCGAGGCAGCCCTCGCGTTCGCGCAGCCCGGCAACTAGGCGCGGCCTCGCACGCGCCGCGAGCTAGGTCGCTGCGGGTGCGTCGAAGGCGGCCTCGGTCGCCTCGTCGACCTCCGGGTGTCGGAACCTGTAGCCGAGCTCCAGTGCCCGTGCGGGCACCACGCGCCGCGACCCGAGGGCGAGCGTCGACTGGCCGCGAAGTGCGAGCCGGATCGCGAATGCCGGAGCCGGCAGCCAACTCGGCCGGCCGAGGGCGCGAGCGATTGCAGCCGCGAAGTCGCGTTGACGGCATGGCTCGGGGGCGGCGAGGTTGATCGGCCCCGACGCCCGGTCGTCCTGGATCGCCAGCCGGTACAGCCCGACTACGTCGTCGATGTGAATCCAGCTGAACCACTGCCGGCCGTCCCCGAGCGGGCCGCCGAGCCACAGCCGAAACGGCAGCGCGATCAGCCGCATCAGGTTCGCGCCGGGCGCGAGGACGAAGCTCGTCCGGAGCACGGCGACGCGAACGCCAAGTGGCTCGGCGCGGAGCGCGCCCGCTTCCCACTCGCGGCAAACGGCACGCAGGAATGGTTCCGGCCCTGAAGGAGCTTCGCCGACTCGGGGTACCGCCACGAGCGCCTCGGTCGCCGGCTCGGCGTCGAGATCCGTATACCAGTCGGTGCCTGATGCGGAGACGTACGCCCGCGGTCGGTGATCAGCGGCCACGGCGGCGATCGAGCGGACGAGCGCCTCCGCGGGGAGCGTCCGACTCTCGACGATCGTGCGCTTGCGACGCTTCGTCCACGGCAGCGGGCCGACCGGCACGCCGCAGAGGTTCACGACGGCGTCCACGTCCCTCAGGTCGACCAGCGAGGCCCGGTCACGTCCGCCGTCCCATGCCACGAGGCGGGCCTCCGCCGGCAGCCGGCGGCTCGCGTGACGCACGTTGCGAGTCAGGACGTCGACGGCATGGCCATCCGCGATGAGCGACGAGACGAGCGCGCGGCCGATCAGCCCGGAGCCGCCGGCGACGGCGACCCTCACGGCGCGGTCGCTCCGTGGCCCCGTCGCACAAGCTCGCGGACGACGAGCGCCCAGACGATGGCGCACGGTGTCGTGATGACGAGCATCGGGAGGCCCACGATCACCAACCCGATGACCCACATGGTCAGCGCCCCGCCCGCGGTTGTCATCGGGTCCGGCACCGGCGATGGTGACGAAAGAGCATTGATCAGCATTCCCGCGACGACAAAGAGGTCGGCCAGCGCGACCGTGGCCGTCGCTACCAGCAGCATCGCGCCGCCGTTCCAGTGGCGCTCGTGGACCCACGGCCCGGCGGCGCCCGCCACGATCGTCGCCGCGGGAATCCCGACCGCAAGGAAGGAGCTTCCGGTGAGCGAGGCGCCGACAAGCGTCGCCACGACGGCGAGCACCGCTCCGACGGCCGCCCCGAGGAGCGTCGTGCCGCGACGCTGCCTGACGACGGCGAGGCTCGGCCCGCGGGTCGCAGCGGCTCGTATCGTTGTGCCAGTCATCGAGGGGAACCTCCGTGCTACTATTTATTAGCAAGTTATGACGGAACAACGAGCTACTGTCAAGTCGCACGTTTCAGCCGGGCTCCGCGAGACCGACCCGGCCGAGACGCTGCGCCTCCAGTTCGCCGAGGCCTGGGGCGACATGAGCGCGTCCTGGGGCGTCGCGCCCGCGATTGGCCGCGTCCACGCGTACCTGCTCGTGCGCGGCGTGCCCCTCACGGAGCGAGAGGTCCGGGAGGCGCTCGGGCTGTCGCATCGGGCGGCGTCGCTCGCGCTGTCCGACGCCGAGGCCTGGGGGATCGTCGAGAAGGTCTCGGAGCCGCGGCGGGTGGGCCGGCGGGGTCCTGCCGGCACGGCCTACGTCGCGGTCGGCGACCATTGGCAGTGGTTCACAAGCGTCATCGCCGAGCGAAAGGTCCGCGAGGGCGATCCGATCGTTGACGTAATCGAGAAGACCACCGCCCAGGCGATCGACGCGGCGCGGGATCACCCCAACGACCTGGAGCTCCTCCGGCTGCGCGACTGGTTGATGGCGTTCGCCGGATTCGTTCGGCTGTTCGACCGGGCTGTCGGCCTGATCCCGAAGCTCGAGCCGCGCGAGCTGGAACGCGGCATGCGGCTGCTGGGTGAGATCTCGGACGAGACGATCCTGCGGCTCGTGCACCTGCTCGGCGGGCTCCCCGACGAGGACGTCCTCGAGCTCGTCGAGGCGCTCAGCAGGCTCTCCCCGGGGGCTGCGCGACGGGCGACGAAGCTGATGTCGGGTGTCGTCAGGACAGTCGCCCGCTAGACCGGGATTTGGACATGAAACGACCCCGGGGCGAGCCCCGGGGTCGTTCCGTGAGTGCGCCTTGGCGTCAGTTGTTCGAGTGGTCGGTCCAGCTGATCGTCGCCAGGACGGCCGAGTCGAACTCGCGCGTTCCGGCGTCACTGAGAACGATCGAGCCGATCGCCTGGCGTTCCTTACCCGACTGCTTCGAGTGGCTGTTGAACTCGCCCGGCAACTTGTAGCTGCCGCTGTTGCGGAACCGCACGGCGCTCCCGGCACCATCCAGTGAAGCGCTGAACGACGTCGAGCTCTCGACGCCCTCACCGTAGATCCCGAGGCACTCGTCGACCGTCTCGGTGTAGAGCTCCATCTGACCGCTGGCAGATCCGTTATCGAGCTTCGAGTCGACCACGACCTCGAGATCGCTGGCCCACCCGTTCGTCCTCGTCCCGACGAACCCGTACTTCTCCTCGACGCCGTCGCACGCCACCCACGCACCGGACTCCTCGTAGAACTCGCCATACGAGCCGTATGTCGAGTCGTTCGCGAACGAGGCGTACCCATACGACTCGTCGCCGTACCACTCGCCGCTGATGACCTTTGCGGAGCCGCTCTGGTTGGTCACATTCGCAGCCGCGGCGACGGGCGCGGCGATGACGAGGGCCATGAGCGCCGCGATCGGCAGGACTGCCAAGTTGCGCATCGTTCGATCCCCTTCTCATTTATCGACCACGTCATCCACTGCACAGCGGCCGGTCGTGTCGACGAAACGCGCTTGGTCGTCAGACGTGACTGCAGCGCCTGTGTCGGTTGTTCGACAGGCCCGCGGGCGCCACAACGCGCCACTTGAAGCGTCGCGGAGCGAACCCGGAATGGCTCCATGCGATAATCCAAGTCGCGTGCGGCGGCTCCGCCGGCTCGAACGGGCGAGGACCCCGGGGCAAGCAGGGCGGGCAGACCGAGCGCCGAGCCCGGAGCCAAGCAGCAGATGACCGTCGAAACGTCGACCTGGGCGACCAAGAAGGGGCTCGCCCAGATGCTCAAGGGCGGCGTCATCATGGACGTCGTCACGCCCGACCACGCCAAGATCGCCGAGGATGCCGGCGCCGTCGCCGTGATGGCCCTCGAGCGCGTCCCGGCCGACATTCGCGCAGCGGGCGGCGTGGCCCGCATGAGCGATCCGGCGATGATCGAGGGGATCATGAACGCCGTCACCATCCCGGTGATGGCGAAGGCACGGATCGGCCACTTCGTCGAGGCGCAGGTGCTGGAGGCACTCGGCGTCGACTACATCGACGAGTCCGAGGTGCTGACCCCGGCCGACGAGAAGCACCACATCGACAAGCACGCGTTCAAGATCCCGTTCGTGTGCGGCTGCCGGAACCTCGGCGAGGCACTCCGTCGGATCAACGAGGGCGCCGCGATGATCCGGACGAAGGGCGAGGCTGGGACCGGCAACGTCGTCGAGGCGGTCCGTCAGCTTCGGGACGTGCTCGCAGAGATCCGACGCCTCGAGGGCATGCGCGACGACGAGCTGTTCGTGGCGGCGAAGGAGCTTGATGCGCCGTACGAGCTCGTCAAGCAGGTCGCCGCCGACGGCAGGCTGCCGGTCGTGAACTTCGTCGCCGGCGGCATCTCGACACCGGCCGACGCGGCGCTCGTCATGCAGCTCGGCTCGGAAGGCGTCTTCGTCGGATCGGGGATCTTCAAGAGCGAGGACCCGGCCCGGATGGCGAACGCGATCGTCCAGGCGACGACGCACTTTGACAATCCGTCGATCATCGCCGAGGTCTCGAAAGGCCTCGGATCGCCCATGCGAGGCATCTCGCTCGAGGCGATTCCCGAGGAAGAGCGACTCGCCGTGAGGGGTTGGTAGGCGACGAGCCGAGACCGCTCCAGGGCACCGAAGATGAAGATCGGGGTCCTCGCCCTTCAGGGGGCATTCCGCGAGCACTTAGCGACGCTCGACTCGATCGGCGTCGAGGGCGTCGCCGTGCGGTTGCCATCCGATCTCGATGACGTCGCGGGGCTCATCATCCCGGGTGGCGAGTCGACGACGATGCGCAAGCTGATCGACCGCTGGGGCCTGCGCCAGCCGATCCTCGACCTTGCCGCGAGCGGGGCGCCGCTGTTCGGGACCTGCGCCGGGATGATCGTCCTGTCTCGCGAGATCGCCGGCGGCGAGGAGGCCGTCCTCCCGCTTCTCGACGTCACTGTCGAACGGAACGCGTTCGGCCGGCAGCTCGATTCCTTCGAGGCCGACCTCCAGGTGCCGGTTCTCGGCGACCAGCCGGTCCACGGCGTCTTCATCCGCGCGCCGATCGTCGACCGCACCGGCCCCGACGTCGACGTTCTCGCCCGCCTCGACGACGATCGGATCGTGGCGGTCCGGGAACGGAATGTCATCGCGACGGCATTCCACCCGGAGCTCGCCGGGGAGACGCGTTTCCACCGCCTCGTCGCGACCATGGCGGCCGAGCACGACGAGCCCGGCGAGGGATCCGGACGCCGACGTCACCCGACTCGCCGCTCGAGGACCACGACGTGACCGAGGCTCGCTCGACGAGGTCGACCGGGAAGGTCCGGGCCGCCCGCCTCACCGATCTGGCGGCGCTCGGCGAACTGTCCCGGCTGTGCCAGGACGATGAAGCGGCCACGCGCTCGCTCGGGCTGCCCGTCAACGGCCCGCCAATCGGGGTGTTCAGTCTGTTCCGGCTGCCGCTCGGTGCCTTCCGGCCCCACGACCTCATGTTCGTGTATGAGTCGGAGGGCCGTCTCGCCGGCCTCATCCGCGTCGAGCGCGAGAGCTTCCGGGACGAATGGACGATCGTCGAATTGGATGGGATCGGTTCGTCGAACGCCGGCGATATCCGGTTCCGCCTCGTCCAGCAACTCTCGCGTGAGGCGTCGAAGCGCGGTGCCGTGCGGCTGCACGTCGCGTGCGCCGATCAGGACGGCAACGTCGAGCTGTTCATGCAGGCCGGCTTCGCCCGGTATGGCGAGGAGACCGTCCAGTACCGGCCGGCGGACGCGGCTCTGCCGGAGCCGTGGCCCGACGATCGCGTGAAGGGCTGCCGGATCCGGCCCGTCGTGCCGCTCGACGCGGTCGCGCTGCTGCGGCTCTACGCGACGGCAACGCCGCAGCCCATCCAGCGGCTCGAGGCGCTCCGGCTCGCCGACTGGGAACGCCAGGGCTCGAACTGGCGGATCCCGCGGAGCAGCCTCGCCCCGATCCTCCGTTTTGCCGACGTCGAGGCATTCGTCCAGGAGACGCCGGGGGGCGGCAAGGACGGCACCCAGCTCGACGCGTTCGCCCAGATCGGCGTGGCCAAAGAGGACCAGCCGCACTACCTGAAGATCATCGCCAGGCCCGGTGTCGACGTCGCGGACCTTGCCGAGTTCGCGCTCGGCGCGATCGCCGCCAGGACCGGCCGCGGGTCGGGCCATCGATCGGATCAGGGCGTGATCGCGCCGGTCCGGACGTACGAGTCGCCGATCGACCGGCGACTCGAAGAGGCGGGGTTCGATACGATCGCGACTGTCACGCTGCTCATGAAGGAAACCGTCGTCCGCGTCGCCGAGCCGGCTCTCGTGCCGGCCGGCGTTCGCTAAGGAGGGCAGGCGTGGGACCAGAGAACCGTCGCCGTGAGTCGATCGACGACCTCGACGCCCTGCTGTCGGCGCTGCCGCCCGAGATCGTCGAGGCGGTCCATCGGCTGCCCGAGAAGGAGGAGGTCATCGAGGTCGTCCTCGACCTCGGCCGGCGACCAGAAGCGCGGTTCCCCGACAGCGAGGTGACGCTGCTCGAGCGCGAGATCACGGAGGCGGACATCGCCCACGTCGTCGAGCACATCGGCACGTTCGGGGACGACAACCGCGCGGGGATCGAGCGGACACTCCACCGGATCAGCGCGATCCGCAACCGGACCGGCAAGATCGTCGGGCTGACGTGTCGGATCGGCCGGGCCGTCTACGGCACGATCGAGATCATCGGCGACTTCGTCGAGACCGGGAAGTCGATCCTGATCATGGGCCGGCCCGGAATCGGCAAGACGACGATGCTCCGCGAGGCCGCCCGCGTCCTCGCCGACGACCTCGGCAAGCGCGTTGTCGTCGTCGACACCTCGAACGAGATCGCCGGCGACGGCGACATTCCGCACCCCGCCATCGGGAAGGCCCGCCGGATGCAGGTCCGCACCCCGTCGCTCCAGCACGAGGTCATGATCGAGGCGGTCGAGAACCACATGCCCCAGGTCATCGTCATCGACGAGATCGGGACGGAGCTCGAGGCCACGGCCGCCCGCACGATCGCGGAGCGCGGCGTCCAGCTCATCGGCACGGCGCACGGCAACACGCTCGACAACCTGATGTTGAACCCGACCCTGTCCGACCTGATCGGCGGGATCCAGAGCGTGACCCTCGGGGACGAGGAGGCGAGGCGCCGCCGGACGCAGAAGAGCGTGCTCGAGCGCAAGGCCCCGCCGACCTTCGACGTGATCATCGAGATCCAGGACCGCGAACGCGTGCTGGTCCACGGGGACGTGGCCGACACGGTCGACGCGATGCTCCGCGGCGACCCCATCGCGCCGGAGCTGCGCTGGCGGGACGAGGAGGGCGTGCACCGCTCCCAGGCCCGGCCGCGGCCGTCGCCCCGGGAGCAGATCGGCGCTGAGCGCTTTGCCGGTCTCGTCGGCAGCGGCCAGCCGTGGCGCATGGAGCCGGG
>JBJMMH010000055.1:0-3021 GCA_045804885.1 Chloroflexota bacterium | reverse complement strand
CGCGAGGTCCAGGCGCTCGCCACCCGGGCGAGGATCGACGTCGAGGCAGTGGCGGAGCCGGAGCCGGCGCCGGCCGTCGAGTCGCCGCAGGACCCGTTCGGCCTGACGCCGCGCGAGCGCGACGTGCTGCCGCTCATCGTGCAGGGGCGGACGAACCGCCAGATCGCCGAGACGCTGTTCATCAGCGAGAGCACGGCCGGCGTCCACGTGTCGAACATCATGGCCAAGCTCGGAGCTCGCAGCCGCGCGGAAGCCGCGACGCTCGCGTACCGCATGCACCTGATGACGAACGATGCGTTCGAGCACTGAGCGCGTGAGACACCGAGATGAAGATGCTCTTCGGGGAAAGCGGGGCGGTCACGTCCGCAGCAACGATCCCCGCTCGGTCGCGTCTCGTGGACGTATTGCTTGGAATGCCATATGGCGCCGCGCGCCCCGGGGTCCGGCGTCCGACGCCTGGGTCACGACATCGATACGACAGAGGCGTCTCAAGATCGATGAGGCGACCTTTGGCACGAGGTCATCTGATGCGAATCACCTCGGCAGCTCTTCTCATCGCCCTGCCGGTGGCTGCCTGAGGCGGGGTCGACCCTACAGCAGTAGCCACGAGCCCTGTCGTTCCATCACGGTTCGCATCGGCAGCGATCGTCCAGCCGACCTACGCCGGGACGCAGCCCGTGGCGTCCGATGCCGCATCCGCGATTCCATCTCCCGAGACGATCGAGCCCACGGCGCGGGCGTCTCTTCCCGTCGGCCCGCGGCCGACCTTCCGCGCTGGGGACACGTCGCCGCGATCTCGGACACGGTCCGCGTCCGGTCAAAGCCCGGCGTTTCGACCGACTCCGTCAAGTACGAGCCTGTCCTCCGTATCGGCACCGAAATGCAGATCCTGCGCGGACCGGCATCGGCCTCCGGCTACTGGTGGTACCGCGTTCACCTCGAAGACGGCTTGAAGTTGCGCGGTGGGATCGACAGCGGATGGCTCGCTGCCGCGGACGACGATGGCGACCCGTGGATCGGCGAGCCGGGCCTCGACGACCGGCCGGGCGTCACGGCTCACCCAGAAAGGCCCTAGCCCCCGAGGGGCCGCGAGTCGGGCGGTCGGCCACCCTCGAACGCTACCGCCGCGTTCGCTCGTGGATCCAGGCCAGGCAAAGCGTCCAGTACTCGGACCCACGCTCGACGCCGAGACGACCGGCTTCGGCGTCCCAGTCCCGGATCCACGCGTCAGCGACGGTCGCCGACATTCGGTCCTCCTCTATCAGGACGTTGCGAACCGCACCGCGTCGAGCCTCGTCGATGCGCTTGGGATCGGGGCGGCAGGACACGGCGGCCCCTCTTGTGACGGCTTCCCCGGCGGCCCGATTGTACGGTCGCCGTCGAGCCAGACAAACGGCTCCGCTGTCGCGACTCTGAAACCCGCCGCCCGGTGAACACGCACCGTCCCCCGGAGGAACTACTCGTGCGGATGTCGCCCGACGAACCGCCGCGCCTCGTGTGCCTGCCCTCGTGGGATGACACCTTCATCGATCGCGTCGCCGCCGACGTCGCCGCGCATCCCGGTCTCCGGGAACCCAACGAGTTGGAGCCGGCACTGCGACCGCACTTTCCCCCGATTGATCGTCCGCCCGAGCGTCCTGGAGGGCCTCCGGACCTCGACCTGGTACGTCTACCGCGATGGCCACTTCCCGTGGCCGCAGTCACGCGGCTCCCGGGACCCTGCCTCTCCGTAGCGCCTCAGCGGCGCGTTCGGCGCCGCGATCCGAGCGATGCGTGTCATGGTCTTTCGCCGCCGCCCTGTTGTCCTCGCTGCTCATCGGATGTGAATGAAGGGACGCCCGATTCCCCGGAACTACGTAGGCCTCGGGGGTCCAGGTCGATAGCCCGTCGGCGCTGCCGGAACCGGGTCGCCGCGAGGGATGATGCCGACCGTCGAATCCGTTCCTCGTTCGAGAACGCCGATCGGCCCATTGCAGCAACGCGTCAGCTCCCAGCGACGCCCGAGCCATCCGACCCCGCCGACCGGGTGCAAGGGGTTCTTTAGCCGCCACCAGCGTCCCGCAGCCGAATCCGACATCGCTGGCCGGCACTGTCCCAGCCATGGCACGACGAAGCGCGCGCGACACCGGATCGGCGCGGATCTGGGGCGATTACAGTCTGAGCATCCTCGTCGGTTTGCTGTTCATCGCCAGCATCGTCCTGCACACGCTCTTCGGTTGGTGGCAGTACGCCGCCGATCAGCAGGGACACGGCATGGAGCCGACGCTTTGGGGCGAGGACGGC
Organism: Chloroflexota bacterium; assembly: GCA_045804885.1. Taxonomy (GTDB): domain Bacteria; phylum Chloroflexota; class Limnocylindria; order Limnocylindrales; family CSP1-4; genus CF-46. The sequence continues at coordinate 738 of JBJMMH010000055.1, read as the reverse complement.
TACTTCGTAGCGTGGGGGGAATGGACCTTCCAGAACTGGCAGTCCGAGTTTCTCGTGGTCGTCGTCCTGATCGTGCTCTCGAAATACTTGATCCACAAGGGTAGCGCCGAGTCACGCGACAGCGAGGACGAGATGCGCCAGGCGCTTGACCGGATCGAGCGGCAACTCGACGGGATGACGTCGGACTGAACATCTGACCGTCCCGCGACAGACGCGTCGGTCAGGAGCGGCCGTAAGCCTTGTACCCTTCGCGCATCGAGCCCGGAAGACGCGAATACGGACGCGGCTGCGCGCCGTCAGCTGTCGTCGACGCCCATGCTCGAGCGAGCGGCCCGCCTCTCCGCGGCCGAAGCGGAAGCGATCTTGGACCGCGCACCTTAGGGAGCACCAGCGCGAGAAGCAGTTTCGGCCCGGCGGTCGACGCTAATTGCCGGCACGGGCTGATGCTACGGTGTCCGGCACTGTGCGCGGTAAGGCGGTGCTCGTCGGGCTCCTAGCGATGACGCTACTCGTGGGATGCGGCGGCAACACGCCACAAGTTCCGGTCCCGGTCTTCGACAATGATCCGGTCCCGTTTCCGGCCGAGCTGATGGGTTCGCTCGAGCGGTCGTTGGCGCCGAGCACTCTGCAAGCCACGAACCTGATATCACCGCCGATCTCCGCGAACAAGGCGCTCCAGGTAGCCGGCGCGACGCTGCTCGAGGAGCTCGACGGGAACAAAGTGCCTGCCGAGGATCC
>JBJMMH010000054.1:0-7264 GCA_045804885.1 Chloroflexota bacterium | reverse complement strand
GTTCGTGCCGGCCGGGACGCCGGTCCAGGCGAGGTCCGGCGATCGGTCGGCACCCTTGCAGGTGTAGTCGGCCGGAATTTCGGCGGTCGCCTGGAAGGCGCTCGAGGTGAGGGTCAGGGCGCCGCTGCTCGCGGCGGGCGGTTCGGGCGACATCGTCGGGCTGGGCAGGCTCTCGGCGGCGGAAGGAGTCGGCCCCGATGGTACCGCCGCAGCGGTCGGGCTGGCGCTCGAGCCGGGCGACGTCGTGACTGTGCCCGAGCAGCTGGCCACGAATGCGGCGAGGAGCGCGAGCCAGAGGAGCCGTCGACGCGACGCCACCATGCCCTCGCAGGATAGCCATCTCGCGCCAACGCGCCGTCCGGTCGCATTGAAGCGGTCACGCGACGGCGCTAGAATCCGGGCCTCCCGAGCGGGAGTAACTCAGCTGGCAGAGTGTCTGCTTCCCAAGCAGAATGTCGCGGGTTCGAGTCCCGTCTCCCGCTCCACGTCTACCCGAACGCTCCGACTCGATAGAGTTACCGCTCGTGGACGCCTACGAGCTCCCTGAGGCGGCCCAGCGGAGCGGCGTCGGCGTCGATGAGCTCAGGCGGCTCGTGGAGCTCGGCATCATCACACCTGATGCCGGCGCCCATTTCCGGGCTGGGCACCTTCGGCGCGTCGGACTGGTGAACAGCCTCGTCGCGTCCGGCATCCCGTTGGAAGGCCTCGCCGCCGCAATCCGCGGCGGGTCCGTCGCCCTCGACTTCCTCGACGCTCCGGCGTTCGATCGGTTCTCGGCGCTCAGCGGCGCGACATTCGCGGAGACGGCCGCGCGGACGGGCCTGCCCGTCGAGCTGCTCATGTTCATCCGCGAGGTGTCGGGCTCCGTTGGGCCGGGCCCGGACGATCGACTCCGTGACGAGGAGCTGCCCTTCGTCGACCTGATCGAAACGGCCGCCGGCGCCGGAATCGGCATCGCGGCACTCCAGCGATTGATCCGTGCCCAGAGCGACAGCATGAGGCGAATCGCCGAGACCGAGTCGGTGATGTGGCAGGCGGAAGTCATTCAACCGGCGATGAGGCGAGGCATCCGTCCCGACGAGATCCTCGGCGGCGAGCTCGGCGACCGGATGAGCGCGCTGACCGAGCGATCGGTGCTCGCCATGTACCACCTTCAGCAAGCGCGGGCGTGGACCGAGAACCTCATCGAAGGGGTCGAGGCGCAGCTCGCGGCGGCCGGCCTGCACAGCCGGCTCCAGCATCCGCCGGCGATGTGCTTCCTCGACATCACCGGCTATACCCGCCTGACGCAGGAACGGGGCGACGCCGCCGCGGCCCAGCTCGCCGAAGAACTTGGCGTCGTCGTACGCCAGACATCCGTCCACCACGGCGGAAGGCCCGTGAAGTGGCTCGGGGACGGGGTCATGCTCCACTTCCCGAACCCTGGCCGGGGGGTCGTCGCGGCGCTGGACATGATCGACGCGATCGTCGGCGCCGGACTGCCACCCGCTCACGTCGGGCTCCATGCCGGGTCGGTGATCTTCCAGGAGGGCGATTACTACGGCCAGACCGTGAACCTCGCCTCGCGGATCGCCGACTATGCCGAGGCCGGCGAAGTGATCGTCAGCCGGTCCGTTGTAGACGCCGCCGAGGGGTCGGCGGTCGAGTTCCGCGAGGTTGGACCGGTCGAGCTCAAGGGACTCACGGGGCCGATGGACCTCTATGCGGCCGGGCGGCCGGGGTAGGTCAGACGAGACGTCGAGGGCCGAACCGTCGAACGCTGGACGCACGACAGCCGGAGGACCCGTCCATCTCGGACGGGCCCTCCGGTCGTGTGCTGGGTCAGCGGAGCGGGGAACTCCATCGGCGTCAGGCCATAACGCCTGCGGGCCGCAGCACGGGGACCTTCTCGGGCTCCGGTCGGGTCGCCCAGACTAGACCCACCCCGGCCAGGATGAACGCGAACCCGACACCTGCGAAGAGTCCCGCCAGGCCCAGACCCATCTGCAGCGCGGAGGCCGTCACGGTCCCGACGCCCAGCTCGCCGATCAGCGCATGCGCCACGCCGGTCCAGGCCTGTGCTCGGACGGCGGCGTCGACGGGGTTCGTGCGGTCGAAGTCCGCCCAGTAGCGACCCTCGACGGGAACCTGGTACTCGGTGCCGGCGGTGTAGACGGTGCCGTCAGGAGCCGTGAAGTCCTTGTCGAGAACCACGGTCTGCGTGCCGTGGAGCGTGTGATAGGCGACCGTCGCCATCTGGAACATGTACTCGGTACCGGTGTTGACGACCGGGTCATTCGGATTCAGGTCGCTCGCGACGACGGGATAGCCCCACTCGTTGCTGAGCATCGCGAGGATGGCCTGCGCCTCGGCCGTCTCACCGCTCGACGTGAGCTGGCCCTGCTCGTTGTACCCGAGCTTGACGTTCTGCGCCGCGCTGAACGCGTTCAGCGAGCGATAGCCCTCTTGGGTCTTGATGAACGTATACGCGCCGGCCGCCGCGAAGAGAAGGCCGACGACGGCGAGAACGACTCCAAGTCGGCTTAGTCGCGTGGTCATTTCCTGTACCTCCCTTGGCCTGTTGATGTGACTTCTTTTGGCCTGGCATGAGGTTCGTCCCGTGGCCCGTCGTCAACCTGTGTCGGATGGCCCGATGCGCCCGGGCCGTTGGGCACCATTGGTCGGGACGACGAACGCGACCTGGGGAGGACGGATGCGGTCCGAACGCGGTCTTCAGGACGCCTACAAGCGGTACTACGCGCGTTACGGGACGAACATGACGACCGGCCCAAATCGAAGGAGCCGACCGGCACGGTCCCGATCAGGGCGCATTTGTGACCATCGGCCAATGACCGAATCGCATCTCGAGGCGGCCCAACCGGGGCTCGACTCGCTCCCGTCCACCGTCCTGAGTCGACGCTCGATCCTGCGCGCCGGCGCTCTGACGGGCGGCGGCCTTGTCGCGGCTGCGCTCGCCGCGTGCGCCCCTGCGAGCGCGGTTCCCGCGTGGACATATGGACCCGCGGCCTCGCCGGCGTCACCATCGCCGGCTCCGGCGGAATCAGACGCTCACGCGGACGGGAGCGAGGCGCCCGTCCATTCCGCGTCACCGGACGCGGCCGCTCCGTCGCCGGCCGTCGATCACGATGCTGCTGGCCTCGCGGTCGTCAAGCGGTTCCTCGACGGCGAGGGCGCGACGCTCCCGGGAGCGGGCAACCAGCTACTCGAACCCACCCGCGTCGACGGCGGCGTGAAGGTCTTCGAGATGTCGATCGACCAGATCCAGCATCAGATCGATGCGGTCAAGGATCCCGTCGCGGCCCTCGGCTTCAATGGAACCTGGCCCGGCCCTCGGATCGACGTCGTCGAGGGCGACCGGATCCGGGCGATCTTCAAGAACAACCTCGACGAGTCGACCGGCATCCACTTCCATGGGCAGCGGATCCCGAACAACATGGACGGCGTTCCCCATGTCACGCAGGACCCTATCCAGCCCGGTGCGTCGTTCACGTATGAATTCACGGCGCGGACCGTCGGCTCGCACATGTACCACTCGCACCACAACGCGACCGACCAGGTGGGACGCGGCCTCCTCGGCGCCTTCATCGTCCAGCCGAAGAACCCGGCCGAGCGATACGACCGCAAATACGAGGTGAGCCAAGACATCATCTGGATCAGCAACGACTCGCTCGGCGGCTTCACGATCAACGGCCGCGGCTTCCCGGCGACGTCACCGATCGTGACGACGATCGGCGACACGATCGCCATCCGCTTCATGAACGAGGGCGTGATGATGCATCCCTGGCATCTCCACGGAATGCCGATGCAGGTGGTCGCCCGCGACGGATACGCGCTCCCCCAGCCGTTCTTCTGCGATACGCTCGGTGTGAATCCGGGCGAGCGATGGGACGTGATCGTCAACTGCGAGGACCCTGGGGCGTGGGCCTTCCACTGCCACATCCTCCCTCACGCCGAAGGTCACGACGGGATGTTCGGGATGGTCACGGCGCTCGTCATCCAGGAGCGGGGGGCCGCCGCCGCGACACTCGCCCGAGCATCGTCCGCGGGCCCCGTCCGAAGCGCTGCCCTGGCCGGCGGTTCGACCGCCTTCACTTGTCGGATCCCAGGCGCCGGCATCTGAGCGACACCAGCCTGTCGATGTCCCGCCGCCGCAACTCCGGCATACCTCGCGGGGGCTACCGCCGGACAGGCCTCAGGGTAAAGTTGCGGCCCTGACCGCCACGCTTCGTGGCGCATACCGTGCAGCGTCACTCAGGTGCCGTGAAGTTGGAGCAGCTCCGACCGTGACGTCCTGGACCGGTCATCCCGCCCTCGACCGCGAGGCCTCGCGGTGGCTGAACGCCTCCGCACCCATGCGGTACGGAATGGCCATCGGAATCATGATCGTCGCGCTGGCGATCAAGTACGCGCTCCTCCTCGCCGGCCTCGACAGCTTCTTCCTCGTCCTGGTGCCGGCCGTCGTCGTGTCGGCGCTCCTTGGTGGCGTAGGGCCCGGGATCACCGTGACATTGCTGTCTGCGACCGTGACGTATTTCACGATCGACCCCATCGGCCAGATCGGTGTCGCGGATCGGCAGATGGCCGGTCGACTCCTCCTCTACGTCGTCGACGGCATCCTGCTCTCGCTGATCGCGGGCGCGCTCCGCTACTCAATGCGCAATCTTGCCGACTCCCGATCGGAGGCGGCGCTCGAGCACGGCCGGATCGTCCTTCTCCAGGACCTGACTGCCCGACTGACGTCGGAGGCGGACGCGGCGACGATCGCCCAGGACGTCGTCGTCCGTTCTTCTGAGCTGGTCGGCTGCGACGGTGCCTGGATCGTCGTTGCGGACGACACGTCGGCCAGGGTCCTCGGCGCCCTCGAGCGCGGTGAATCAGGCGGCCCGCGCGAGGAGGATGCGATCGCGCTGGCGCGCCGGGTCATCGACGCCGGTGAAGAGCTGTGGCTCGAGGTCGGCAGCGACGAGCATGATCGCCTCGCGGCGGAGCATCCGGCCGGGTTCGCGACGTCCGCCGCCGTCGCCGCGGTCCCGCTGCATCGTGGTGACGGCACGCCGTTCGGGGTGCTGCTCTTGAGCTGGCGCACTCCCCACGCGCTCGAGCCCGCAAATCGGGAGTTGAAGCGGGCGGTTGCCCGGATCACGGCCCAGGCGCTCGAGCGGGCAGAGCTGTACGCGGCTCAGGCGGCCCGCATCGATGACCTCGCCGAGCGTGAAACGGTCCGCGACGCGTTCCTCGCGGTGCTCTCGCACGAGCTCCGGACACCTGTCACGACGATCTTCGGCGCGGCGGCGCTCCTCTCGCGGACCAACGGCTCGGGCGACACGAGCGGGCTCCTCGAGGACATCCAGGAGGAATCAGAACGGCTTCGACGGATCGTCGACGACCTGCTGGTCCTGTCGCGGTCGGAGCGCGGCGCGATCGAGGTGTCGCCGGAGCCGATCCTGATCCAGCGCGCAATCGGGACCGTCGTGAGCGACCTCCAGCGGCGCTATCCCGGCTTCGATCTTCGCTTCGACGCACCGCCATACCTCGCGACGGCGCTCGCGGATCCGACGGCGCTGGTCCAGGTCGTCTACAACCTCGTGACCAACGCGATCAAGTACGCCGGTGAGGACGGACCGATCGACGTTTCGATCATCACGGACGATCAGGCGGCGCACGTCTCGGTGATCGACAACGGACCCGGGCTCGGTGACGAGCCCGAGACCGTATTCGAGCTATTCCACCGAGCCGACCACACCAAGCGCCGGGCCTCCGGCACAGGAATCGGGCTCTACGTGGCGCGCGAGTTGGTTCGGGCGATGGGCGGCGAGATCAGTGGGACCAACCGCCCCGAGGGTGGCGCGAACTTCACGTTCACCGTCCCGCTCGCGGATCCGCAGTCCGCGCCGACGGCGACGCCACCGACGGCGGCCGCCGCCGGCTGAATGCCGTCCGCGGGCGAATGCCCGATCCCGGCCGGCGAGGACGAGGAAAGTGCGGTCCGGGAGGATTGACCGTGCCCCGGGATAGTCGGACACTACGGCCCGCTTGCACGCAGAGGGGGCCGACATGAATCAGAAGGGCTTCGTCATCGCCTCGCGGACGATGCTGTTGATGCTCGTCATCGCCGCAGTCGTCGTCCTCGGCCTCGGGCTCGCGGCGTTGATCCTGATCGATCCGCCGGAGACGTCGGGCTGGCTCCGGGCGGTCTTCGGGACGGTCTTCGGCGTCGTCGCCGTAGGCCTCGCGGCCGTCCTCGGCATCCCGTCAGGCGTGGGCCTGTGGGCGATGGCCGGCGCGAACACGGAGGGCGCCGTCCCGGCACTGCCGCCGACGCCTCGGACGGTCTCGGCCGCGATAGGGATCGGCACCGTCACCGTCACAGCGGTCGTCCTGCTCGTGACAGGCAGCATGGTCACGATCCTGAACATCGGGCTGCTGATCCTCGTGGCGCTGTCGGCGCTCGGCCTGGCCGGGGCCGTGTCCTACTCGCCCCACCGAGGCCGAGCCATCGGCTCCGCGATTGCGCTCGTTCTCGTCGTCCTCGGCACCGCGTGGGTGCTCCGAGTCTTCCTCGCGACGCCGTCGTAGCTCGACGGCATCAGCCCGCCGTCACGCCAGATCGACTCCGGCCGCCCTCGCGTCCTCGACGAACCGCGGCAGGGCCTCGTCGTCGGTCGCCGTCGCCTGGATGAGCCCGATCGCCCGATGGAGGCCCAGCGCCGCGTAGCCGCCGAGACGGTCGATCCGCTCCTGGCCGGGCTTCGCAACGTGCTCGGCCCACATGTGGATCGAGACTTTCAACGCCCCGGGGTCCCGCCCGATCTCCTCGCAGCGCGCACGGATCGTGGGCAGCGCCGCCTCGACCTCGTCGGGCATCATGCCGTCGAGGTTGACCTCGTCGGCGTGGCGGGCCGCTAGCCGCCAGGTGACGTTCGGGCCGTTGCCGCCGACCATGATCGGGACCCGCGGCCGCTGGATCGGCTTCGGGATGTTCCGCGCGTCGCGGACACGCGAATGCTTGCCTTCGTACGTCGCGTGCTGGTGTTTGTCGCCGGCGAGCATGGCTTCGATCACACCAAGATCGTCGCGGAGCCGGGCGAGCCGCTCCTTCGTGTCGGGGAAGCCGTAGCCGTACGCCTCCCACTCGTCGCGCTTCCAGCCGGCGCCGATGCCCAGGTCCATCCGGCCGCCGCTGATGGCGTCCATCGTCGAGATCATCTTGGCCGTCAGTGCCGGGTTCCGGAAGCCGGTGCAGATCACCACATGACCGAGCCGG
>JBJMMH010000053.1:0-13497 GCA_045804885.1 Chloroflexota bacterium | reverse complement strand
GCCGTGCACCCATTCCCTCAGCCATGCCTGCGTCGCGTCTTCGTCCCGGGAGATCGGGTCCGAGTCGAGGTAGAACAGGTGGTCCCGGTCCTAGGCGCGCTGGACGTAGCTCGGATGGGCGCCCCAGGGCTCGACGACGACCGCGTCGACGATCAAGCCTGGGATGATCGTCCGGTTCGGGTCGGCCCGGATCACCTCGTCGGAGACCACGTCCTCCACCACGACGATGACCCGCTCCGCCGCGAACGCCGCCTCCTTCTGGCAGCCGAGCAGGCCCCAGACCTGGGTGTCGCCGCCGGCCGACGCCCGCTGGGCGTGGACGATCGAGACGTCCGGCTTCAACGGCGGCACGGCGTAGACGACACCGTCGCCGTACGGCGACTCGATCGGCCGGATCAGCGGATTGGCCCGCGGGAGGTCGGTCTCGAAATACGACCTCAGCGGGAAGAACGGCAGGTTCGAGGCGCCGGCCGTGTAGCGCGCGACCATCCCGAAGTGGCTGTACTCCTCGAGCTCCAGCTCGGGCGGCGACGCCTCGACCCGTCTGCGAATCGCGTTGAGGCCGCCGACACCGGGGTTCCCGAGCCACGAGAAGATCAGCTTGCGAGCAACGCCGGCGGCGATCATCTGATCGTAGATGACGTCGGGCGTCAGCCGGGCGAGCGTCAGGTCCCGCTTCCTCTGGCGGATGATCTCGTGGCCGGCCGCGAAGCTGATGAGATGAGTGAAGCCCTCGATCGCCACGGTGTCCCCGTCGTGGACGAGCTCCGCGATCGCGTCGCGCATCGTGGTGACCTTGCTCACCTGGGGATGATGCCAGCCCGCCGATGGGGCGTGCGCCGCCGGCCGGCCGGCGGCGGGAACCTCGTCGTCGCAGCGCGGTCGGTCCGGGTCTTCGACGATCTCCAGAGCAGCCTGATGCGGCTGCCGATAGCCGCGTTCCGCTCGTAGACGGCCGCCGACAGACAGCCTGCGCGGGGCGTCCTGGACGCCGTTACGATGCGGCTGCGCACGGCGCTCGGAGCGCCGAGAGGAGTGGAGGGTCCTGATGTCCGCGTCCGCGCTCGCCCCGAACGACGCTAGGACGGTCCGCGGGCTGTTCCTGGTCGGGATGGCCGTCTTCGTCGTAACGATCGCGATCGGAATCCTCAACGGGCTCGACGTCGTCGAGTTCAGCCGCGACCAATTGCTCACCCACGTCCACTCGGGGACGCTCGGCTGGTTGACGCTCACGATCGTGGCCGCGTCAGCGTGGCTCGCCGGCGGGATCGACCGACGCCTCGCGCTCTCGCTCGGCGTGCTGATCCCCGTCTATGTCGTCGCCTTCTACCTGGCGATCCCATGGCTGCGAGCAACCGTCGGCGCCGTGCTGCTGGTCGCGATCGTGTGGCTTGTCGTCTGGGCATGGCAGGCGGTGATGGCCGATCCGGCGCTGCCGCGGCTCGCCATCGCGCTGGGGCTGACGACGTTCACGTACGGCGCCATCATCGGCGTCCTCCGACAGGTCCAGAACGCCGGCGGACCGTCCGCGTTCCCGAGCGGCTCGAACATCGTCGGGGCACACGCGGCGGCGATGGTCTTCAGCTATCTGATCCTCGCCGCGATGGGCCTCCTCGAGTGGCGAGTCCTGCGAACGACCGACCGACCGCGTGGCGGAGTCCTTCAGATGACGCTGCTGTTCCTCGGGGGGCTCGTGATCTCGGGAACGCTGTTGTTCCTGCCCCCAGAAGCGATCCAGCCGGCCGGCGGCCTCTACCTGTTGCTCGAGCTCATCGCAGTCGGGCTGTTCGCCTACCGCCTCCTGCCGACGGCCGTTCGGGTGAACTGGGCAATGCCCTCGGCTGATCGCAATCTCGCGGTCGCGTCCGTCTTCGTCGTTGTCGCGACGGGCATCTACCTGTACGTCGTGTTCCGCCTCATCAGTGATACGGCGCTGACGGTCGAATCGCCCGGCATCAGTGGCGTCCTCGTCGCTAGCGACCACTCGACGTTCATCGGCGTCATCACGAACTTGATGTTCGGCCTTCTGCTCGTCCTGTCACGCGATCAGGCGGGCCGATGGCCGTGGGCCGATCAGCTGATCTTCTGGGGCGTCAACCTCGGCCTCGTGATCTTCCTCGTCGGGCTCATCGGCGACGTGACGATCCTCAAGCGGATTGGGACGCCGATCATGGGAATCGCGCTGCTCCTCGGGCTTGCGACGTTCGCGTCGCGGCTCTGGGCATCGGACCTCTCGGGAGCCGGCGAGGCCTGATCTCGCGTAGCTGTCAGCCGCCGGCCTCGACGCCCGTGATCGCATGCGCCACCTCGGCGGCATGCAGCAGCGGGCGGTCGGCGCCCTCGCCGGCGACATCGGCGACGGCCTCGCCGAAGAGTCGGAGCGCGGCCGCCATCTCAGCTGCCGAGACCGTCAGTGGCGGCGACATGCGGACCGAGCTCCTGCCGCACTCGAGCACCAGCAGCCCGCGCTGGAACGCGGCCCACTGGACCTCCTCGGCGTGCTCTGCGGTGTCGAACTCGATCCCGATCATCAGCCCCTTGCCGCGGACGTCGGTGATCAGCGACGGGTGGTGGCGGCGCACCTGGGCGAGGCCGGTGAATGCCTCGTCGCCGCGGGAGCGGGCATTGTCGACCAGGCCGCCTTCGAGGAGATCGATCGTGGCGAGGGCAGCCGCGCAGGCGACAGGATTGCCGCCGTACGTCGAGCCGTGCGCCCCCGGACCCCAGCTCTCGAGCAGGTCGGCCCTCGCTACGAGCCCGCCCAGCGGCATCCCCGACGCGATCCCCTTCGCGGTCAGGACGACGTCCGGCTTGACGTCCCAGTGCTCCGCCGCCCACATCCGGCCGGTCCTTCCCGCGCCTGACTGGATCTCGTCGAACACCAGCACGATCCCGTGGCGGTCGGCGATATCGCGGAGCCCCGCGAGGAACCCCTCCTCGGGCACGATGTAGCCGCCCTCGCCCTGGATCGGCTCGACGATGATCGCCGCGACCTCGTCCGCCGGCGCGAGCTTGTCGAATAGCACGTCGTCGAACCACCGCAGGTCATCGACGCGGCCGAACGGCGCGTGGAAGACTCCCGGCAGGAGCGGACCGAAGCCCGCGTGGTACTTCGACTTCGAAGCGGTCAACGAGACAGAGCCGTAGGACCGGCCGTGGAACGCGCCGAGGAAGGCGACCACGTATGGCCGCTTCGTCGCGTGCCGGGCGAGCTTGATCGCGGTCTCGACGACCTCCGTCCCGGAGTTGCCGAGGTAGGCCCTTGCTTTGCCGCCTGCGACAGGCGTGATCGCGGCGAGGCGCTGGCACACCTCGGCGTAGATCGGGAGGTAGAAGTCGCTCGCCGAGAAGTGGAGCAGCTCGGACGCCTGCTCCTTGATGGCGGCGACGACTCGAGGGTGGGCGTGACCCGTCGAGTTGACGGCGATGCCGGCCGCGAAGTCGAGGAACAGGTTGCCGTCGATGTCCTCGATCATCAGGCCGTCGCCGCGGACTGGGACCAGCGGGTAGGCTCGCGGCAGGCTCCGTGACGTCCAGGTCTCATCGAAGGCGACGTGAGCGCGGGCCCGGGGTCCGGGGAGCTCCGTGACGATGTCCGGGACGGGTCGAGACTGGGCCACGCAACGCACCTCGAACGCATACGGTTTATGCAGAGTGGAAACTCGGCCGGGAGTCTAACAGAGACCCGGCCGGCTCCGAGGTGCGTTGCGCGACGTCAGGCCGTGGTGTCGCGACGGGCCATCAGCCTCATTCCGACGCCAGCCACGACAAGCCCGCCGACGAGGCCGAGCACCGCCGCGGCCGCGGCCGGGATCGTCCCGTCGGCAGAAGAGGTCGGGCCGTCGGCGGCCTCGATCGCCGCCGCGGCCTGGATGCCTGCCGGCGATGCTTGGGTGGTCCCGACGACGACCACGCCGGCCATCCCCGGATGGAAGCTGCATGAGTACGGATACAGGCCTGCGGCGGCGAACCGGTGCGAGAAGGACTGGCCGTTCTCGAGCGCCTCGCTGCCCCAGGCATACCGACGACCGACGACGTCGTGCGTCTGGCCCGCGGCGTTGATCCATTTGACCTCCGTCCCGGCGGCCACGCGGGTGATCGTGGGGCCGAACGTGCAGCCCGTGAGGGTCACCGTCGCGGTCGCGCCTTCGACGGCGGCCGCCTCGTCTTCACCATGACAGCCGCCGCCGGCCACCGCGGCGCCGGCCGCGGCCCAGCCGATCAGCAGGAGAACGGGGACGGTGATCAGGAAGAGCGCGAGTCGGCGGCGCATCGGGAAACCTCCGGGCGATCGACGTTCGGTGCTGGTACACCGACTGCCGGCCGGAGGTTCCGGTGTTGCCGTGGAAGTCGAGGAACATTCGATACGGACGCCGCTGGACGCCCGAGCGCTGCCAGACGCTGCTAGACCGGACCTCGGCCTGTCCGCGCCCGGCCGCGAATCGCGTTATACCCGACCACCGCGATGATCGCGCCGATCGTGGCGACGACGATCGTCGTGATGTTGATGCCCGTCGTGTAATCGTTGCCACCGGTTAGGAGACCGGCGACGAAGCCACCGATCAGGGCACCGATGATGCCGAGAACGATGTGGCCGATGACGCCCAGTCCTTCGTCACCCTTGACGAGGAACCCGGCGAGATAGCCGGCGATCGCGCCGACGACTATCCAGGAGATGATTCCCACCTGCTCCGACGCTCCTTTCCTGTGCCCCCCGGGCCCTCACGCAGAGTCGGACGTCCGGGCGTTCATGCAGGCTGCGGTCGGCCCTCGGATCGCTTCAGCCTTCTCGCACGAGGCGGCGTCCGGCTCGGCATCCGGAGCGGCGTGATGCCTAGTCGACGACGGTGTGCGACTGCTCCCGCAGGAACTGCGCGACGTAGTACCTCGACAGGCCGGCCTTGCCCGTGGAACCGGATCCCTTCCAGCCCCCGAACGCCTGGACGCCCGGCCATGCACCGGTGGTCGCGCCGGCACGGCGGTTCACGTAGAGGACCCCGGCCTCGATCGTGTCGAGGAACCGCTGGACCTCGCTCTGGTCTTCGCTGTAGACGCCGGCCGTGAGTCCGTAGACGGACTCGTTCGCGAGGCGGATCCCGTCCTCGAACGAGTCGACGGCGTGGACGGCCGTGAGCGGCGCGAACAGCTCGTCCTTGAAGACGCGGTGATCAGCGGGGAGGTCGCCGACCACCGTCGGCTCGACGTAGTAGCCGCGATGCATGCCCTTGTCCGAGAGGCGCTCGCCACCGACGAAGACGCGTCCGTCACGGCGGGCCTCCGACACTGCCTGCTGGTGTCGGTCGACGGCGCGCTGATCGATGACCGGGCCGAGCCAGTTCTCGCGGAGCAGCGGATCGCCGATCGTGATCGCCTCGGTCTTCTCGACGAGCAGCTTGACGAGCTCGTCGTGGACCGGCTTTTCGACGTACACGCGGGAGTTCGCGGAGCACTTCTGGCCGCCGAAGCCGAACGCGCTTCGGACGATTCCCTCGGCCGCCTCCTCGAGATCCGCGTTGCGCGAGACGACGGCCGGGTTCTTGCCCCCCATCTCGACGATCGTCGGCTTGGGGAAGTCCTTCGAGAACGTCCGGAAGAGGTCCATCCCGACCTCGTATGAGCCCGTGAAGACGATGCCGTCGATGCCGGGATTCTCGCGGAGCTCCGCGCCGACGGTCTCGCCCGGGCCCATGACGAGGTTGATCACGCCGTCGGGGATGCCCGCGTCGCGGTAGGCCTCGATCAGCTTGACGCCCGAGATCGGCGCGGCCGACGACGGCTTGAAGACCACCGTGTTTCCGGCAATGAGGGCGGCGGCGCTCGGCCCGGCCGCGAGGGCCATCGGGAAGTTGAACGGGCTGATGACCGCGAAGACGCCGTGCGGCCGGAGGATCGAGCGCGTGTGGACGGCGTTGTCCCCGAGGTTGTCCATCGGGTGGTCGTAGCCGTCGTTGTCCTCCATCGTCTGGCTGTAGTACCGCAGGAGGTCGGCCGCCTCCTCCACCTCGCCGAGCGCCTCGAGCCGGTTCTTGCCGACCTCGATCGCCATGAGCCCGCCGTAGCGCATCTGGCGCTCGCTGATGAGATCCGCCGCGCGTCGGATCAGCGCCAGCCGGTCGCGCCAGGGAGTCGCGGCCCAGCCTGGTTGGGCACGGCGGGCGGCGGCGATCGCCTCCCGGACGTCCTCGCGTGAGCCTTTCGCGAAGTGACCGAGGATGAGGTCCCGGTCGATCGGCGAGGCGACCGTCGACTCCTCCTGTGCTTCGCGCTCGAGGCCGTCGATGAAGTTCCGGTGGTGCGCGCCGAGCTCGCGCTTGGCTTCCTCGAGGCCCGCCTCATAGGCGGCGTGGAGCTGCTCGTTGTCGTTGCGTAGCGTCGCGTAGGTGATCTTGATCCGCGGTGCCGATTCGGTCGCCATCGACGGGAACCTCGTTCTGGAGGGAAAGGTCGCTGAGAAGTCCGCTCAGTCTAGCGCCCGGGCGATCTCCGCCAGCGATTCGGCGACGAGGTTGGGCGGCGGCGTGCCCCGGGCGGCGGCCGCGGCCAGGTCGTCCCGGCTGTGCTTGCCGCTGAGCACGAACACGCCGCGGAGACCTGCGCGCTGGGCGGCACGCACGTCGGTCTCGAGGTCGTCGCCGACCATCGCGATCTCGCTGCGGACGAGACGCCTGCCGCCGTTGCCGCGCATCTCGTCCGCCAGCGCGGATGCCGCCTCGGAGAAGAACTCTCGGCTCGGCTTTCCGAGGATCCTCGCCCGGACCCCACTCGCGAATTCGAGGCCCGCGACGTACGACCCGGAGTCGATCGTGGGCCCATCCGGCGTGATCCACCAGCGGTTCTTGTGCATGCCGATCAACTCGGCGCCGTTGCGGACGAGGCGGAAGGCCCGATTCATGTTCTCCCAGGTGGCGGCCTCCGGCGCATCGCCGACGACGACCGCGGCCGCCGTGGCGTCCGGTCGCGACGCCTCGTCATCCGTGAGCAGGTGCTGGCCGTCGAATTCCGACCGTGCGTCATCGGACGTCAGGACGTAGAGCGGCCGGCCCGGGAAGCGGCGCGCCGTGTACGCGGCCGACACCGACAGCGCGGATTGAAACCGGTCGGCTGGGATCGGCGCGCCCATCGAGGCGCCCCACTTCGAAAGTGTCGCCCGGCTGACGAGCGAGGTGTTGGTGACGATCCGGAAAGGCACCCCCTTGGCGGCGATCACGCCGATAGCCTCGGCCGCTCCGGGCACCGGCTTGCCGGCGAGGACGATCACGCCATCGAGGTCCAGGAGCAACGCGCGGACGCCGGCGAGGGCTCGAGCAGGGTCGGGCACGCGGACATGCTAGCCGCGTCGACTTGGCGTCACGCGCGGCCGGCCAGCGACCGGCGACGCCGGGACCTCCCGGCGTATCCTCGCGCCGGAGGTGGCGATGGGACTGCTCGACGGCAAGAAGGCCCTGGTCTTCGGCGTCGCGAACGATCACTCGATCGCGTGGGGCATCGCCCGGGCGTTCCACGAGCAGGGCGCGACGCTCGGCTTCTCGTCGGTCGAATCGCTCGTCGAGCGGCGGGTCCGGCCGCTCGCGGAGAGCATCGGCGCGACGTTCGTGGAGCCCTGCGACGTGCAGGATGACTCCCAGATCGAACGCGTTTTCGACCGCTGGCGACAGGCCCACGGCGAGCTCGACATCCTCGTCCACGCCCTGGCGTTCGCGAAGCGCGAGGAGCTCGAAGGCGCGTTCGTCGACACCTCGCGCGACGGCTTCGCGCTGGCACTCGACGTGAGCGCCTACTCGCTCGTCGCGCTGGCGCGGGCGGCGCGTCCCCTCCTCCGGCCCGGCGCCAGCATCCTCACGCTGACGTACTACGGCGCGGAGAAAGTCGTCGCCAACTACAACGTCATGGGCGTAGCGAAGGCTGCGCTCGAGGCGTCGGTCCGATACCTGGCGGCCGACCTCGGCCCCGATGGCGTCCGGGTCAACGCGATCTCCGCCGGTCCCATCCGGACGCTGGCGGCGGCCGGCATCGGTGGCTTCAAGAAGATGTACGGGTCGTTCGCCGAGGTCGCCCCGCTCCGCGAGAACATCACGCCCGAGGACGTCGGCGGGACCGCCGTGTGGCTGGCGAGCGACCTCGCGAGGGCGGTGACCGGCGAGGTGGTCTACGTCGACGGGGGATTCAACATCGTGGGCGTGCCGCTCGGGGACTGACGGCGGATCTACTCGGCGACGCTGTTGGTGAAGTCCTTGACGTAGCGCGTCCGGCCGGTCTCGGCGCCGTCGGCCTCGGGCTCGACGAAGATCGTCGGCGAAACCTCGATCCAGCTCGCCCGGGCACGGTTGATGAGGACGGTCTCGTAGGTCTCCGCGACCACGCCACCCATCCGGTCGTACGAGATCGTGGCGTCGGTGAGCGCGACGAGCAGGTCTCGGCCGGCGAGGACGACCGACGGGTCGCCCGATCCCGGGAGCGTCGACTCCGGCGGGTAGCCCAGGTCGCCCTCGACGACGAACCGGCCGAGGCCAATCGACGCGCGGCGCTTGAGCCAGCGTTTGCGCAGCCGATCGCTGCCGCGCGGACCGCTCCCGACGACGACGAGCATCTCGCCGATCGCGATCGTGACGTCGGCGACGCGCGGCGGGCGGTCGTCGAGGAGCTCATCGACAGCGGCGTCGCGGATGACGAGCCGCGGGACGGCGTTGAGCATGTCGCTGAGGCGGTCGTCGGCCAGCATGACCCGGCCCGTGATGCGGCGATCGGCGGTGTAGGCGAGGAAGTCGATCGGCATGGACGGAGATTCCCGCGGGATCGGCGTCGCCGCCACGGGTCGTTCGTCCCGGTCGGCGTGGGTCCTCCGTCACCCCGACGACGCCAGCCTCGACCCGTTCAGTGGCTACTCCGCCCCGCGAACCTCGTAGCGAGCCAGCCGGACCGTCCCGATGGCGAGCGCAAGGGCGAGGGCGACCGCCGCGTAGAGGAAGCCACCCGCGCCGACCAGCGAGTCCCTCGCCTCCGGCGCCAACGCCTGGGCGATGCCCTGGAGGTACTGGTGGACGCTGAAGACCTGGCTGCCGGGC
The DNA here is from genome assembly GCA_045804885.1 of Chloroflexota bacterium. Classification (GTDB taxonomy): domain Bacteria; phylum Chloroflexota; class Limnocylindria; order Limnocylindrales; family CSP1-4; genus CF-46. The sequence goes on along the minus strand of JBJMMH010000053.1, from coordinate 4,435 downwards.
AGCAGCCCGGCGACGACCGCCTCCCAGATGAGGGCGTAGGCCAGGCCGATGATGAGGCCGCGGGTCGTGATCACCGAGAGCACGAGGAAGATCGCCGTGTAGACATACGCGCCAATGAGGCTCGCCAGGGCGAACGCGAACGTGATGCCGAGCGCCGTCGAGCCGGTGCCGCCCATGAGGATCCCGCTGATCACCGTTGACGGCACGATCAGGGCCGCTGTCAGCGTGCCGGCGACGATCGTCTTGGCGACGATGATCAGCCAGCGACTGATCGGCTTCGTCAGCAGGTGAACCCCGGTGCCGTCGTCGAGCTCCATCCCGAGGGCCGCGGTCCCGAAGACGAGCGCAACCAGTGGCAGAACGATCGCAACCACGAGGCTGTCGATCGTCGGGCCGAGAACCTCCGTCCGGAGGCTGTCGCGGTTCGCTCGGATGATCAGGCCGAGCAGCACGGGCATCGCGGCGAGCAGGATCATCAGCAGCGTCCGCCGCCGGCCGAGCAGCGCTCGGAGGGTCACCGTCGCGAGCGTCGCGAACGTCGTCACCGGCGCGAGACCAGGTAGTCGAAGACGCTCTCCAGCGAGTCGTCGGTTGGTCGGACTTCGTAGAGCGAAACGCGCGCGTCACGGGCAACTCGGGCGACGATCCGGGTGAACCCGGCGAACTCGGCGACGCGGACCGTCAGCAGACTGTCGCGGAGCTCCGTGCCGAAGACAGTCGATTCCGTCATGAACGCCGCGGCCAGCCGCCGGTCGTCCGACGAGCGGACGAGGAATGTGTGCGGCCGGTCCGTCATCAGCCGCCGGATCTCGCGGAAGTCGCCCGCGGCGGCGAGCCGACCGGCGACGATGACGAGGACCCCGTCGGCGATCCGCTCGACCTCCTCGAGGATGTGCGATGAGAACAGGATGGTCCGGCCGGCGGCGGCCATCGAGCGCAGGAGATCCATCATGTGCAGACGCTGCCGCGGGTCCATCCCGTTGAACGGCTCGTCGAGCAGCAGGATGGTCGGGTCGTGGACGAGGGCCGCCGCGATCTTCGTGCGCTGGCGCATGCCCTTCGAATAGCCGCCGACGGCGCGGTCAGCGGCATCGACCATGTCGACCGTCCGGATCGCGGCCGCCGCCGCGGATCGCGGATCCGGCAGCCGCTGGAGCCGGGCGGCCATCTCGACGAACTCCCGCCCGGTGAGGAAGGAGTGGACGGCCTCCCGCTCGGGAACGAGACCGACGTAGCGGTAGATCGCCGGATTCCGCCAGGCCGGCGCTCCGCCGATCAGCACCCGGCCGCTCGACGGCCGGAGCAGCCCCGAGAGCATGTGGAGGATCGTCGTCTTGCCGGCCCCGTTCGGCCCCAGCAGCCCGGTGATCCCGGAGCCGAGCGCGAACGTGATGTCGTTGACGGCGACCACCGGGCCGTACCAGCGCGAGACGCCGTCGAGCACGATCGGCGCGATCGGCGTGTCGGCGGCCGCGTCGACAGGGGGCAGTGGCGCGAACGTCGGCACGCCGCCGCCCGAGGCGGCGGCGATCGCACCCGGAACCTCGGACGACGGAGGAGCCGATGAGACAGACACGATCTCAGTCACACGCTGATCTGCCGGAACCGGCGGATGCAGATCCCGAACGTCGCGACGATCGCAACGGCGGCGGCGGCGAAGTACGTAGCCTCGGGCAGCCCGACGAAGAAGAGGTCGGTGCTGCGCTCCACGCCGAACAGCACCGTGTTGATCTGCTCGAGGACGAATCCCGGGCTGATCAGCGTCAGGAGATCGCCGACGGTGGACGATCCCAGGCTCGTGACGACGCCGGTGATGATTCCCGGGATCGTGAACAGGGCGATGATCCCGGCGACGGCGTACGCCCGGCGCGGGGTGTATGCCGAGACGGTCATCGACAGGCCGCCGTAGACGAGCGCGACGAGCACCGATTCGGCGAGGATCGGCGGGATCGCCCCGACGTCCCGCTGGAAGGCGCCGACGATGTCCTCGGCGAGCAGCACCCGGCCGAGGAAGAGCACGCCCTGCGGGACGAGCAGCAGGATCAGCAGCGCCGCGACGAATCCAACGATGCGGGCCAGCGTGTAGTCGGTCCGGCGCAGGGCCCGGGCGAAATACAGCGAGAGGATCCCGTAACGCTGGTCCCGGCCAAACAGCTCGGGTGCCTGCGCGGCACAGAACAGGCTGATGATCGCCGCTCCGGAGAGGAGCGAGAACATCGTGTCGTAGCGGACCGGCGAATTGGCGCCGAGGACCTCGCTGATCTCGCCGCCGAAGCGGGCGACGAGGACGAGCGCGGCCACGATCGCGATCGCCGGGATCGTCGCGAACGTCAACAGAAAGAACGGAGCCAGCTTCGCCCGCGTGCTGCGGCCGAGGCCGTAGGTCGACCGAAGGCTGTGGAAGAAGAGCGACCGGATCGCGTGCGCCCGACCCAGCCGCGGTCCGTCGTAGCCGCGGTAGCCGAGGTCGTAGATCTCGCCGGTCGCGCTTCCGGCGGCGGCAGGAGCCGTCACGAGGCCGGGCCCGCGGTTCCCGCCGGCGGCGGTGGGGTCATCGGCTGTCCCGGAATCGTCACCGTCGGTGGCGTGCCGTCGCCGGCAGTGCCGTCGGATGCCTCGGCGTCCCGGAACAGGTCCTCGAGGCGGTGTCGCCGCTGCTCCATCCGAACAAGCGGCAGGCCAAGCTCCGCGACAGTGTCCCGCACGAGGTCGTACGGGCGGCCGTCCGCCATCGTGATCACGACGACCTTGCCATCGACCATGGCCGAGACCCCGGCGCCGGTCAGCCGCGCCGCCAGCGTTTCACTCCCCTCCTCGACCTCCACGGCGAGGAAGCCCGTCTGCTCGGTGAAGTCTCCAAGGGGTGCCGCCCGAAGCAGCCGCCCGCCCTCGATCGCGACGAGGAACTCGCAGACACGCTCGATCTCGCCGAGGAGGTGCGACGCGACGATCACCGTGATCCCGAACTCCGTTCCGGTGCGGCGGACGAGCTCGAGCATCTCGTCGCGACCGGCGGGGTCGAGGCCGTTCGTCGGCTCGTCGAGCAGGAGCAGTCGCGGATCGTGGACGAGCGCCTGGGCGAGCTTGACCCGCTGCTTCATGCCGGTCGAGTAGCCGCCGATGGCCCGGTAGCGCTCCTCGTACAGCCCGACGTGCCGGAGGACCTCCGCCGTCCGCTCCCGTGCCGCCGTCCGGGGCAGGCCCGACATCAGCGCGAGGTGCGAGACGACGTCGGTCGCCGACGAGTCGGGCGGCAGGCAGTCGTGCTCGGGCATGTAACCGACGAACTGGCGGATGTCGGTGCCCTTCGTCGCGACGTCGAGATCGAACACCGTCGCGCCGCCGGCGGTCGCGTCGATGAGTCCGAGCAGGATCTTGATCAGCGTGCTCTTGCCGGCCCCGTTCGAGCCGACGAGCCCCACGATCCCGCGATCGATGTCGACCGTGAGGCCATCGAGAGCCGTGACGCCGCCCGGGTAACGCTTCGTCAGCGACCGGACCGAGATGAGGGGCACCGCCAGAGGGTACCGGAGCCGGGAACCCTAGAGCCGATCGGCCCCGAGCTCGCCGGAACGAATCCAGCGCTCCGCTCGACGAAGCAGCCCGGCCGCGGTATTGCGCGCTCGCCGCGTCGCGATGCGGCGGGCGCGCCCGCGGCCGCGCTTTGACGAGGAGGCCTCGACGGCCGACGCGGCGGGCGTCGCGAGGAGCGGCTCGCGACTGGCGGCCGATTCGGTTGAGATCGGCACGACCGCTTCGATGGCCGGGAGCGGGACGTCGGGCGCAGCGATGCCCGATACGGCCACACTCCGCGGTTCCGCCGGTCCCGCCGGTTGCTCACCAGGGGCAACGGGATCCGGCGCGGCGGCGACGCTTGCGGAGGCGGCCGCAGCGGGCACGAGCGCCGGCTTGATCGCTGCGCTGAGCCGGCGAGCCGCGGCGATGTCGACGACCTCGCCCCAGGCCCGCGGGCGCGACGCCGCAGGCCGCCACTCCTCCTCGGCCTTCGGGACGACGCGCCGACCGTCGAACAACTCGTCGAATGTCTGGCCGTCGACCCGCTCGTGCTGGACGAGGTAGGCCGCGAGCCGGCGAAGCGTCTCCATGTTCGTGACGAGCGTCGCGCACGCCTCGGCGTACGCCTGGTCGAGGATCGACCCGATCGCCCGCGTGGCGGCCGCCTGGACATCCGACGGCAGCGACCGCTCGCCGGTCGGGACGAGGAACGACAGCGTCCCGCGACCGGAGATGCCGTGGTCGGTCGCGTCAGGGTCGCGGCCCATGCCCCACCGGGTCACCATCGCGACGGCGATCTTGTTGGCGGCCTCGAAGTCGTTCGACGCGCCGCCGGTCACCTCGTGGAACAGAATCTCCTCGGCTGCTCGGCCGCCCATCAACGCGATGAGGCGCGCGCGTAGGTCCGACTCGGACGGCA
>JBJMMH010000052.1:0-6542 GCA_045804885.1 Chloroflexota bacterium | reverse complement strand
CACGGTCACGCGACCAAATCCCCCAATCTACGTGGGATTTGGGGCATACTTCCGCGCGATGCGACTCTCGCGCCGTTCAGAGTACGGGCTGCGGGCGCTGACGGACCTCGTCCGGAGCGGCCCGGAGTCGACGATCCCGCTCGGCGCGCTCGCGCAGCGCAACAACCTGCCGCCCAAGTTCCTCGAGCAGATCATGTCGACGCTCAAGCACGGCGGCATCGTCCGGACGACGCTCGGCGCCCGTGGCGGATACGCCATGGCCGACCACCCGTCGAGGATCTCGATGGGACGCGTCATCCGGCTCCTCGACGGCGCACTGGCGCCGGTGTCCTGCGTCAGCCTGCGCTACTACGCGAAATGCTCGTGCCCCGACGAGGGGACCTGCTCGCTGCGCGACGTGATGCTCGACGTCCGCGATGCGATGCTGGCGATCCTCGACGAGCAGTCCCTGGCCGACCTCGCCGCCCGACCCGGGCGCGCCTCGATCGATCCTCTTGGCATCCACGTGGAGGCGGTGGCCGGCCGCCGGCCGTGAACGCGCTCGAGGCCGCGGGCATGTCACATTCCTGACAGCGGCGTAACGAGCACCCGGCGCCCGCGTTCCCGGGTCATGACGCTCACGACCTCTGCCGCCAGAAACGGCCTCGCCTCGTTCGTCGGGATTGGCCGCGGACTCTGGCTTTTCCCGCTCGACACGATGTTCCGGACAGTCGGCCTCCGCTACGGCTGGCTGAAGGCGCTGTTCATCGTGACTCCGCCGCCCGTCCTTCGGGCGATCGGCCGTCTCCGGGCCGAACGCGCCGCCTGGCGGGCATCGCGCCGGGTTCCGGCGTACCGCCGGTTCCTCGACGAGTCCGGCGTCGACCGGGCCGGCCTGTTCCCCCTCGGCGTCCTCGACCACCTGCCCGAGACCGACAAGAAGAACTACGTCGACCGCTACCCACTCCTCGAGCGGTGCGTCGGCGGAGCCGTGCCCTACCCAGGCACGACGATCGACGAATCGAGCGGCTCCACGGGAACGCCGTACAACTGGATCCGCGGCCGCCGAGAGCGCGAAGTCGCCCATCGCAACATCGGTTTCTTCGCGCGGTACACGCTCGGGACAGCGCCACTCATCACGATCAACGCGTTCTCGATGGGCGCGTGGGCCGCGGGCATGAATATGAGCATGGGGATGATGCGCCACGGCATCGTGAAGTCGATCGGCCCCGACGTCGACAAGATCCTCTCGACACTGGCCTTTCTCGGGCCATCGCACCGGTTCCTGATCTCGGGCTACCCGCCGTTCCTCAAGCACCTCCTGGACGAGGGCGAGCAGCGCGGCTTCCCGTGGGCCGACTACGAGGTCCACGCACTGGTCGGCGGCGAGGGTATGACGGAGGAGCTCCGCGACGTCCTGCTCGGGCGGTTTGCGTCGGTGTACTCCGGCTACGGCGCGACCGACATCGAGATCGGCATGGCGGGCGAGTCGCCGGTCTCGATCGCCGTCCGCCGCCTCGCCCGGGCAAGACCGGACATCGCCCGGGCATTGTTCGGATCGGACTCCCGGCTGCCGATGGTGTTCCAGTACAACCCGCTCATCCACTACATGGAAGTCAACGCCCTCGGCGAGGTCATCTGCACGGTGTCGCGCCTGGACCTGCTCGCCCCGCGGACTCGATACAACGTTCACGACGCCGGCGGGATCGTCGACTTCGAGGCAGTCAAGCATCTCCTGGCCGAGTACGGCTTCGACCTCGACCGCCTCGGCCGAGCGCCGGAGGTCCGCGGTCCGCGCGGCCGCCTGCCGTGGGCCAGTCCGATCCCGCTCCCGTTTCTCTGGATCCACGGCCGTCGCGACGCCACGATCAGCGTGATGGGCTCCAACATCTACCCCGAGGACATCGAAACGATCCTGTACCGCGACGACGAGGTCGGGCGGCGGATGCACTCGTTCATGCTCGCGGTCGTCGACGACGAGACCGGCACGCCGCGGCCCTCGGTGTCGCTCGAGCTGATCGACCTCGACGGAGTCGACGACGCCTGGCGAACGGCCGGGGCCGAACGGCTGCGCGACGGCCTCGCGGCCCTGAACATTGACTACCGGTCGTCGCTGGGCGAGTTCCCGGAAGCGATGCTGCCGATCGTATCGACGTTCGGCATCGGCGACGGCCCGTTCGCGGGCGATGCGGCGCGGATCAAGCAGCGCCGGATCGCGGCGACTTCCTGAGTTCGCGGTCTCGCGGGACGGATCGGTCCTGCGGCGCGGTCAGTCGCGGGCGAGGCTACGAAGGGCGGCCTTGACCCGGTCCTCGAGCGTCCCGCCGATGGTCGCGTCCGCGAGCGCCACGCGGGACGCATCGCGCGCCTCGGCCAGCGAGTAGCCGAGCGCCTGCAGCGCCGCGACGACCTCGCTCTCCGCCGCGCCGACACCGGCGACGCTCCCCGGGGCTGCTGACGCCGCTATGCCGGCCGCCGCGACCTTCTCCTTCAGCTCGAAGATGATCCGCTCGGCGAGCTTCTTGCCAATCCCGGGGATCGAGACGAGCACTGCCTGGTCCTGGGCCATGATCGCGAGCTGAAGGTCCGGCGTGGCCCGGGACCCGACGATCGCGAGGGCGACCTTCGGCCCGACGCCGGTCACGGTGAGCAGGAGCGTGAAAAAGCCGAGATCCTCGGCGCTCCGGAAGCCGTAGAGCGCCTGCTGGTCCTCGCGCACGAGGTGGAACGTGTGGAGCTTCAGTTGCGAGCCCGGCACGGCGGTCGAGAGGATCGCCGGCGAGGCGAAGACCTGGTAGCCGATACCGCCGACCTCGAGGACGAGCGAATCCGCCGCGACGGCGCCGACGTGGCCCTCGACCGAGGCGATCACGACCCGGTCCTGCCGGGAACCCGACCGGATTCCCGCGACGCGACGCTTTGCCGCCGTCGCGGACCGTCGCGGCGGTCGCCGACGCTCCGCGCTAGCCTCACGGGGCTAATTGACACCGGCACAGCCTCGACGGCAGACGCCTATTTGAGCTCACCGTTGCACCGCTGGAATGCGGCTTCGACGCGCCCGCCCGACGCGGCTGTCCGCCGACGCGATCACGAAGCGGATCGCGCAGCCCGCTTCTCCTGTGCCAGCGCCTCGCGAACAGCGCGCTCATACGAGGATTCGCCACGCTCGATGGGCGCGACCGCCGCGCGATCGAGGACGCCGGCCCGGGAGGGCGAGACCTGGCCCGACCGGTTCGCGACGCAGACCGCTACGGCCAGCGCGTCCGCGGCGTCGTCGGGCGTCGGCAGCGACGACATCCCGAGCACGAGCTGGACCATTCGCTGGACCTGGCCCTTGTCGGCCGCGCCATAGCCGGCGACCGCGACCTTGACCTCGCTGGGTGTGGCCTCGAGGACGGGCCGCCCGTGCTGGGCGGCCGCGAGGAGGACGACGCCGCGTGCCTGGCCGACCGCGATTGCCGTTTGGGCGTTACGTGAGAAGAAGAGCCGCTCCACGGCGACGATGGCTGGCTCGTGGAGCTCGATGAGGTCCGACAGCAGGGCGTGGATCGCGAGCAGCCGCTCCGGGAGCGGCAGGTCCGGCGAGGTGACGAGACAGCCGTGGTCGATCGCCCGGAGCCGACCGCCGGTCCTGTCGACGACGCCGTAGCCGAGTGCCGCAGTCCCCGGGTCGACCCCGAGGATGATCACCCGGCGACCTCGGCGAAGACGTCCTCGGGGATATCGAAATTGGCCGTGACCCGCTGGACGTCGTCGAGATCCTCGAGCAGCTCGACCAGCCGCAGGGCCTGCCGCGCCTTCGAGGAATCGAGCTCGACCGTCTGCTTCGCGATCATCGTGCTCTCGGCCGTATCGACGGCGACGCCGGCGCCCTCGAGCGCCTTCCGGACCGACTCGAGATCGCCCGGCGAGGTGTAGATCTCGATGGTCTCCGCGTCGTCGGTGTCGACGTCTTCGGCGCCCGCGTCGATCGCCGTGAGCGTCACCTCGTCGGCGTCGATGCCGTCACGCTGGACGGCGATCAGGCCACGCGGCTCGAACTGCCAGGCAACCGCACCGGAGCCCGCGAGCTGACCGCCGGTCTTGGTGAAGATCGATCGAACCTCGGCCGCCGTCCGGTTGCGATTGTCGGTCGCGGCCTCGACGAGGACGGCCACCCCGCCCGGGCCGTAGCCCTCGTAGACGATCTCCTCGAACTGCTCACCTTCGCCGCCGCCGGTCGCCTTGTCGATCGTTCGCTTGATGTTGTCGGCCGGCATGTTGACGGACCGAGCCTTCTCGATCGCGAGGCGGAGCCTGTAGTTCGCGTCGGGGTCGCCGCCGCCCTGGCGGGCCGCCACCGAGATCTCCCGCGCGACCTTCGTGAAGAGGGCGCCGCGCTTCGCATCATTGGCGCCCTTCTGGCGCTTGATCGTGGACCATTTTGAATGCCCGGACATCGCGGGCCGGAGTATAGCGAACTAGAATGAGCGGACCGCGGCCGATCGCCTCTCCGCGAGGCCGCTCCCGCGAACCCCGTCGCCGTCGCCCCGGCAACCGCGAAACGTGAGGTAGACCGTCGATGACGATGAAGAGCGTCGATCCAGCGCACCTCAGAAGCGTCGTCCTGGCGGGCCATGCCGGCGGTGGCAAGACCACACTCGCCGAGCATCTCCTGTTCCAGGCCGGCGCGATCCAGCGGCTGGGCAAAGTCGACGACGGCAGCGCCCACCTCGACTACGAGCCCGAGGAGCAGAAGCGCCAGGAGACGCTCAGTCTCGCCGTCGCGACGTTCGAGCATGACGAGACGCGGATCACGCTCGTCGACACGCCGGGCTATCCGGACTTCGTGGCCGAGGTCGTCAGCGGCTTCGCGGCCGCCGACGGCGTGCTCTTCGTCTCCGACGCATCGGGCTCCGTCGAGGCCGGCCTCGAGACCGCGGTCGCGCTCGGGCGGTCGACGGGCAGGGCAGCTTGCTTCTTCATCAACAAGTGTGACAAGGAGCACTCGAACCCGACCGCGGCGCTCGACGCGCTCCGGTCCCGATTCGGCAACAAGATCGCGCCGCTCCATGTCGCGATCGGCGCCGGCGAGACGTTCGAGGGCTACGTCGACCTCGTCCACCGGAAGGCGTACCGGTTCGACGGCAAGGCGGAAGTCGAGGTCCCGATCCCCGACAACCTCGCCGACGAGGTCGCGAAGCGTCGCGACCAGCTCCTCGAGGCCGCCGCCGAGGCCGACGACGACGTCCTGACGAAGTACCTCGAGGGCGAGGAGATCAGCGACGCGGAGCTCGACGCCTGCCTCCACCGCGGGGTGCGGGACTCGATCCTCGCGCCGGTGCTCGTCGGCAGCGCCGCGAAGGGGATCGGGATCAACGCCCTGCTCGACGCGTTCATCCGCTACATGCCGACCGCCGCCGAGGAGCCCGCGGTCGAGGCGAAGAACGCGAAGACCGGGGCCGACGCGACGATCACCCCCGATCCTGCCGGCCAGCTCGTGGCCCGCGTGTTCAAGACCGCCGCCGATCCTTTCGTCGGCCGCCTGACGTATCTCCGGGTCCTGTCGGGGACGCTCCACTCCCAGGCGCATGCATGGAACGCCAACCGCGACGAGGACGAGCGTATCGGCGGGCTGCTCCTCCTCCACGGCAAGGAGCAGGAGGCGATCGGCGAGCTCACCGCTGGCGAGATCGGCGCCGTCGCGAAGCTCAACGTGACCGAGACCGGCGACACGCTTTCGAGCAAGGAGAACCCGATCATCCTTCCGCCCCTCGACTTCCCGCAGCCGACCCTCACCGTCGCGATCGAGCCCCAGACGAAGGCCGACCTCGACAAGATGGGCGCGGCGCTCCAGCGGATGCTCGAAGAGGAGCCCTCAGCGCGGGTCGAGCGCTCGGCGACCGGCGAGCAGCTGCTCGTCGCCACGGGCGAAGCCCACATCGCCGTCATCGGCGAGCGGCTCAAGCGCAAGTTCGGCGCGGCGATCATGACCCGGACCCCGAAGGTTCCCTACAAGGAGACCATTCGCGGCTCGACCAGGGTCGAGGGCCGGTACAAGAAGCAGACCGGCGGCCACGGGATGTTCGGGCATGTCTGGCTGGAGATCGAACCCAACCCGGGCGGCGGCGTCGAGTTCGCGGAGAAAGTCGTCGGCGGCTCGGTCCCCAAGGGCTTCTTCCCAGGTGTCGAGAAGGGCATCCGCGAGGCCGCGGCCGAGGGCGTCATCGCCGGCTACCCGCTGTCCGACTTCAAGGCGACCCTCTACGACGGCTCGTTCCACACGGTCGACTCGAACGAGCTCTCCTTCAAGATCGCGGCGTCGATGGCCCTCAAGAAAGGCGTCCAGGAGTGCAAGCCGGGGCTCCTCGAGCCGATCATGTCGATCGAGGTGAAGGTCCCCGAGGAATACATGGGTGACGTCAACCGCGACTTGAACACGCGGCGCGGCCGGGTCCTCGGGATGGACACGTCAGACGGCATGCAGGTCGTCCAGGCCCAGGTCCCGCAGTCGGAGCTCTTCACGTATGCGACGGAGCTGCGATCGCTGACCCACGGCCGCGGGACGTTCACGGCGGAACTCG
>JBJMMH010000051.1:0-8992 GCA_045804885.1 Chloroflexota bacterium | reverse complement strand
CGCGCTCGACGAGCGAGGTGGACGCTCGACCGGTCCGGATGCCCTGAAAGTCGCGCTCCATCGCCTCGACGGCGCGGGCCATCTTCTGCTCGGCCGCCGTGAGGGTCTCCGAGCTCATGCGGGCACTCCTCCGACGGCGCTCTCGGCACCGGAGATGAGGGTTCCGACCGGCTCGCCGACGGCGACCCTCGTGACGTTGTCGGGCTGATTGAGATCGAACACGACGATCGGCAGGTCGTTCTCCATGCAGAGCGATACGGCGGCCGCGTCGAGGACCTTCAGTTGATCCCGAAGCAGGTCCGCGTACTGGAGCTGAGCGTAGCGCCGCGCGCCGGGGTTGGTCAGCGGATCGGCATCGTAGACGCCGTCGACCTTGGTCGCCTTGAGGAGGACCTGGGCGCCGATCTCGACGGCTCGAAGGGCCGCCGCCGTGTCCGTCGTGAAGTACGGGTTGCCCGTTCCGGCGACGAACAGCGCGACGCGGCCCTTCTCGAGGTGGCGGACGGCGCGTCGTCGGATGTAGGGCTCGGCGACCTCGTTCATCGCGATCGCGCTCATCACGCGCGTCGGGACGCCGACGCGCTCGAGTGCATCCTGGAGCGCGAGGCCGTTCATGACGGTGGCAAGCATGCCGATGTAATCGCCCGTCGCCCGGTCCATGCCGCTCGCCGCGGCCGCCAGACCTCGAAAGATGTTGCCGCCGCCGACGACGATCCCGACCTGCACGCCGCGCGCGTGGACCTCCGCCACCTGCCGCGCGATGAAGGCGCAGAACTCCGGGTCGACGCCGTAGGTCCGGTCGCCGAGCAGCGCCTCGCCCGAGAGCTTCAGCAGGATCCGGTCGTAGCGGAGCCCGTCCCGGTCGGACGACCGCGCGGCGTCGCTCACAGCTCCTCCCCCAGGGCGTACCGGGTGAAGCGGCGGACACGGATGTTCTCGCCGATCTTCGAGATCGCCTCGGTGACGAGGTCCTTCACGCTGCGATCTTCGTCGCGGAAGGGCTGCTCGTAGAGGACGACCTCCTGGTACCACTTCTTGAGCTGGCCATCGACGATCCGCTCCCGGATGTCGGCCGGCTTGCCTGTGACCGCGTCGGATTCGGCGAGCTGGGCCTTCTTCGCGGCTAGCGCTTCGTCCGGGATCCGATCGGTGTCGACATAGAGCGGCGCGAGGCCGGCCACCTGCATCGCGAGGTCGCGCACGAGCTTCTGGAACTCGTCGGTGCGGGCGACGAAGTCCGTCTCGCAGTTGACCTCGATCAGCACGCCGATCTTGCCGCCCGTGTGGATGTAGCTCGCGATCGTGCCCTCGCGCGCCTCGCGCCCAGCCTTCTTCGCGGCCGCGGCGAGGCCGCGCTCACGGAGGAGCGCGACGGCCTTGTCGACGTCACCGTCGGCTTCGACGAGGGCGTTCTTGCAATCCATCATGCCCGCGCCGGTGCGCTCCCGGAGCTCCTTGACCTTCGCGGCAGCGATGTCTGCCATGTCTGTTCGTCGTCTCCTGTCGTCGGGCGGCTCGGAGCGGCCGCCGGTTGTGTGGGCTCGCGTGGGCGGCCGCCGTCAGACGGCGGTCGCGGGCTCTTCCTTCTCAGCGGCCTCGCGAGCGAGCTCCGCCGCGATCTCGTCCGGCGTCGCCTCCGCGACCGGGGCAGGCGCCTCCGTCAGCGGTCTGCTGCCCGGCAGCAGCTCGTCTTCTTCCTCCTCGTCAGGCGAGAACGTGAGCGCCCCACCGCCCGCGAGAACCGCGGCGAGCTCGTCCGACGCAGACTCGTCGTACTCCGGCTCGGCGGCGACTGCGACCTCGGGCTCGGGCTCGGCGGAGGCACGGGCCGCCCGCTCCTGCTGGCCCTCGATGCAGGCGTCGGCCATGAGCGTGCACAGCAGCCGGATCGCCCGGATCGCGTCGTCGTTCGCGGGGATGATGTGGTCGATCTCGTCGGGGTCGACGTTCGTGTCGCCGGTCGCGACCACCGGGACCTCGAGCTTGTTCGCCTCCGTGACCGCGATCCGCTCGCGGTGGGGGTCGATGACGAAGACGGCGCCCGGAACGCGCTTCATCTTGCGCATCCCGCCGACCGTCAGCTGCAGCTTCGTCAGCTCGTCGGTGAGCTTGGCGGCCTCCTTCTTGGAGAGCCGCTCGAAGTCGCCGGCCTGCTGGCGGGCCTCGAGCTGCTCGAGCAGCCCGATCCGCTTCTTGATCGTGACGAAGTTCGTGAGCATGCCGCCGAGCCAGCGCTTGTTGACGTAGGGCTGGCCGGCGCGCGTCGCCTCCTGGGCGATCGGCTCCTGGGCCTGCTTCTTCGTTCCGACGAACAACACGTACTCGCCGCGGGCGACGACATCTCGGACGAAGTCGAGCGACGACTCGAGATGCTTCGCGGTCTGGGCGAGGTCGATGATGTGGATCCCGTTGCGCTCCGCGAAGATGTACGGGCGCATCTTGGGATTCCAGCGGCGCGTCTGGTGGCCGAAGTGGACTCCGGCTTCGAGCAGCTGCCGCATCGAGACGGACGGCACGGGTGGGGACCTCCTGTTCGGTTCGCTCCGCCGCGGACCCCGTCGCCGGGAGCCGGCGCGATACGGGCTTCTCGCCCGGTTCGTGCCGGCACCGTCCCGGTCGGAACGGTCCGCGTGTGATCTCCCGGGCGCGTTGACCGGCCCGAGGCGTGGCGGAGTCTAGCACAGGGATTTCGGCCGGCCCGAGGCGCCTCCCTGCTCAGAAGGCGCCCCGATGATGGCGCAGGCGCGGTGGGTCGGGTTCGACGACCACGAGGTCGAAGCGAAGGCCGAATGGTGGCAGTGGACAGCCGTCCGGGAGCGCGCCGGCCGCGACCATCGTCCACGCGGCGTCGCGGACGTGGCGACGCTTGCGGAAGTCGACGGTCTCCTCCGCGAGACCGAACGCCCGGCTCGACCGGAGCCGGACCTCGACGATCACGAGTCGCGGCGGCGGGCCTGGTCGACGGCGACGAGATCGATCTCGTGTCGGCCGACGCGAACGTTCCGGCCGAGGATCGTCCAGCCCTCGAGCTCGAGGCGATCCGCGACGAGGCGTTCGGCATCGTCCCCAGCGAGCTGCGCGGCGGTCCGGGGTCGGCCGCCCGCATGACCGTCCATCGCGGTAGCGTTGCAGGCGTCGCTTACCTGTCCCTTATTCCGCGACCGGCGTTGTCAGCGGCGCTCGTAGCCCAGATACGTCGCGCCAGAGGCGAATTCGTGCTTGTCGACGAGGCGGAGAGGGAGCGGCTCGGCGAGCGGTGGGAAGTACGGCTTGCCGCCACCGAGGACGATCGGATGGACGACCAACCGGTACTCATCCACGAGGTCCCGTTGGATGAACTCCGCTGCTAGCGTCGGGCCGGCGACGCCGAGCGCTCCAGGGAATTCGCGCCGGACGTCCGCGAGCACATCCGCGACGTCGCCGCGGACGAGGCGGGCGTTCCCCGACACCGCGCCGAGAGACGTCGAGAACACGACTTTCGGCTGCCGCTTCCAGATGCGTGCGAACTCGCGCATCACCTCGGTCGAATTCGGGTCCGTGTCGGCGGTCGGCCAGTGGGCGTTCATCAGCTCGTAGATCCGGCGACCGTAAAGGGTCGCGTCGAGACCGCGCTCGTGCTCGTTGAACCAGGTGTGGAGCTCGTCGTCGACCGTCGCCCAATCCAGCGAGCCGTCCGGCGCCGCGACGAACCCGTCGAGCGACACGTTCAGCAAATAGATCAGGCTGCCCATGGCCGAACCCCTACGTCGCGGCGAGTTCGAGCGAAGCCAGATCCGCGAGGTCGAGCTCGGCGTCGTCGAGCATGACCGGCACGAGCTCCTGCTCGAGGCGCTCGTGGAGCTCCGGCGAGGCAGACGGGTCGCCGAGCAGGTCGAAGTCGAGCTGGTCGCCGGCGAGCGTGCGCTGGAGCGCAAGGAACGACCGACGATGGAACGGCGTTAGGCCCATCGCCCGGATCGCGTCGCGGTGATCGCGGGTCGCGTAGCCCTGGTTGTGCTCCCAGCCGTAACCAGGGTAGCGAGCGGCGAGGAGCGCCATCATCCTGTCCCGGACCACCTTGGCGACGATCGAGGCGCAGGCGATCGAGTAGACGCGGGCATCGCCGTCGACGACGTTCGAGTACGGTCCGACGTGGCCCTCGAAGCCGACGATCCGGTTGCCGTCGACGATCACGTGCTCGTGGCCGTGCAGGCGACCGATCGCGCGGCGCATCGCGAGGTGCGTCGCGTGGTAGATGTTCAGCCGGTCGATTTCGGCGACCGATGCCGCGCCGACGGCGACAGCGATGGCGCGCCTGCGGATGATGGGAGCCAGCCGCTCGCGTTGACCCGCCGACAGGGTCTTGGAGTCGCGGACGCCAGGGATCCGGTGGCAGCCGGGCCTCATGATCACCGCTGCTGCCACGACGGCGCCGCACGTCGGCGCCACCCCGACTTCGTCGACGCCCGCGACACGGGTGAGGCCCTCGTTCCAGAGACGGCGCTCATGGCGGAGGGTCGGCACGATGACGGTCATCGGCTTTCAGGGTAGCCCAAGTCCCGGCCGAGGAATCGAACGACCCCGCTGAGCGGGGCCGCGTGCGAGTCGGGGTCGAGCGCTAGGTCCGGGTTCGCCGCTCGCGGAGGGTCGCGGCCTTGCCGACGCGCTTGCGCAGGAAGTACAGCTGCGCCCGCCGGACCTGACCGTGGCGGACGACCTCGATCTTCTCGATTCGGGGGCTGTGGATCTTGAACGTCCGCTCCACGCCGACGCCGCTCGCGATCCGCCGGACGGTGATCGACCGAGTGATCCCGCCACCGCGGAGGCGCATCACGGTCCCCTCGAAGACCTGGATCCGCTCGCGGTTGCCCTCGATGACCTTTGCCGACACCTTCACGGTGTCACCCGAGGCGATCTCGGGCAGGTCGGTGCGGAGCTGGTCGGAGACGACTTCGTCGAGAACGGTCACTGCGATTCCCTGTCATGCGCTCGCGGCTGCACGCCGCGCCTGAACCTCGGAAATTCGGCCGACCGACGGGCCCGACCGGCGGCGGAGTATAGCACGGGCCCTCGGAGCGGCCACGGACATTGGAGCGCGATCGGACCCTCACCAAATACGGAGCCCCGGCCTCCCGGCCGGGGGTCATCTTGTCCCCGCGGTCCCGCCTGATTCGGTCGGCGGCGTCAACAGGTCTGGCCGGCGCTCCCGCGTCCGGGCTCGAGCCTGCTCCGCGCGCCAGCGGGCGACCGCGCCGTGGTCGCCCGACGTCAGGATCGCGGGAACGTCCATCCCGCGGAACGTCGGCGGACGCGTGTACTGCGGATACTCGAGGAGGCCGTCCGAAAACGACTCCTCTGCGGTCGATGCTTCGTCGATGGCACCAGGCAGGAGCCGGATGACCGCGTCGATCACGACGAGGGCCGGCAGCTCGCCCCCGGTGAGGACGTAGTCGCCGATCGACAGCTCGAGGTCGACGAGCGACCGGACGCGCTCGTCGACACCCTCGTAGCGGGCGCAGACGAGGATCAGGTGGGCCCGAGCGGCAAGGTCTGCCGCGCGTCGCTGGTTGAACACCTCGCCCGACGGGTCGAGCAGGACCACGAGCGAATCGTCCCGGCGAAGTGCGGCGATGCCGGCCGCGATCGGCTCCGGCCGCATCACCATCCCCGCGCCAC
Organism: Chloroflexota bacterium; assembly: GCA_045804885.1. Lineage (GTDB taxonomy): Bacteria > Chloroflexota > Limnocylindria > Limnocylindrales > CSP1-4 > CF-46. The sequence continues at coordinate 3,337 of JBJMMH010000051.1, read as the reverse complement.
CCCCGTACGGCGCGTCGTCCACGCTGCGGTGGCGGCCGAGCCCCCAGTGCCGCAGGTCATGGGTCCGGATGACGGCGAGTCCTTGCTCCTGGATACGGCCGGGGATGCTGGCGGCGAGCGGCCCGTCGACCATCCCCGGAAACAGCGTCAGGACATCGATCTCGATCGGCACCTCAGGCCTCCGGGACCGGTCCATCGGTCGCCGGCGGCCCGTCGGACGCCTCCCGTCGAGGCGCTTTGCGCCGGGGGCCGGGTCTGCGTCGGGGCGCTTTCGGTCGATCCGCGTTGCCCTCGCGGCTGCGAGGCGGCTTCAGATCGAGCGCCTCCGTATCGACGACGATCTCGCCGCGGCGAGGCGCGAAGACCCGGACGAAGGCCCGGACCGCGGGCACGTCGAACTCGCCGTACGGACCGCCGTCGACGAGGAAGACCTCGGCGCCGCCGGACCGATAGACGTCGCGAACCGTGCCGAGCTCGGCGCCGTCCGTGCCGCGAACTGCCGCGCCGATCACTTCGTGCCAGAAGTACTCGCCGCGGCCCAGTTCGGCGTCTGGGTTCGCGACCCACTCCAGGTATGCCCCACGCAGCGCGTCGGCGGCGTCGCGGGTCGTGATCTCCTCGAACCGCAGGCGCCAGCCGGGTCCGTCGGCGACGGACGACGACCAGGCGACGGTCAGCGGCTCGTCGCTGCCCTCGCGGTACAGGATGCTACCGGGCGCGTATCGCTCCTCCGGGTGATCCGTCAGGATCTCGACGCGCACGGCGCCGTTCAGCCCGTGGAGGCCGCGGACCAGCGCGACGACGAGTCGCTCGCCGGTGACGCGCGCGCTACCCGCCGAATCGTCCGTGGTGATGCCTAAAGGATCTCCAGGGACACGGGCTCGCCGTCTCGGGCGGCCGTGACCTTCAGGAGCGTTCGGAGCGCCTTCGCGACGCTGCCGTTCCGACCGATGACCTTGCCCATGTCGTCGTCGGCGACGTGGAGCTCGATCACGGTCCCACCCTGGTCGCGGACGACCTCGACCTTCACGGCCTCGGGATCGTCGACGAGCGACTTCGCGACGTACTCGACCAGGTCGGCTGCTGCCATCGTCGCCGCTCCTACTTCTCGGCGGGCAGGATGCCCGCGTTCTTGAACAGCCGCTCGACCGTGTCGGACGGCTTCGCACCCTTCGCCAGCCACGCCTTCGCCTTGTCGGCGTCGATGTTGACCTCGACCGGCTCGGTGCGCGGGTTGTAGTGGCCGATCGTCTCGATGGCCCGGCTGTCGCGGGCGCTGCGGCTGTCGGCCACGACGACGCGGTACGACGGCTGCTTGGTCGCGCCGACCCTCGTCAACCTGATTCGGACTGCCATGTGCTCTCCTCCGGACTTGGGCGTGGGCTTCGCGCCTGGGGGCGCGGGACCTTCTCTTATCGCCTAGGGCTGGCTCACGGTGACCACCGCCGGGGCGCGGTTGAGGTCGCCGTCCTCGCGGATGCTTCCGGCCACTGCGTCGAACGGCAGCAGGAACGGCTGGTACTCCTTGACGTATTCGTTCCACTTCTCCGGCGTCGTCCGGGCCTTCGCGAGGCTCTCGATGAGCTCTCGTGCCCGTTGGACGTCCAGGAACGTGAAGCCGAGGTTGTCCTCGCCGACGCGCTTGACGAGGTCGGTCACGCGGGCATCGTCGGCAAGCGACGGACCCGGGCCGGCATCGAGCACGCTCTCGACGAACCCTTGGCCGTACCCGACCACGACGACCTGGTCGGTGAACGTAAATGCGAGCTCGGCCTTGTATCCGGGTGGCAACGAGCCGCCGTCGCCGTCCATCGCGGCGCTGAAGTCGACGACGGTGATCGTCGCATCACCATGCTGGACGTCAGTGAGCTTGATGCCGGCCTGACCGCCGCCGAGGGCGAGCAGGCCACGCAGGGTGTCGGCCGCGGCGTGGGCCTTGGTCGCGTCCGCTGGGGCGATGATGAGCCCGCCGCCAAGGTGGCCGGAGCCGTCCTCGGAAACGACCAGTGCCGTGTCGCCCCACCAGCCGAGGATCCCGTCCAGGCCGATGCCGGTCGTGGCATCGAGCTGCTGGAGCGCCTTCGACACCTCGGGCAGCTTGCGGAAGCGCTCGAGCAGCGCGTTGATCGCCGCGCCTGCGTCGTGGACCTCGCCGTACGCGATCGTCGAGGGCGGCGCCCAGCCAAGCAGGGTGCTCTTCTTGTTGTGGGCGTCATAGCCGATGTCGACGGCGGGGAAGGCCGAGTTCGCGACCAGCGCGTCATCCTCGAACCGCCCGACGCTCCCGAACCACGCCGGCACGAGCGAGACGAGCTCGTCGTCGATTGCGGTCGAGTCGAGGGCGTCGCCGCCGCCCATCGCCTCGAGGCTGTCGAGGTAGGCGGCCAGAGACGACTTGTAGTCGATGAACGTGAACGTCACGTAGTCGTCCGCGGCGACCCGGAAGGCCGCCCGGAACTCCTCATCGTCGGCGAGGCGGCCGTCGCCCTTGGAGTCGACGGCCTTGCGAACGGCGTCGTCGCCCCCCAGGAGGATCACCTCGTCGTTGACGGCGATCGCGAACTCCCGGCCAAAGCCCTCGTCGGGCGGGGTGAACAGCGTCGCGCCGGCGTATTCGCCACGCGTGAAGCGATCGTCGCCAATGCTCGCGATCCAGTCCGTGGCCTTCGGCCGGTCGGTGATCGAGACGACGACAACCGGGATCCCGCCGCTCATGGCGATCATGCTCGGAGCGCCGTCGCCCGCCTTCGGCGGCGCGCTGCCGGCCGCGACGATCCCGCCGAACCAGGGCTTGATGTCGGCGGTGTACGTCTGCTCGTTGCTCGAGACGGCGGCGACCACCTTGTCGAAGGTCTCGTCGAGCTTCGAGTCGAACGTCGACTCATCCTTGAAGCCGGGGAACACCGACAGGAACGACGCCAGCTTCTGCCGCTGGTCGCCGGGGAGGTCGAGGCGGTACTCGGCGTACTGGACGACGTCGTCGGGCATGTAGCCGACCGCGACCGACACGTTGGGCCGCCCGGCTGTCAGGGCAAGGACGGCGGCGGTCGCGGCGACGACGAGGGCGACGCCGATCAGGGCGATCGCCCAGCGAGTCGCGGTGGAGCGACGGCCGCGCCGCGCGTCGGCAGCGTCCTCGCGCTGCACGCTCTGGGCGGGGGCCGCCGTCCCGGGCTCGGCCGGCTCGTACGCCGGAGTCGGCGGCTCGGCGGAGGCGATCGGCTGGGGCGCGGCGATCGGCGCGGCCGATTCAGCGTCGGCAGGCGGCCTTTCCGGAGTCGTTCCGGGGTCGATCGGAGCGGTCATGTCGTCGTTCTCCCCAACCGTCGGCCGCTGA
>JBJMMH010000050.1:0-2903 GCA_045804885.1 Chloroflexota bacterium | reverse complement strand
ACTGATACCCGCGGGCGTCGCGCTTCGATGTGGGCGGCGTCACCCGCGCTCGACTGGTATGTCATCGACGGTCCCGACCCCGCCGACGTCGTCGCCCGCTTCACCGAGCTCGTCGGTGCCGCGTCGCTGCCCCCACGCTGGGCGCTCGGCTATCACCAGGCACGCTGGAGCTACGAGACGGAGGCGGAGGTGCGCGAGATCGCCGACGGCTTACGCGGCAACGCCATCCCCGCCGACGCCGTCCACCTCGACATCCACCACATGGACGGCTATCGGGCGTTCACCTGGGATCACCAGCGATTCCCAGACCCGGCGGGACTCGCGCGATCGCTTGCGACGGCCGGCCTCCGGACGACCGTCGTCGTCGACGCGCCAGTCGCGATCGACGATGGAGCCGGCGACAGCGTGTACCAGGAAGGGCGACGTCTCGCGGCCTACGTTCGAACGTCCGATGCTCCAGACGCGCCCGAGGTGGTCGGCCACCTCTGGGGTGGCCTCAGCGTCTATCCCGACCACCTCCGGCCCGAGATCCGGGACTGGTGGGGCTCCCTGTATCGGCGGCAGCTCGACCTCGGGATGGCGGGCTTCGCGAACGACATGAACGAACCGGCGATGCACGACCGACCGATGGATGACCCTGGGACACGGAACGTCGAGCCGCCGCGCGACGCGCCCTTCGGTCCCGCCGATGAGCGGACCACCCACGCCGAAGCGCGAAACGTGTACGGGTTGCTCGAGGACGCCGCCACCCGCGCCGGCCTCCTCGCCGCGCGTCCCGACGAACGGCCGTTCCTCATCACGCGGTCGGGGTTCGCCGGCGTCCAGCGCTACGCGATCGTGTGGACCGGCGATGACTGGAGCCGCTGGGAGCATCTCGCGATGTCGTTGCCACAGCTGTTGAATCTCGGGCTCTCGGGTGTTCCGATCGCCGGCGCCGACATCGGTGGCTTCTTCGAGGACTGCTCGCCGGAGCTCCTGGTCCGCTGGATGCAGCTCGGCGCCTTCTACCCGTTCGCCCGGAACAACTCGGCCGTCGGGACGGGGCCTCAGGAACCGTGGGCGTTCGGTGAGCCGACGACATCTCGCTGCCGGCGGGCGATCGAGTTGCGCTACCGGCTCCTGCCGTACCTGTACACCGTGGTCGAGGAAGCGTGCCGGACCGGGTATCCGGTCCTCAGACCGCTCCTCTTCCACGCACCAGGCGACGCGCGGGCCGTCGGCGTCGAGGATGAGGCGTTCGTCGGGCGCGACCTTCTGATCGCCCCGATCCTGATGCAGGGTGCCGTCGAGCGGAAGGTCTACCTGCCCAGCGGCAGCTGGTACGACATCCGCACGGGCGAGGCCTCGAGCGGCGGAGCGGAGCTCGACGCGTCAGCGTCGCTCGACGAGGACGTGCCGGTGTACGCACGAGCTGGGGCCATCATCCCGTCGGGACCGCTGATGCAGTGGAGCGACGAGCGCCCGGTCGACCCGTTGACACTCGATGTCTATCTCGACCCGGACGGCACCGCCAGCGGGCGGCTCTACGAGGACGATGGCGTGTCCATGGGCTACCTCGACGGCGAGACCGCGGAGACCACGTTTTCCGCGACGCCGACCGGTGATGGCAGCACGCTGGTCTCGGCGGAGCGCGCCGGTCGCTTCCGGCCACCGCCCCGCGCGATCGTCGTCAGGGCGCACGACGGACGCCACGTCAGCGAGCGTCGTATCCAGGACGCCGACGCGTGGGAGCTCACGATCCCGATGCGCTGACAGACGGTTGAGAGCCGAGCACGGCGGGATCGGTCGTGCAGGCAGCGTCAGGTCCGCCAACGTGGACGCATGCTCCATCGACTGCCGGCGTTCCACAGTGCGGGGCGGCTCAACGCCGTGATCGAGACGCCGCGCGGTAGCCGGAACAAGTTCAGCTTCGAGCCGGACAGCGGCACCTTCCGACTCGGCAAGCAACTGCCGGCCGGCGCCGTCTTCCCGTTCGACTTCGGGTTCGTTCCTTCGACGCTGGCCGACGACGGCGACCCGCTCGACGTCTTGGTGCTGCTGGAAACACCGACGTTCCCCGGATGCGTCGTTCGCGCGCGACTCGTCGGCGTGATCGACGGTCAGCAGACCGGGCGGTCGGGCCGGACGTCCTCGAATCCCCGCCTCGTCGCGGTCGCGACCAAATCGACCGAGTACGCGAAGATCCGCCGCCTGAGTGAGCTTCCGCAGGCCCTCGTCGACGAGATCACGCACTTCTTCGTCTCGTACAACGAGGCGACCGGCAAGACCTATCGCCCGACCGGAACGTTCGGTCGGCGGAAGGCGGCGTCGATGATCGAGGATGGCATCCGACGGCGGCAGAACGCATCGGCGCGGTCGCAGAAACGGCGTCGGCCGATGCGCCGTGTCGCCTGACATACGACCGTGACGGATACCACCGGCCGGCTGCTCGCTCCTGCATCCGGCGGCGAGCGATGCTTATCCCGAGCTCGATCCGGCAGCGCCGCGGTCGAGCAGAGCGGCGGAACGACGGCGTGACGGCAGCTCCGCGCTCAGGGCAACCACACATCGGTATGCCCCTGGGCCGGCTGCCCGACGCCGGCGCCCGCTCGACCGCCCCGATCGTGTTCCTCTCGCCGATGCGGCGCTCGCGCTCTGGCGAGTCGGCGGACGTCAGGCGCGAACGACGCTGAGCCGGACTTCACCGACGGGACGCAGGTCGGCGACAAGGTCGGGGATCCGGTCCCGGTCGTCCGCGAAGACCACCACGTTGTAGCGTTCCGGTCCGTCGATGGCGCCGGCGCTCGGAACGATCAGCGCGTCGCACCGGCCCGAGCGCCGCAGCGTTCGGCCGACCTCCTGGGTGCGCTCGCGATGCAGGATCCAATACAGGTCCCCGGGGAGTGACAGTTCGGCGCGGATGT
>JBJMMH010000049.1:0-21604 GCA_045804885.1 Chloroflexota bacterium | reverse complement strand
TGACGGCGAGAGCATCGCGCTCGACGCGAGCACGACGGCGCTCGCGCTGGCCCGGCACCTGAAGGCGCGCGGCGGCTGGATCCACCTGACCGTGATCACGAACGGCCTCCGGATCGCGTCGGAGCTCGCCGGCCATCCCGGAATCATCGTCGCGATGCCTGCCGGATTCCTTCGCTGGGAGGCGCTGAGCCTCGTCGGGCCGCTGGGCGAGGGGCTTTTCGAGAAGGTCAACATCCAGAAGGCGTTCATGGGCGCGGCAGGTTTCGCGATCGACGCGGGACTTAGCGACGCGACGGAGGAAGAGGCCCAGATCAAGCGGCTCATGACCGCTAACGCGAGCGAGGTCATCGGCCTCGTCGATCACACGAAGTGGGAGCGGGCCGCGTTCGCCACGTTCTGCCGGACCGCCGACGTCGACGCGGTCGTCGCCGACGCCGCGGCCCCGGGTGGCATGGTCGACGAGCTCCGCGGGCTCGGCGTCGACGTCCACCTCGTCGAGCCGACCGGTGACGCCGCCGCTGCCCGGAACGGTCGCGTCCGAGCCGCGGGCTCAGCTCCATGGTGATGTCCGCGGGGCCATCGCCGGCGCCTGGCGCACCGGGGGAAACGGCGGCCCCAGCGGTCGCACTCCGTGGCATCTCGAAGTCCTTCGGCGCGACGCAGGCGCTCTCGGACGTGACGCTGGAGTTGCGCGCCGGCGAAGTCCACGCCCTGGTCGGGGAGAACGGCGCCGGCAAGAGCACGCTCGTGAAGATCCTCGCCGGGATTCACACACCAGACACAGGCACAATCGAGCTGGCAGCTGAGCCGACCGTCATCCACGGCCCGGCCCACGCCCGCGAGCTCGGCATCGCAGTCGTCCACCAGGAGCCGCGGTTGTTCCCGGACCTGTCCGTCGCCGAGAACGTGTACTTGGCCCACGCCCCCACGGCTCCGATCGGCATGGTCGACTGGGGCGCGACGCGCCGCGAGGCCCGGGTGCTGTTCGACACGCTCGACGTCCGCTTCAACGTCGACGCGCCCGTTCGCGGACTATCGATGGCCGACCAGCAGCTGATCGAGATCGCGAAGGCCCTCTCCGTCGAGGCGAGGGTCCTGATCCTCGACGAGCCGACGGCATCGCTCTCTGCCCATGAGGTCGAGCGCCTGTTCACGATCGTCCGGTCGCTCCGCGATCGCGGCGTGGCCGTCCTGTTCGTGAGCCATCGGCTGGGCGAGGTGTTCGACCTCTGCGACCGGGCGACGGTCCTGCGGGACGGCCGTCACGTCGTCACGACAGCCACGACGGAGCTCACGACGGCGGACCTGATCCGGCACATGGTCGGCCGGCACGTTTCATTGTTCCCGAAGGTCGACGCCGCCGTCGGCGACGTTCTGCTCGAGGTCGAGGGCTTGTCGCGCGCGGGCGACTTCGAGGACGTCACCTTCTCCGTCCGGGCTGGCGAGATCGTCGGGATGGCCGGGCTCGTCGGCGCTGGCCGCAGCGAGGTCGCCCGGGTCCTGTTCGGGATCGATCGGCGAGACGCGGGGCACGTCCGGATCGCGGGCAAGGCCGTCGACTTCGCGAGCCCCTCTCAGGCGATGGATGCCGGCGTCGCGTACCTGCCCGAGGACCGCCACCAGGAGGGTCTCGTCCTCGACTTCTCGATCGCCGAGAACGTGACGCTGCCGATCCTGCCGCGGCTGTTCCCGCGCTTGCTGGTTCGCCGCTCAGCCGAACGGGCTGTGGCCGCCGAGTACACCGAGCAGTTCCGCGTACGGATGACCGGCGTCGACCAGCTGGTCGGGTCCCTGTCCGGTGGCAATCAGCAGAAGGTCGTGCTCGCGAAGTGGCTCGCATCGAAGCCGAGCGTGCTGATCCTCGACGAGCCGACGCGCGGCATCGACATCGGGGCGAAGGTCGAGGTCCACCGGCTCATCGCCGACCTGGCCGCGTCGGGCCTCGCGATCATCCTCATCTCGAGCGACCTCCCGGAGGTCCTCGCGATGTCGGATCGCATCCTCGTCCTCCACGAGGGTCGCCTGACCGCCGAGATCCCCCGGAGTCGAGCGACCGAGGAGCGGGTCATGTACGCCGCGACGGGCAACGCCCAGGCGGAGTCCGGCGCGGACGACGGAACAACGGCGCCGCTCGCCTCCGCGGGGGCGCCGAATGGCTGAAACAGCCGCGGCCGTCGCGCCGGCCGACACGCTGGCCCGCGGGTCGGTCGTCGGAGCGATCGCCCGCCAACGCGAGCTGAGCCTCCTGATCGTCATGCTCATCCTGGGAGCGGGCGTCACGGCCGTCGCCCCGCAGTTCCTCACCGCGGCCAACCTCAGCCAGGTCGCGGTCCTCGCCTCGATCACCGCGGTCGCGGCCGTCGGTCAGGCCCTCGTCGTCATCACGCGCAACATCGACCTGTCCGTCGAGGCGACGATGGGGCTCGTCGCGTACTGCGTCGCGATCACGCTCGAGAGCCACGTCCTGAACGGTCCGGGCGCGATCGCCCTCGGGATCGGAATCGGCGTCGTGCTCGGCATGGTCAACGGCGTGCTCGTCACGATCTTCAAGGTTCCGGCCATCGTGGCGACGCTGGGTACCCTCAGCATCTTCCGCGGCATCGACTACCTGATCGCGGGCCCGCACCAGGTGCCGCTCGCAGGGCTGGCGCCAGGCTTCACGGACCCAGCGCGAGACACGGTCCTCGGGATCCCGGTCTTCGTCGTCGTCGCCCTCATCATCGTCGCGATCGCGACGGTCGTTCTGCGCTGGACGCGGTTCGGGCGGCAGCTCTATGCCGTCGGCAGCAACCCCGAGGCGGCGGCCGTCCTCGGGATTCCGGCGAGGGGCGTCGTCTTTGCCGCGTTCACGCTGTGCGGCCTGCTCGCGGGGATCGCGGCCGTGATGTGGGTGATGGAGTTCGGCACGATCAACGGGACGGCCGCGACCGGCTACGTCCTCGCGGTCGTCGCGGCGGTCGTCGTCGGCGGCGTGAACATCTTCGGCGGCAGCGGCACGGTCGTCGGGGCGGCGATCGGCGCGTACTTCCTCGGGTTCGTCGCGAACGCGCTCATCCTGGTCGGGCTGTCGCAGTTCTGGCTGCAGGCGATCTACGGCGTCGTCATCCTCGTGGCGGTCAGCGCCGACCTCCTGATCTCGCGGCGGATCCAGCGCATCGCTGCTGCGAGCCGCACCCGATGACGGCGTCGAGGGCCACCGCCGCCGACGCTCGGAGTCTCGGTCGCGCGCTGATCCGCTGGGAGACCCTTCTTGTCGTCGTCCTGATCGGCCTCATCATCGTCGGGACCCGACTGTCGCCGGTATTCCTCTCGCCGCGCAATTTCGCGAACCTCCTCGCCGCCCTGATGGAGGTCGCGATCATGGCCATGGCGATGACCCTCGTGATCATCGCCGGCGAGATCGACCTCTCGGTCGAGTCGATGGCGGGCCTGGCGTGCGCGGTCCTCGGGTTCCTGTGGGCGGCCGGCGTCCCGATCTGGATCGGCGTCGGGATCGTCCTGGCCCTCGGCGCCGTTGGCGGCCTCATGAACGGCCTGCTCGTGGCACGCGGCGGGCTGCCCTCGCTCGTCGTCACGCTGGGCACCCTGGCGCTGTTCCGGGGACTCGCTCTCATCGTCCTCGGCCCCCAGGGCATCAGCAACTTCCCGGCCGACTTCACGACGCTCGGCTTCGGCTACGTGCCGGGGACGCTGATCCCTTGGCCGTTCGTGATCTTCCTCGCGCTGGCCGCGATCCTCGGCGTCGTCCTGCATCGGACATGGCTCGGACGCCAGGTGTTCGCCGTAGGGAAGAACGCCGGCACGGCGCGGTTCTCGGGCGTCCGCGTGACGCGTCTCCGGGTCAGCCTGTTCATGCTGACGGGCGTCGTCGCGGCGCTCGCCGGTGTGATTCTCACGTCCCGCCTCTCGTCCGCTCGGGCGGACGCCGGCCAGGGTATGACGCTGACCGTCGTGACGGTCGTCCTGCTCGGCGGGGTGAACATCTTCGGCGGGCGGGGGACGATCCCGGGCGTCGTGCTCGCCGTCCTCGTCGTCGCCGTGATGCAGAACGCCCTGCGTCTCGCCCACGTCACCGTGGAGGTCCAGAGCATCGCCCTCGGGCTGCTGCTGCTCCTCTCGGTGATCATCCCCACCTTCGCTCGTCAGGCCAAATCGGCCATCGACCGCGCCAGCCGAGGTCGGCCGCCGCCGACCGGCGTGGTCGCACCTGGCGAGCAAGCAGTCGGCTAGCAGTTTTGGAGGAGGAAGTGTTGAAGCAGCTATCGTTCGGGCGGCTCGGGGCCCTCGCGGGCGCGACCGCTATCGCCTTCGCGGCGTGTTCCGGTGGGGGCGCGACGCCGTCCCCGTCGGCCGCCGCACCATCCCAGGCGGCCCCGTCGACCGCGGCCTCCGCCCCGGCTTCCGGTGGTGCAAGCGGATCCGCCGCTGGCGGCATCACGGTCGGCTATCTGCCGAAGGACATCGTCAACCAGTACTTCGCCGCCGCGAAGACCGGCATCGACAAGGCGGCCGGCGAGCTGGGCGGCACAGTCAGCCAGGTCGGGCCGAACGAGGCGAAGCCCGACCTCCAGATCCCGTTCATCACCGACCTCACGACTCAGGGCGTCGACGCGATCATCATCTCCGCCGACGGCAAGGACGAGGTCGCTCCCGCGCTCAAGGATGCGATGGCGGCCGGCATCAAGGTCGTCGGGTTCGACTCCAGCCCCGCGGTCGGCGCGTACAACGTCTTCGTCAACCAGGCCGACTTCAGCGGCGTCGGCACGAGCCTCGTCGACTGGACGTGCGAGATCGTCCCGAGCTGCACCGGCGACTTCGCCATCCTCTCGGCGGCGGCGACGGCGACGAACCAGAACACATGGATCGATGGCATGAAGCAGACCCTCTCGTCCGACGCCAAGTACAAGGGCCTCAAGCTCGTCGACACCGTCTACGGCGACGACGACGCGACCAAGAGCACCCAGCAGGCTCAGGCCCTCCTGTCCAAGTACCCGAACCTGAAGGCGATCGTCGCTCCGACCACCGTCGGCGTCCTCGCCGCGGCGCAGGTCGTGTCGCAGGCCAAGAAGTCGGACTCGGTCAAGGTGACCGGCCTGGGCTTCCCGAACGACATGAAGCCGTACGTCCACGACGGCACGACACCGGTCTTCGGCCTGTGGAGCGTGCCGGACCTCGGCTACCTCTCGTACGTGGTCGCCGACAAGCTCGTCAAGGGCGAGATCTCCGGCAAGGAAGGTGAGACGTTCACCGTCCCGAACCTCAATAACGGCCAGCCGTACACGATCGGCAAGGACAGCGTCGTGACCCTCGGTCCGGCGTTCCGCTTCGACGAGAAGAACGTCGACCAGTTCAACTTCTAGACGGCGTCTCCTCCGCCGTCAGCGAGGCCCCGGGAGCGATCCCGGGGCCTCGCCATCCCCGGAGGCAACGATGCACGCGATCGAGTCATGCCGCTCCTGCCGCGCGCCGAGGCGGATGGCGGCTGCGATCGACCGCTCGGCTATGCTCAACGGACCGTGCCGACGACCCTCCGTCTCGTCTGCGCCCCGGACCCGCCGCGGTGTCGGACGTTCGTGCCGTGACCTCCGCTGTCGTCGCCGTCGATCTCGGGGCGTCCAGCGGCCGGGTCGTCGTCGGTCGGGTCGGGCCGGGCGAGCTACGGCTCGAAGAGGTCCACCGCTTCCCGAACGAGCCGGTCGCGCTCCCCGACGGACTCCACTGGGACGTCCTCCGCCTCTACCGGGAGATCCTCGACGGACTGAGGGTCGCCGCGCGTCGGGATCCCGCTGACCCGCCGGCGAGCATCGGCGTCGACTCCTGGGGCGTCGACTTCGGTCTGCTCGACCGCGATGGCGCGCTCGTCGGCAACCCGTTCCACTACCGTGACCCGCGCCACGAGGCGGGCGTCGAGGCCGTCCACGAGCGAGCCCGTCAGGCGAGCCTCTACCGGCGGGCCGGGATCCAGTTCCTGCCGTTCAACACCCTCTACCAGCTGGCCGCGCTCCAGGACGGCGACGCCTTCGCCCGGGCCCGGACAATGCTCCTGATGCCGGACCTCATCGGCCACTGGCTGACCGGCGAGGTCGCCGCCGAAGAGACGAACGCATCGACGACGGGCCTGCTCGACCCCGCGACCCGCGAATGGGCGTGGGACCTGATCGAGACGCTCGGCTTCGAGCAGGCGCTGTTCCCGTCGCTGCGGCGGCCCGGCGCGCAGCTTGGACCGATCCGCGGACCCGTCGCCGAGGAGACCGGATTGGCCGAGGGCACGACGGTGGTCCACGTCGGCTCGCACGACACCGCCTCCGCCGTCGTCGGTGTGCCGGCCGGCGGCCCGCGGTTCGCCTACATCGCGTGCGGCACGTGGTCGCTCGTCGGTGTCGAGGTCGATCGACCGGTCCTCACCGAGGAGAGCCGCGCGGCGAACTTCACGAACGAGGCGGGCGTCGATGGGCGGGTCCGGTACCTGCGCAACGTGATGGGTCTCTGGCTGCTCCAGGAAGCGATGCGAACCTGGGAGCGGGGCGGTGAGCCGGAAGAGCTGGGCCGGCTGCTCGCGGTCGCTGCCGCGCTGCCACCGGGCGGTCCTGTCGTCGATCCGAACGAGCCCGTCTTCCTGCCACCCGGCGACATGCCCAGCCGCATCGAGGACGCCTGCCTCCGCGCTGGCGCGGCGCCGCCGTCGTCGCGGGCGGCGACCGTCCGGTGCATCCTCGACAGTCTCGCCGCCGCCTATGCCAGGGCCGTCGACGACGCGTCGCGGCTGTCGGGCGTCGAGGTCACGACGATCCATCTCGTCGGCGGGGGCGCGCTGAACGAGCTCCTCTGCCAGCTCACCGCCGACGCGTGCGGCCGTCCTGTGATCGCGGGACCGGTCGAAGCGACCGCCGTCGGCAACGTCCTCGTCCAGGCCCGCGCGGGCGGCCTCGTCGAGGGCGACCTCGAGGCGCTCCGGGCGCTCGTCCGAGCGACGCACGACCTGCGCCGCTACGAGCCTGCGACCGCGCGATCGCGCCGGCGCGGCGCGCTCGTCGGCTGACCGCAGGCGCCGGCCGATGCGCGTTGCGCTGTTCATCACCTGCTTCAACGACCTGCTATTCCCGGACGTCGGCAAGGCGACCGTCCGGCTGCTTCGCCGGCTCGGCCACGAGGTCGACTTCCCGGAGGCCCAGACGTGCTGCGGCCAGATGCACTTCAACACCGGCTACCGGGCCGCATGCGTGCCGATGGTCGAGCGGTTCGCGGAGACCTTCGTCGGGTACGACGCTGTGGTCACGCCCTCGGCGTCGTGCGCCGCGATGATCCGCCATCACCACCCGGTCGTCGCCGAGGAGTCGGGATCCGCCGATCTGGAGACGGCAGTCGCGGGCGTCGCCCCGCGCGTCCGAGAGCTGAGCGAGTTCCTCGTCGACGACCTGGGCGTCTCCGACGTCGGCGCCCGGTTCCCACATGCCGTGGCGTTCCACCCGACGTGTCACTCACTGCGGCTCCTGCGGGTGGGCGACCGGCCGCAGCGACTCCTCGGGTCCGTCGAGGGGCTTCGCCTCGTCGATCTGGCCGGCGCCGATCAGTGCTGCGGCTTCGGCGGCACGTTCGCCGTCAAGAACGCCGAGACGTCAGTCGCGATGGGCGATGACAAGATCGACGCCGTCGTTGCCAGCGGCGCCGAGGTCCTGGCCTCGGCCGACACGTCGTGCCTGATGCATCTCGGCGGGTTGCTCTCGAGGCGCGGCTCGACCATCCGGGTGATGCACCTCGCCGAGATCCTCGCGACGGCCGAGCCAACGGCGGCGGGCGTGTGACCGGCGCCGTCCCGCCGGAGCTCCGCGAGCCGACGCCGACGTTCGCCGGCACACCGCCGTTCCCGAAGGCGGCGAAGGCCGCCCTCGCCGACGAGCAGCTCCGGACCAATCTCGGCCGCGCGACCACGACGATCCGCGAGAAGCGGGCCCGCGCGGTGGGCGAGGTCGCCGACTGGGAGGCGCTGCGAGTCGCCGGGGCGGCGATCAAGGACGACGTCCTCGCCCGGCTGCCCGGGCTGCTCGAGGAGCTCGAGCGCAACGTCGAGGCGGCCGGCGGCCGGGTCCACTGGGCGCGCGATGCCGCCGAGGCGAACGCGATCGTCGCGAGCCTCGTCCGCGAGGCCGGCGCGACCGAGGTCGTCAAGGTCAAGTCGATGGTCACCCAGGAGATCGAGCTCAACGAGGCCCTCGCGCGCGAGGGGATAGCGGCCTGGGAGACGGACCTCGCCGAGCTGATCGTCCAGCTCGGCCGTGACCTGCCGTCGCACATCCTCGTGCCGGCGATCCACCGCAACCGGACCGAGATCCGGGACATCTTCGCCCGGGAGATGGTGAAGGCCGGCCGGCCGGCTCCCGACGACCTGACCGACGACCCTCGGGCGCTGGCGGAGGCGGCCCGGCTCCACCTTCGAGAGAAGTTCCTGCGGGCGACGGTCGCGATCAGCGGGGCCAACTTCGCAATCGCCGAGACAGGCACGGTCATGGTCGTCGAATCCGAGGGCAATGGCCGGATGTGCCTGACGCTGCCCGACACGCTCATCACGGTGATGGGCATCGAGAAGCTCCTGCCACGCTGGCAGGACCTCGAGGTCTTCCTCCAGCTGCTGCCCCGGTCCTCGACGGCGGAGCGGATGAACCCGTACACCTCGATGTGGACCGGTGTCACGCCTGGCGACGGACCACAGGCGTTCCACCTGGTGCTGCTGGACAACGGCCGGACCGACACCCTCTCAGATCGCGTCGGGCGCCAGGCCCTGCGGTGCATCCGCTGCTCCGCCTGCCTGAACGTCTGCCCGGTGTACGAGCGGACCGGCGGCAGGGCCTACGGATCGCCGTACCCGGGACCGATCGGGGCGATCATCACGCCCCAGCTCCGGGGCATCGCGAAGCATCCGGTCGACGAGCAGACCGCATCGCTCCCGTTCGCGTCGTCGCTGTGCGGCGCGTGCTACGACGTCTGCCCGGTTCGGATCGACATCCCCGAGGTCCTCGTCCACCTCCGCGGCAAGGTCGTGGCCCACGGCGGCCAGCCCAACGAGGAGCGGGCCGTGATGGCGTCGCTCGGGTTCGCGTTCGGCGGGCCCCGCCGGCTCGCCGTCGCGGAGCGGACGGCCGCGGCGGGAGGGCTGGCCGTCGGGCGACGCGGACGCATCGGGAAGCTGCCGCTGCCCGGGATGCTCGGCCGGTGGCTTCGCTGGCGCGACCTGCCGGCACCGGCGCGGCAGTCCTTCCGGCGGTGGTGGCGGAAGCAGGGCCGACTGGGGGGCGACGAATGACCGACGCGCGGACGGAGATCCTGCGGCGGATCCGCGACGCGTATCCGGACGCGCCGGCGTCCGTTGCGGTCCCTCGCGACTACGCCCGCTCGACGTCGGACGAGGACGTCGTCGGATTGTTCGCCGAGCGCGTGGCCGATTACCGGGCGACCGTCCATCGGGTCCCGCCGGCCGACCTCGCGCGCGCCGTCGCCGCGGCCCTGGAGCGCGGCGGGATACGGCGGCTCATCGTCCCGACCGGCCTCCCCGGGGATTGGCTCGCCGCTGCTTCGCGCGACATCGCGCGGCTCACCGACGATCGTCCGCTGTCGAACGTCGATCTCGACGCAGCAGACGGCGTCATCACGGGGTGCGCGATCGCGATCGCGGTGACCGGCTCGATCGTCCTCGACGCGGGACCGGGTCAAGGCCGTCGAGCGCTCTCGCTGCTGCCCGACTATCACCTCTGCGTCATCCCGGCCAGCCGGATCGTCGGGGACGTGCCCGAGGCGCTCGAGCGGCTCGACCCGCGCCGTCCGCTCACGTGGATCAGTGGCCCATCGGCGACGAGCGACATCGAGCTCGAGCGTGTTGAGGGCGTCCACGGCCCGCGTAACCTCGAGGTCGTAATCGTCGGGCGCTGAACCGGGGGAGTGGCCCCCCGCGTCGAGGTAGTCGCTAGGGAGCCTTGGCGGCGAGAAGCTGCGAGCGGCCCGCCGGCGACGCCGGTTCGGGCGTGTACGGGCGCGCGACGGCAACACCGCGAGCGACGACTAGCGTCCCGAAGAATGTCGCCACGGCCGCCGTGAGGAAGAGTCCCGGCAGCCCGAGCACCGGGGCGAGCGCGCCGGCGAGCGCCGTGCCGACGACGGATCCGAGGCTGAACGTCATCCCGGTGTAGACGCCCTGCGCGGTGGCCTGCACCTCGGCCGGGACTGCCCGGCTCACGAAGGTGACCATGCCGACGTAGAAGAACGCGAACCCGATGCCGCCAAGCGGGGACACGAGCAACGCGACGATCGGGGTGGGTGCGAGGCCCCACAGCACCGCTCGCAGCCCGAAGGCTGCCGCCCCCAGGACGATCAGCCGCTCCGCGCCGAAGCGCCGGGCGAGGGCCGGAAACGCGAGCATGATCGGGACCTCCACCACGGCAGAGCCCGACGAGATGAGCCCGACGATCGCGAGATCGCCGCCGAGGTCGGCAATGCGGATCCCGATGAACGTCGTCACCGCCGCGACGGCCGTCCAGACGACCGTCGTCCCGACGAGGAGCGCGAGGAGACCGGGCCGGTGCAGCAGCGGGAGGAAGCCGCCGGACGCGAACGGCCCCGTCCGCGAGCGGCGATTGACACGCGCCGGCTCTCCGGGTGATCGCCGAAGAAGGCGCCACGCGGCGAGCCCGGTCACCAGCAGCAGGGGCACGTAGAGCGCGAAGAGCGCGTCGGGCGACCGACCGGAGATGAGCGCGCCCGTGACGACGGCGCCGACGATGAACGAGGCGGATCCGAAGGCGCGCGCGCCGGCGTACCGCTCGCGACTCGCGCCGGCCAGCTCGACGGTCCGGGTGTCGGTCAGCGGGATGAGACCGCCCGTGCCGACCGCCATCAACGCCAGCGCACCCGCGATCGCCGGCACACCGTCGGCGAGGGCCAGCCAAGCCGCCCCGGCGGCGGCGACGATGCTCGCGAGGAGCAAGAGCCGGTTGATGCCGCCGAGCCGATCCGCCACGGCTCCCCAGGCCGGGGCCGCGACGAGCGCGACCACCGCGTTCAACGCGAGGAGGAGCCCGATCGCCCCGAACTCGAGGCCGCGCGATGCCAACAGGACCGATTGATACGGGTACCAGGCGGCGACCGCGGCGAAGAGCGCGGCGAAGACGATCGCCGGCGAGACCATCGATAGGCCGACGGGCGCGGCGAGGCGGCGGGCAGAGACCATTGAGCTCACGGGTCAACTGTAGGTCGAATGCGCCCGATGGTCAGTGGCGCAAAGGGAACCGGTGGCTGGACGAACGTCGCGACGGCGCGGCGAAAACCGGAGAGCCGGCGGATCGTCCGCCGGCTCTCATCGTGCACGGGTAGTGTCTGGCTAGCCGCGGGCCTCGAGCACGCAACGCAGCGCGCCGCCCGGGAAGCGGGTGTTGTGGACGTTCACGTAGTACTGGTCGGGATGGGCCACGATGTCGGCGAGGATCGCGGGATCCCCGGGGACGCAATCCTCGATCGAGCCGCTCTCGATCTCGTCGTGGCGTGGATCGTTGACGGTCGCGTCACCGGGTCGAAGCTCGAAGAACGGCACGACGATCGGGCCGTTCTGGCCGGTCGGGGCATGGTGGATGTGGCCGCGGTTGGGCGTCTCGGTGTCCTTGATGTTCTTGATCTCGAAGCAGACCTCACCGGCAGTCACGTTGACGTGGATCGTCGCCTTCGCGACGCCGACGGGATCGGCTGGCGGTACCTCCTGCGCGCCGACGAGTCGCGCGGTCAACACGACCGTGTCGCCGGCCGCGGCAACACTCCCCGCCGACACGAGGCCGACGACGAGGGCGAGCATGGCGAACCAGGCCAGGCGCGTGCGCATGGGCGTCCTCCCTTCCCGGGCTGTGGCACGAATCCGCGGTGAACGTGGTACGCCGCGCGGGGCGACGCGGATTGCGGTTGACATGGGCTCGTCCCGAGGTGACCGTGTCGGCATCTGCGTCGCAGCAAGGGGGGACGGCGTGATGGCCGCTTCGATCTTCATCAGGATCGCCGGAATCAAGGGTGAATCTGTCGACCAGAAGCACAAGGACGAGATCGGCGTCCTCTCCTGGGGCTGGAGCGTCTCGCAGTCAGGGTCGACCGGTCACGGAGGTGGCGCCGGCCAAGGCAAAGCCGCCTTCCAGGACCTGACGTTCAGCCACCAGATCGACAAGGCATCGCCGCTGCTGATGAAGGCGTGCGCGACAGGCCAGCACCTGGCGGACGCCATGCTGACCCAGCGCCGCGACGGCATCGCCCAACACGAGTACCTCGTCATCAAGATGACGGACGTCATCGTCGCTGCCGTCTCGAATGGCGGCAGTGACGAGGGTCCGGCGACCTTCGAGAGCGTTGCCCTTGCGTTCGCCAAGGCAGACGTCGAGTACAGACCCCAGAAGAGCGACGGCTCGCTCGACGCCGGGATCCACTTCAGGTACGACCTGAAGGCCAACAAGGAGGGCTAGAGGGCCGGGCCCAAGGGCTCGAGGACGACGATCGCGGTCTCGCGGGATCGAATCGCCTCGTTGGCCTCCGTGTAGGCGGACGTTCCGAGCTCGACGAACAGTCCCCACAGGCGCTGCCGTTCGGCGCCGGTCGCGGCGCGCCCGGTCACGGCTCGCCGGACCCCGCCCGGCAGTTCGACCGTCGCATCCGGGTTCGCCCGGAGGTTGAGCCACCACGCGGGTTCCGGATCGGCCCAGCCGTTCATCGCAGGGGTCACGAGATTCGGGCCATCCTCGAGGTAGCCCAGGATCGCCACGCGGCGCCGGCCGGTCCGTCGACCAACGGTTGTCAGCCGGAGCATGCCCCAGCGACCCGGCGTGACCGTCCGCAGCCCGACGCGGCCGCCGGTGAGCGAATAGAGCGCCCGATGCGCCGTCCAGATCGTCCGAACCAGCCAGCGGGGAACCACGAGCGGCAACTGCGTGCGGGCATTGGTCGACATCGTCAAGCAGGCCTCCAGTTGTTTACGGCGTATCCTACATCGTAAACATACCGCTACGCCGTAAACTCGTCAACCCTGAATTCTTCGAGGTTCCCGTGACCGCAGCCGTCTCCGACATCGCGCCCCGTTCCCCGCTCACACGCGAGCGCGTGCTCCGGGCCGCCGTCGCGCTCGCCGACGAGGGCGGCATCGAGGCCGTGAGCATGCGACGTCTCGGCCAGGAGCTGGGTGTCGAAGCCATGGCGCTCTACCGTCACGTTCGGAACAAGGAGGAGCTGGTCGACGGGGTCATCGATCTCGTGGTCGGCGAGATCGTGCCGCCGAAGTTCGACGCCGACTGGCGATCCGCGATGCGCAAGCTATCGTTGGCGGCCCGCGCGGTCATGCTCCGCCACGCGTGGGCGCCGAGCCTGATCGTGGACCGACCGACGATTGGGCCGGCTACCCTGGGACACATCGAACGGGTCATGGCGATCCTGCGCGGCGGGGGATTCTCGCTCGACATGGCGCATCATGCGCTGCATGTTCTGGGGAGCCGGATCCTCGGCTTCACCCAGGACCCGTTCAACGACGCGGCCGACCCCCGGCCGGACCCGGAGACAGCCGCCGGCGTAGCCCGCGTGCTGGCAATCAGCTATCCGAATCTCGGGGAGCTCGCGCTGGACGCAGCCCACAGTGGCGCCCTGGGTGGCTGCGACGACGATTTCGAGTTCGCGTTCAGCCTCGACCTGATCCTCGACGGCCTGGAGCGGCGCCGGACAGCAGACTGAGGGCGTTTCCCGGTTCGCGACCGATGAGTCACGGCCGCGCGATCGGTCTCGAATATGGAGACCGGAGACCGGCTGGAGGAACCCGCGATGACTAACCGAACGATCACTGCAGCGATGTCCCGGACGATCGATGTTCCCGGCGCGACGATCGCCTACGACGTGCGCGCCGGCGATATCGGAGGCCGGCCGCTGATGCTGATCGGCTCGCCGATGGGCGCCGGCGGATTCGCCACGCTGGCGAGTCAGTTTCCGGAGCGAACCGTGATCACCTACGACCCCCGCGGCGTCGAGCGCAGCAGAAAGGACGACGACACTTCCGAGTCGACGCCGGAGCAGCACGCCGACGACATCCATGCCGTGATCTCGGCCGTCGGTGTCGGGCCGGTCGATCTCTTCGCCAGCAGCGGCGGCGCCGTCAACGCGCTGGCACTTGTGGCCCGCCACCCCGAGGACGTCCGGACACTCGTCGCCCACGAGCCGCCCCTCGCCGCCCTTGTGAACGACCGCGACGCGGCATTCGCGGCGACCGAGGACATCCGCGACACGTATCGGCGGAGCGGGATGGGCCCCGCGATGGCGAAGTTCATCATGCTCGTCAGCCACAAAGGCGATGTCCCGGCTGACTTCGCGAGCCTGCCCGTCAACCCCGCGATGTTCGGCCTGCCGACCGAGGACGACGGCTCGCGGAACGACCCGCTCGTCGGCCAGAACATCATCACCTGCACGCACTACGAGCCGGACGTCGAGGCACTTCGGGGCGCGGCCACGCGGATCATCGTCGCGGTCGGTGCGGAATCCGACGGCGAGCTGGCGCACCGCGGCGGCGAGGCCGTCGCCTCACGACTCGGAGTCGAGCCCGTCGTCTTCCCGAGTGGCCACGGCGGGTTCCTCGGCGGCGAGTACGGCCAGACCGGCGAGCCGGACGCGTTCGGGGCGAAGCTCCGCGAGGTCCTCGCCGAGGGCAGCTGACGGGGCTAGGCGGCGACGATCCGCAACGTCGCCCGCGCCGATTCGGCGGAGACGACGGGATCGACGAGTGCGGCGCCGTAGTGGTCGTACTTCGCGTGGAACGCCGCGTCGATCGCCGCATCGAGGTCGGCGTCTTCGTCTGGCTCCTCGAACGTGACGTCGCGCGTCACCCCGTCCGCCTCGATCCTGCCGGAGCCGGACGCGAGCGCCCGGCGAAACCACGGGTTGTCGCGGCCGTGCGCCGATCTGACGTAGATTTCGGCGCCTACGCGGACGACCCAGATCGTGACGAAGGGTCGGACCGTCCCGTCGGGGCGTCGCGATGCGATCTGAAGCTCGTCGGCGTCGCCGACGGCGATGAGCTCGTCCCCGCGCCACGCCGTCATCGAGTGGCCGTGTCCGATGGTTGGGCGCGGTACTCCGCGTCTGTCACCTGCTCGCCCCAGTCAGCTTCGGCGCCGTCGTCGGTCGCCTCGTAGACCGTGAGGTGCGTCATGAAGTGATCGGGCGCCGCGCCGTGCCAGTGCCACTCGCCGGGCGGTGTGTGGATCGTCGTCCCTGGACCGACCTCGATCAGATCGCCACCTCGCGCCTGAATCCGCCCGCGTCCGTCGAGGACGTGGAGCGTCTGGCCAACCGGGTGGGCGTGCCAGGCGTTGCGCGCCCCGGGCGCGAATCGGACGACGCTGGCGCGGATGCGGGATGGCGGCTCGCCGCGGACGATCTGATCGAACCAGGCGTCGCCGGTGAACCGCTCGGGTGGACCTTTCGCCGTCGGTTGCTTGGGCAGGATCTCCATCGTGCGCTCCTTGTCACTGCGGGCCGAGCGGTCACAGCACGAGCTCGTCGGGAGCCTCTGGTCGCGCGCCCATCGAGACCGGCTCACCAGACGCCTCACCCGGGATCTCGCCCGGGCGGGCGCGCGTGCGGCGCACGCCGATCTCGACGATGTCGTGCTTCAGGAGCAGGTCGAGCGTCCAGTCGATCGCGACCCGGATCCGCCGGTCCAGCGTGGGCAGGCGCAGCAGGTAGTAGCTGCGCCACAGGAACCAGCCGATCAGACCGCTCACCTTGATGCCGAGGACGTCGCCCACTGCCTTGAAACGGCCGATCGAGACGAGCATGCCGAGCTGGCCGTAGGCGAATGGCGTCTGCGGCCGGCCGTCGAGCGCAGCGAGAACGTTTCGGGCCGCATGCGGGCCCTCGCGGACGGCGTGCTGCGCCGTCGCCGGCATCGGCCGCCCCGTGTTCGGGTCCTGGATGGAGGCGCAATCGCCCACCGCCCAGACGCGATCGAGCCCAGGCAAGGCGAACGTCGCGTCGGGCGTCGGCCAGCCACGCTCGTCGCGGGCGGTCGGGAGCTGGGCCACGATCGGGTTCGGGGCGTTGCCCACGGTACTGACGACCGTCGCGGCCTGGATCGTCGTGTCATCGTCGAGCTCGACCCGATCGATCTCGACCCGCCGGACGCGCCGCCCGAGGCGGAGATCGATCCCGGCAGCGCGGAGCTTCTTCGTCGCGTATCGGCCGAGCCGGTCGCCCAGCTCGGACAACACGATCGCGCGGCTGTGGACGAGGACGATTCGGGGTTCGAGCCGGACGTCGCGGAAGCTCTGCGCGGCGAGTTCGACCAGGTCGCGCAACTCCGCGGCTACCTCGACGCCGGTGGAGCCCCCACCGATGACGACGAACGTGAGCAGCCGCTCTCGTCGCGCGGGATCTGTCTCGATCCGCGCCTCCTCGAGCATGTCGAGCGCGCGGTTCCGGAGGTAGAACGCGTCACCGAGCGTCCGGATGCCGACCGCATGCTCGGCCATTCCGGGGACAGCACCGAGATCAGTGACGCTCCCGACGGCAAGCACCAGCGCGTCGTACGGGATCGATGTCACCGCGCCGCTCAGGCGACGCCGCAGTCCGACGGTCCTGTTCGCGACGTCGATGCTGTCGACATAGCCGACCTCGACCTGCGCGTGCGGCAGCATCCGGCGAAGCGGCACGACAACATGGGTGGTCTCGATCGTCCCGGACAGGATGTCGGCGAGCAGCGGCTGGAACACGAAGTAGTTGTCACGGTTGAGGAGGAGGACCTCGACGCCGTCCGGCACCGGCGCGTCAGGCCGCGACAAGCGATGCTGGCGGCGGAGCATCTTCGTCAGCTCCTGCGCGGCGCTGATGCCCGCGAACCCGCCGCCGAGAACGATGACGCGCTTCGACACCGGCGGATCCTGGGGCGACGGGCCCATCAACCGAACGTGAAGCAATAGACCTCGACGCCGCCGGCGAGGAATTCGATCTCGAACCGACGGTCGTCGATGGGTCCGGGTTGGCGGACGAGCTGGTAGGTCGTCTGCCGGTCGAGGACCCCGTTGCCGTCGGCGTCCACGTCAGTCCCGCCGGCCGCGCCGACCGTTTGTCCGTCGAGGAGCACGCGGAACGGGATCGACGCGTCCCGCGAGACCGGGCCCATCACGAGGTTGACGTCGCGTGCGTGGAACTCGAAAGCCACGCGCCCACCGGAAGCGTCGAGGACGGCCGCGTGGCCTGCGACCGTCCAGGTGCTGTCGAGCGCCCAGTAGTTCAGCGACAAGCGGTCCGGGGCGGCGTACGCGGCGGGCCGGTCGAGACGAGCGACGTCGCCCTGGGCAAATCCGGAGCTCTGGCGATAACCCAGGTAGGTCTCCGGCGATCGGAGCGTCCGCCAGTCGGCGGCAACCTCGAGCGCCTGCGGCTCGACCGCGACCAGCTCAGCACCCACGCCCGACGCACCGGCGTCGGTCAGCAGCTGTTGAATCGCCATCTCCGACATCCCGTACTCGCCTTCGCCGAAGTGGTGGTACCGGATACGGCCCTCGGCGTCGGCCAGGTACAGGGCTGGCCAATAGTGGTTCGCGAACGCCTTCCAGACGCCGTAGTCGCTATCGACGGCGATCGGGTACTCGACGCCGAGGCGGCGCGACTCCTCGGCGACGTTGTCGATCGTCCGCTCGAAGCCGAACTCCGGCGTGTGGACCCCGACGATTGTGAGACCGGCGTCGCGGTACTTCGCGTCCCATGCCCGGAGATAAGGAAGCGTACGCAGCCAGTTGACGCAGGTGTACGTCCAGAAGTCGACCAGGACGACCCGTCCGCGGAGCTCCTCTGGCGTCAGCGGCTCGGAGTTGAGCCAGCCAGTCGCGCCCGCGAACGGCGCGAGGCGGCCCTCGTCGGGGAGCTCCGGAGTCTCCCCGGCAAGCCGATGCGCGATCGATCGGAGCAGGCTCGGACCGCTGGCAGCGGTCGACAGCGTCGACCTCCCGGTGGACTGGTCCGTCGTAACGTCGGCGTCGGGCATCGGGGGTTCTCCTGGGGGGCGCATTCGTCACGCTGATTGTGGACGACGTCCACGGCGAGCGCCCTCCGCCGACGGCTAGCGCCTGAACAGGCGACGCCCGATCGCGACGACGCCGGCGACGCCGACGACGAGTGCGGCGGCCCAGACAGCGTACTGGGCGACATAGAACGGGACTTCGACCGGTCGAGGCGGGATGTCGCCGGCCCGCAGCGAGGCGTCACGGCGGATCCGCCACAGCGAGCCCGATCCGGCCTGAACCCGGATCCCGGCCTTCTCCGGGGCGATGTCGATCTCGCCGAAGTCTGTGACGTACAGCGCTCCGTCCGGCCCGAACGCGCAGTGGCTGGGGCGTTCGAAGGCGTCGTGCGGCAGCTTCGAGGCCGGCCCCTGGATGCGGTTCACGGCGAAGTCGACGATCTCGCGGCGGTCGAGGTCGACGCGAACGACCTTGAACCCGACGGGTGTCCCGAGGCGCGGCGTCGTGATCGGCGCGAGGTCGCCGAACAGGGCGACGAACGCCTGCCCCTCGAAGCCGAAGGCGCCGCCAGGCGAGACCGCGATCCCGTTCGCCGCGGCATGCGGCTCGAAGGACACGACCGGCTTCGGGGGGTCGGCCTCGGGGAACTCGGCAAGGACCGGCTCCCGCCCCTGGCCGCCGTCGCCCCAACGCGGGTCGTCGAGCCGGATGCCCGACGCGAAGTCGGGCCAGCCGTACCAGCGTCCTTCCTCGATCAGGTAAAGGTCGTCGAAGTCGCCGATGATCTGCCGCTCGCTCCGGGCGTCCATCCCGTGCTCGGTCGCGAACAACCGGCCGTCTGTCGCGAACGCGAGGCCGTACGGATTCCGAAGCCCCCAGGCAACGACCTCGAGGTCGCTCCCGTCGAGGTTGCAGCGGAGGATCGCACCGGAGGCCTTGACGCTGCCGGCGATCACCTGCCCGGGGGTCGTCTCTGTCGCGAACGGGACGAAGGCACCCGTCCGGATGGGACGGAAGTCGCCGATCACGTCGCGGTCGTCATAGTTCCGGCCGGCGAGGACGACGTCGTGGGCGGGCACATCGTGGACGGTCGGATTGGCCTTGAGCCAACCGTAGGCGGCGTTGTCGGACCCGACCACCCCTGAGTTCGTGGCGCTGCCGACGCCGAAGTACAGCTTGCCGTCGGGACCGATGAGCGGATGGTTGACCTGGTGGTCGCCTCGGCCGGGCAGCCCGTCGACGATCGTGGTCGACGTTCCGTCCGCGGCGATCCGGACGACGCGGTCGGTGTTCGTGACGAACATGTCGTCGCCGGCGACGGCCACTCCCGTCACCGCGCCCGTCTGGACCCACGCCGGCCCGCTGAACTCGTGGACGACGGCGGCATCGCCGGTCGTCACGTCGATCCGCTGGATTCGTGGCGGATCGTCGACCTTGTGACCGCATTCGACGACGTAGCAGGCGCCGTCCGGCCCGAAGGTCGTCATCACCGGAGCGCTCAGGCCGGTTGCGACGAGCTCTGCCGTGTAGCCCTCCGGCAGGAGGATGTCGTCCGGCGAATAGCCGCGGGGACCGCGTCTGGGGACCCGCATGCCCCACCGCTCGACGAGCGGCATCGCCGGCTTCGCGAGCCACGCGAGGTAGCGCGGCAGGTCGAGCGGCGCGTCGGGTCGGAGTTGCGAGCGATCGTCGAGATCCTCGTGCTGGGGCGGGCGCGTCGTCGTTGTCATGTCGGGCTCTCCACGGAACGGGTTGAAGGGGATGTGGTCATGAGCGGGACTGCAGCCGCGGCCGAGACGACTGCCGCGACGAGGAGCGCCGGTGCGAAACCGGCCAGGTCGATCACCGGCCCGACCAGACCCGCCACGGCGGCGGCGAGTGCCGTCCCGAGGTTGGCGACGCCCATCAGGCGGCCGGCGTCCCCCGCGGGTACGACGGCGGTCGTGGCTGCCCAATTGGCCGTGACGAAGGCCGCGGTTCCGATCGCCATCAACAGGCCGCCCGTGATCAGGCCGGGCATTCCGGCCGCTGGCGCGAGCAGGACGATGCCGGCGGCGGCGATGAGTGACCCGGCAACCATCAGGTCACGCCGCGAGATCCGGTCTGCCAGCCACCCGAACGGGATCGCGGCGCCGGCCGTCGTCAGCGTCAGCAAGGCGAGCAGGCCGCCGGCTTCATCGGCCGCGCGATCGGACGGGATCCCGAGCCGCTCCGCGACGAGCAGGAGGAGGAACCGACCCACCGCATACGTCCCGAGCAGGAACAGGAATCTGGAGATGATGAGCGGAGCGAGGAGGCCGGGCGATTCGGGCGCGCCGCCGACTGGGCGAGACTCAGCGGCGTCCGCGCCGGCGTCGGCCCGCGCGCGGGACGGGACGAGCAGAACCATGAGCACGAGCGCGGCGACCAGAACGGCGGTCGTCACTGCGGCCGCCCCCAAAAGCTCCCCGCCGGCGAGTGCCGCGCCGAGGAGGAGGAACGCGACGAAGGCGCCGCCAACGTCAAAGGCGGCCTTGAGCCCGGACGCCCGGCCCTGACCGTCGCGCCCGACGTGCTCGGGGATGAGCGTCTGCTGGCTCGCCTGGATCGACGTCGCCGCGGCCTGGACGATGACGTAGGCGACGAGCGCCGCGATCGCGCCCGTCGAACCGACGAGCAGCCACACGCCCGCGATCGCCGGAACCGCGGCGAGGGCCGCGATCGTTCGCCGGTCGACGCGATCCCGAAGCCGGTCGCTCAGCGCGCCGACGATCGGCTGAAGGACAGCAGCAACGCCGAGACCGATGAACGACACGATGCCGAGGTCGGTCGCCCCGCCGGAGAGGCGGATCGGCAACATGAGGACCGTGACCCCGTCGAATAGGAACGCGAGCGGGATCCAGAGAACGCTGATCCCGAGCAGCAGGCCTGCTCGCACGCCTGGAGTCTGGGTTGTCGGCCGTCGCAGGCGGCCGCCCGAAGTTCTCGGCCGCGATACTGCCGCGTTGCGGGCCGACGGCTACCTCCTGAACTCCACGCCAAAGCCCACGACGAGGTTTCGAGCGGTGCTGCTTACGGGGCATCGGTCGGAGCCTGCGGGGTGCGCGGATTACCAGGGTTTGTCACTAGAGTGGTACTCTAGTGAAAGGCTCCACACCGGAGGGATCGGATGGGCAAGCTGCGGGCGCGAGCCTGGTGGTACCTCGTGGCGTTCTCGGCGCTGATCGTCGTGTTCGGATTCAGTGACGTGCTCCTGGGAGCGGCTGCCGACCCGGGCATCGCGCTCGGTGTAACCGGAGTGACGCTGCCCGAGCTCGAAGCCCAGAGCGCCCCGGGCTACCGAATGTACGACTTCACGACTCGGACCCAGGGCTGGAACCTCACCGTGATCGGGGTGCTCCTGCTGGCGATCCTGCTCGTCCCCTATCGCGCGGGCAGGCGATGGGCGTGGTGGGCGCTGTGGATCCTGCCGGCCTGGTCGTTCGGCATCCCCGGGCTGTACGTCGCCGTGGGCCTTGCCCCGAGCCAGCCGCCTCCGCCGCCCCTGATCTCGGGGCCCGTCCTCGGCGCGATCGCGGCGGCGGCCCTCCTTGTCGATCGACGCCGTTTCCACA
>JBJMMH010000048.1:0-19617 GCA_045804885.1 Chloroflexota bacterium | reverse complement strand
CAGCGGCGCGACCGCGCCTCCGACCCGCACGACCGGCTCGCCCAGGACGAACCCGAGGGCGAAGTGCGCCGCGATGAAGACCGCGTTCCCGACGATGAGTCCCACGAGGAACGCCCGCGGACGAACCCCGGCGATCGCGCCCGCCGCGATCGTCACCACCCGAACGCCCGGTGTCATCCGCGCCACCGCGATTCGGCTCGCTCCGGTATCGCGGAGCCGAGCCGTCTGCGACCCGATTCGATCCGCCAGCCCCAGACGACCGAGGAGTCGAAGGACGCCCGTGCGCGCGACCGATCGCAGGAGGGTGAACTGGATCATTCCGCCGGCGATGCTCGCGAGGATCAGCGCAGCGAGCGCGACCGCCGCGTCCGACTGGCCCTGTGAGGCGGCCACACCGGCGCCGATCACGACAAGGTCGCCCGGAACCGGGACCGGGACGCCGATCTCCTTGACGAGGATCAGCGCGGCGAGCCCGAGGACCGGCGTCAGGTCAGCCATCGCCAGGACGTTCGCGAACGACCCGGGCGCGGATCATCGCGTGGTCTCTGGCTGTCCTCGGTCGGTTCCGGAGGTGGCGGCGCGCTCGGGCGCTGTGTCGAAGTCCAGGCGCATCAGCCAGCGCGGACGACCGTCGCTTCGCGCACCGGTCTCGAGGACGCGCCGGAATCCCGCCTTCTCGAACATCGTCGTCACCCCGACATAGCCGAAGCCGACGTCGACCCGGGCGCCTTCGGGGTCGATCGGATACGCCTCGACGCCGGGCGCGCCCGATCGTCGGGCGTCCTCGACGACGCCGGCGAGCAGCGCTGCCGCGACGCCGCGCCGACGGAATCCCACCCGCACCTTGAAGCAGAGGATCGACCAGACGGGCCGGTCGTCGATCGTCGGGATCGTTTTCGATCGCGCGAGCCGCGGCAGCCGGGATCGGACGCCGAAGCCGCACCAGCCGGCGACCTCGCCATCGATGTACGCGAGCATCCCCGGCGGGGGATCGTCGTCGAGCTGCGACCGGAGGCCGGCCCGCCGGACCCCCGGTGGCGCGTTGCGGCCGCCGCCGACGAGCCCGCGCGGTGCCTGGCACCAGCAGCCACGGTCGGTGTCACCCATCACGGTGACGACGTCTGGCCAGCGCTCGGGGGTCGCCCGAACGACCTCGATCGTCTGCTCGGCGGCGGGACGCGCGCGGGCGGTCACGCCCCGGCGGCGGTCAGGCTCTCGTCGAGGATCCGCAGGGCGAGCTCGACCTCGTCGGCCGTCGTGACGAGCGGCGGGATGATCCGAACGACGTTCACGTACGTGCCCGCCGTCAGGACGATCAGCTTGCGGGCGAGCGCCTCGGCCTGGACCCGCTTGGCGAGGTCCGGATCCGGGACGCGACCGTCTCCGTCGCCGGGCTTCACGAACTCGAGGGCGAGCATCAGGCCGAGGCCGCGGATGTCCCCGATCGACCGGTACTTCGGGGCGAGCGCCCGGAGCCCGGCGAGGAACTGGCTGCCGCGCTCCCGCGCGTTCGGCACGAGTCCTTCGTCCTCGATGACGTCGAGCGTCGCGTTTGCCGCGGCGCACGACACGACGTTGCCGCCGTACGTGCCGCCATGGGTTCCGGGCGGGAGGGTGTCGAGGATCGGACGTCGCGCGAGGATCCCGCTCAGCGGCAGCCCCGAGGCGATCCCCTTGGCCATGACGAGGATGTCCGGCTCGACGTCCCAGTGCTGGACCGCGAACATCTCACCCGTTCGGCCGAACCCGGTCTGGACCTCGTCGGCGATCAGCAGGATCCCGTGCTGGCGCGTGATCTCCCGGAGCCGGGGCAGGAAGCGAGGCGGCGGGACGAGGTAGCCGCCCTCACCGAGGACGGGCTCGACGATGACCGCCGCGACGTGCTCCGGATAGACGAACTGGTGGAAGGTCAGGTCGAGCTGGGCCTCCCAGTCGCAGACGCAGTCGTCATCCGGCGCATGGGCTCCGCCGGCCCAGCGGTAGCAGTACGGGTACGCCGTGTGGTAGACGCTGCCCGGGAGCGGCTCGAAGTGGCCCCGATAGACGTCCTTCGCGGTCGTCAACGCCATCGTCTGGCCGGTCCGGCCGTGATAGCCGTACCGGAAGCCGAGGATCACCGGCCGGCCGGTCGCGATCCGCGCGAGCTTCACGGACGCCTCGATCGCCTCCGCGCCGGAGTTGGACAGGAACGCCCCCCAACCGTCGCCCGGGAGCAGCCGCGACAGGCGGTCGTAGAGCCGCAGGCCCGGTTCGTGGTACGTGATGTTCTGCTGGGCGTGGATGATCTTCGCCGCCTGCTCCTGGATCGCCGCGACGACCCGCGGGTGGGCATGGCCGGTGTTGGTGACGCCGATCCCCGCCGAGTAGTCGAGGTAGCGGTCGCCGTCGCGGGTGATCAGCCACGACCCCTCGCCGCGCTCGACGACGAGGTTGGTGATCCGGCCCCAGACGGCCGGGACGACCGACGGATCCGGCAGGGGCGTCCGTTCGGCGGACGCGTCGGCGACGGTCGGGGCGGAAGCGGTGTCGACCATGGGATCAGGCCTCGGCTGCGGGGGCGAGCGCACGCTCGGGCGTCGGGCTCGGCTCGGGATCCGGCCGATCGACCTCCCGCGGCGGGCGGTTGGAACGGCCCTGGAGGACCGTCGTGAAGACGACGAAGCCGACGGCGATCAGGAAGAACACCGTGCCGATCACGTTGACCTGGACCGGCACGCCGATGCGCGCCGAACCCCAGATGTAGATCGGGAACGTGTTCGTCCGACCGGCTGTGAACGACGTGATCACGTAGTCGTCGATCGAAAGGCTGAACGCGAGCAGAGCGGCGGCGAGGATGCCCGGCAGGATGATCGGGAACGTCACCTTCCAGAACGTCGTCCACTCGTTCGCCCCGAGGTCCATCGCGGCCTCCTCGAGGTGGCGGTCGAAGCCGTAGAGCCGGGCCCGGACGGTCACGACGACATAGCTGATGTTGAACATGATGTGGGCGATCAGGATCGTCAGGAAGTTCGTCGGGAAGAACGGCGGTTTGCCGATCGCCACGAACAGGGTCAGGAGCGACGCGCCAAGGACGATTTCCGGTGTCGCCATGGGCAGGAAGATCAGGGCATTCGTCGCGCCGGAGCCCCGGAAGTTGTAGCGGACGAGCGCCAGCGCGATCAACGTGCCGAGCGCCGTCGCGACGATCGTCGAGATGAACGCGACGAGGACGCTCGTCCTGACGACGTCGGACAGCCCCGGCACGCCGAACGGGTTCAGCCAGGCGGCGAGGCTGAACTGGTGCCATGCGACGTTGCTCTTCCCGGGCGGGTCGTTGAAGGAGAACAGGGCCATCACGGCCACCGGCAGCATCAGGTACAAGATCGCGCCGATCATGTAGACGTAGATCAGCCTGTCGCGAATCGTCCGCCCGATCCGGACGGCGGCCGACGGTTGCGAGCTGGCGGAGGCGGTCAGGGCGACGTCGGTCATCGGGCGCTCGCCAGCTCTTCCGTTCCGAGGACGCGGGCGTAGATCGCCACCATCGCGAGGATCGCGGCCATGAGGATGAAGCTCAACGCGGCCGCCGTCGGATAGTCGTTGTTCTCGAGGAACCGGCTCTGGATGACATTGCCGATCATCCGTGTCTGGGTGTTACCGAGCAGCGCCGCGTTGACGAAGTCGCCCATCGCCGGGATGAACGTGAGGAGCGACCCCGCGAACACGCCCGGCAGCGACAGCGGCAGCACGACCCGCAGGAACGATTCCGATACGAACCACGTTCCCACGAGAACGCCGACGAACGCGCCGAGGACCGCGAACGCGATCGCGTTGTAGCTCAGCGCCAGCGCCAGCCCGCCGCCGACGGCAGCGCCGATCGCCGTTCCCGCCAACGTTCCGCCGGGGCGCCAGGGTCCTGCGTAGAGGTCCTTCGCCGCCTCGACGAGCCGGCCGTCGATCTTCTCGAGCGAGACGTAGATCGGCAGCGTCATGAACGGCAGGAAGTTGTAGGCGATGCCGGCGACGACGGCCGCGGGCGTCGCGAGGACGCGGAACTCGGGCGGGAGGAACCCCAGGTCCTTGAGAGGGCCGAACAGGATCCCATCGTCGCCGAGGATGATCTTCCAGCTCTGGGTCCGGAGCAGGAAGCTCGTGAAGAACGGGGCGATCACGAGGAAGAGCATCACGTTCTTCCACCGTCCCGCGCGGAACGCGATCCCGTAAGCGAGGGGGTAGGCGATGATGAAGCAGATGACCGTCGCGGCCGCGCCGTAGACGAGCGAGCGCACGAACTGCGACTGGTAGCGGACGAGCGCGTCGGTATACGTCGTCCAGTTCCCGAGCGAGAACGTGAAGCCCTTCTCGAGCGAGCCCGTCCAGAACGAGCTGATGAACATCTGGATGGCCGGGTACACGTAGAACGCGACCAGCCACAGGATGCCGGGCGCGAGCAGCAGGTACGGCGTGAGGCGGAGGACCCGCTGCCGCGTCATCTGCGTTGGCCCAGCGACGTCAGCGGACGGGCGTCAGCCGCCGAGGAGCGTCGAGAACTTGTCGTTGAAGTAGGTCTCCTCGTCCTCTGAGAGGCCCTTGAAGATCTTGACCTTCGAGAGGACGTCGTCCGGCGGGAAGATCAGCGGGTTGCCGGCCATGTCCGGGTCAGTCTTCTGGAGCTCTTCCTTGGCGCCCTTCACGGGCGTGACGTAGTTCACGTACGCCGCGATCTGGGCGGCGATCGCCGGGTCGTACACGAAGTCGATCATCAGTTCCGCGGTGTACTTGTGCTGGGCGCCCTTCGGAATGAGCATGTTGTCCGTCCAGAGCATCCCGCCCTCGTCGGGCAGGTGCCAGACGAGTGACTCCTTCTCGGCCTGCTTGATCACGATGTCGCCCGACCAGGCCATCGCGAGGACGACGTTGCCAGACACCATGTCCTCGGCGTAGTCGTTGCCCATGAAGGCCCGGACGATGCCGGCGTCGACCGCCTTCTGCATCTCGGCAACGGCCGCGTCAGCGTCCGCGTTCGCAGCCTGCGTCGGGTCCTTGCCCAGCTTGAGCATCGTGAGCCCGACCGCGTCCCGCATCTCGTTGAGGAACGTGACCTTGCCCTTCCACTTGGCGTCCTCGGTCCAGAGCGCGTTCAGGCTCGTCTGGTCGCCGGTCACGGCCTGGTCGTAGCCGAGCCCTGTCATGCCGGACTGCCAGGGAGCGTGGTGGTCGTCGGTCGGGTCGAAGCTGACGCCCTTGTAGACGTCCTGCATGTTCTTGACCTTGTTCGGCACGTTCGCCTGGTCGATCTGCTCGACCCAGCCCAACCGGATGAGGCGCGCCGCCATCCAGTCGGTCAGGACGACGAGATCCCAGCCGGTGTCCTGGCCACCCTCGAGGGCCGGCCGGATCGTGCCGAAGAACTCCTCGTTGGCGTTGATGAGCTCCTGGTAGTTGACGGTCGTCCCGTACTTCGCCTTGAAGTCGTCGAGCGTCTTGTGCTTGCTCGTGTCGTTCTCGTCGGTGTCGATGTAGAGGGGCCAGTTGGCGAAGTTCAGCTCCGCCGAGGGCGACTGCGGGGCCGTTGACGTCGCTGCCGTTGCGCTCGCCACCGCCGGCTGGCTGGCCGTTCCGCTGCTGCTCGACGCGGTCGGCGCCTGGGTCCCGGTGCCGCTCGTGCCGCACGCCGCCAGGAATGCGCTGAAACCCACGAGCGTGGTGCCCTGGAGGAAGCGTCGGCGGGTCAGCTCCTCGTTGAGCGGCGTGATCTCGCGATTCGGGTCGGTCATTGATCTCACTTGGACCTCTCGGGGCCAGGCTCACCGGTCAGGCCGGCGTCGCCTCGGCAGGGACGGGGTCGGCCTTCACCACGAACGTGTGATCAGGCGACCATGACAGGCGGACCGATTCCCCCGGCCGGTGGAGTGAGCCGTGGACGGTCCGTTCCACGTTCTGCTCGTAGACGGTGAGGCGCGCGCCAGTGCGAGCCTCCACGACATAACTGGTCGACACCCCGAGGTACGACGCGTCGACTACCGTGCCCTCGAGCTCGTTCGAGCCCGTGGGGACATCGGATTGACTCTTGTGCATGCGGATCTTCTCGGGACGGACACCGACCTCGATCGTCGTATGGCCGTTGACCAGCCCGCTCGGAACGCGCACCCGTGAGTCGTCGGCGAGGGTCGCGAGGACGTAGCCGTCGGCGGATCCCGACACGGTCGCCGGGAGGAGGTTGCTGACGCCGAGGAAGCCCGCCACGAACCGGGTCGTCGGCCGCTCGTAGAGTCCCTCGGGATCGCCGAGCTGCTCGTATCGGCCGTCGTTCATCACCGCGATCCGGTCCGACATGGTCATCGCTTCTTCCTGATCGTGGGTCACGTAGATGAACGTGATCCCGACCTCCTGCTGGATGCGCTTGAGCTCGACCTGCATCTGCTTGCGGAGCTTCAGGTCGAGCGCGCCGAGCGGTTCGTCGAGGAGCAGCACCGCCGGACGGTTGATCAGCGCCCGGGCGAGGGCGACGCGCTGGGCCTGGCCGCCGGAGATCTGTGTCGGCTTGCGCTTCTCGTAGCCGGGCAGCTCGACAAGGCGGAGCATCTCCGCGACGCGGTGCTTGATCTCGCTGTCCTTCACCTTCCGGCGGCGCAGCCCGAAGGCGACGTTCTCGAAGATCGTCAGGTGCGGGAAGAGGGCGTAGCTCTGGAATACCGTGTTCACATTGCGTTGGTACGGCGGCAGCCAGGTCACGTCCTGACCCTGGAGCTCGATCAGCCCCGACGTCGGCTGTTCGAAGCCGCCGATCATCCGGAGCGTCGTCGTCTTGCCGCAGCCGGACGGGCCGAGGAGGCTGAAGAACTCGCCATCGCGCACCTCGAGATCGATGTGGTCGACGGCGAACACGTCGCCGAACTTCTTGACCACATCGACGAGGCGGACGTCGACCTCAGACACTCAGGGGCTCTCCAGCGGGTAGCCGATCCCGGCTCCTGGAGGGCGTCCGGGGGTCGCATCGTGTGGTTACCACGCCGTGCGCCCACCTCCTCCGTGTCGCCGTACGGTGGGCCGAGAATAGGTGTCGGCCGCGAGGGGTGTCAACAATCCGAGGTCCGCCGCGGCGACGGCGTTGTTGATTCGAATTTCGTCTGACGCGCCCGTCGGAGTGGCTTGATTCGCATCGGTCGCCCGAGACCACGCGACGCACGGCTCGTCGATCGGGCAACTCGGCCGATCGCGCTACGATTGGCATATCGACGCGGCCACCGTCGATATTCGGAACCATGACCCGTCGCCGAGGTCCCACCAGCCCCATGCCGATCCTCTCCGAAGGCGCCGTCCTCGACGTCCTCCGCACCGTCCAGGAGCCCGAGCTCGGGCGGGACATCGTCACGCTCAACATGGTCAAGGACATCGCGATCGACGGCGACCGCCTGTCGCTGACGATCGAGCTGACGACGCCCGCCTGCCCGCTGAAGGACGAGATCGAGCGGAACGCCCGGACGGCGCTCGGCGGGATCGGCGCGACAGGCGTCGAGATCACCTGGGGCGCGATGGTCCGCCGGGCGGCGCCGCGTCAGGGCGAGCAGATGCTCAAGGACGTGAAGAACGTCATCGCGGTCGCCTCCGGCAAGGGCGGCGTCGGCAAGAGCACGGTCAGCGTCAATGTCGCGGTCGCGCTCGCGCAGGCCGGGGCGAAGGTCGGCCTGATCGACGCCGACATCACCGGCCCCAACATCCCCATGATGCTCGGCGTCGACGGCCAGCCGAAGGCGACCGAGGACGGCAAGAGGATCGTCCCGCTCGAGCGCCACGGGGTGAAGACGATCTCGATCCAGTTCTTCGTGCCCCAGGGCCAGCCGATCGTGTGGCGGGGGCCGCTCGTCGGTGGCGCGATCCAGCAGTTCCTTCGCGACGTGGAGTGGGGCGAGCTGGACTACCTCGTGATCGACCTCCCACCGGGCACGTCGGACGCGCAGCTCACGCTCGCCCAGGCGGTCCCGCTCGGCGGTGCGGTGCTCGTGACGACGCCGCAGGAGGTCTCGCTCAGCGACGTCTCCAAGGCGCTCGCGATGTTCAAGCGCCTCTCAGTCCCGATCCTCGGCGTGGTCGAGAACATGACGGCATTCGTCTGCCCGCACTGCGGCGAGTCGCACGAGATCTTCGGTCGCGGCGGCGGGGAGCGTTTCGCCGCCGAGAACGGGATCCCGTTCCTCGGCGGCATCCCGCTCGACGTCACCGTCCGCCAGGGAGGCGACGTCGGCGTGCCGGCTGTCGCCCAGCGCGAGCCGGGTCCGGCGGCCCGAGCGCTCACGGCGGTCGCGGGCAACGTCGCGGCCCACGTCAGCGTCCGCGCTGCCGAAGCGGAAGGCGCGCAGCCGGTCCTCTCGATCAGCTGAGGGTCCCGGGCCCGCTCACGGTCCCGGCACGCCGCCGCAGCCGACCGGTCGGTCGCGACCGACTAGACTTCCGCCCGAGGGGGTCGGACAAGCCGAATGGGGAGGAACGCGGGTGTGGTGCGGCGCATGTGGCGCGCCGACGCGCCCATCGGCAAGGTTCTGCGACCAGTGCGGCGCGCCACTGGACGCGACCGAGGGGTCCGATCGGGCGAAGAGGCCGCGGGAGGATGTCGAGGCCGGCGACCGGAGGATCGTGAGCGCCCTCTTCGCCGACCTGGTCGACTACGTCCGGCTCGTCGCTGAACACGATCCGGAGGACGTCCGCCGCAAGGTCGACGCGGCGCTCCGGGCGATGGTCGAGGCGATCAAGGCCTTCGACGGAACCCGCGAGAAGTTCATCGGCGACGCCGTATTCGCGGTGTTCGGCTGGCCGCAGGGCCACGACGACGACGCGCTCCGGGCGGCCCACTGCGCGCTCGCGATCCGGGAGGCCCTGACAGGGTCCGGTGACGCAGACGACGCCGCAGGCGAGCCCCTTCAGGTGCGTATCGGGATTGCCACCGGTGAGGTCGTCGCCGGGATGCGCGCGGACGATGCGCTCGAGTGGTCGCTGACCGGCCCCGCGGTCACGACGGCGGCGCGGATCCAGGCGATCGCCCGGCCCAACGAGATCCTCCTCGACGAGGCGACCGTCCACGCGGCGCGAAAGGGCCTCGAGGTCGAGGACGAGGGCGCCCAGCTCCTTCGCGGGCAGATCCGGCCAATCCGCGTCTACCGCCTGCTCGGCGAGGCGAGCTTCCAGCCGTGGCGGCCGCCGATCGGGCTGATCGTCGGTCGCGAGGAGGAACGGCGGCGGCTCCGCACAATCGTCGACGATCTCGCGGCGGGCCGCGGGTCGACGACCGTCTTCGAGGGCGACGCCGGCATGGGCAAGTCCCGGCTCATGTCGGATCTCGCCGACACCGCGCGGGCCGCCGGGATCGCCGTCACGTGGGTCGACAACGTCTCGTACGGCGCCCGCGAGCCGTACCGGTTCGGCCGGGCGCTCGCCCAGGCCATCGCCGATGAGCACGGCACCGACTCCGGCTCGATGACGCGGCGGCTCCTGTTCACGGCGGATGTGCCCCCGCATCTCGAACAGCGCTGGGCAGGCGCCATCGCGGCGATGGCCCGCGACGCCGCGTTCTCCGGCTGGGAGGAGGAGGCGGCGTTCGTCCTGACCGACCCTGCCCACGTCGCCGAGGCACTCCGGGAGCTCGCCATCCGCTATGCCGAGCGACTCGTCGCGGAATCCGGGCCGCGGATCGTCTTCATCGACGACCTGCACTGGCTCGACCCCTCGAGCGCCGGGATTATCGACTCACTCATGCGCGTCACCGCCGACCAGCCCTTGGCGATCGTGATCGGCACGCGCCCGGGCCCGACTCCGGCCGACGCCACGCTGGCCGGCATCGAACCGCTGCGCCTTCGCGGCCTTGACGAGCCCGAGACGCGCGAGCTCGCAACCGTCGTCGCCGGCGCCGAGATCGGCCCTTCCGATGGTCGCCGGCTCTACGAGCGAACGGCAGGCAACCCGCTGTTCATCACCGAGACCGTCCGCGCGATCTTCCCGCCGGGCTCGAACGATGCCGGTGGCGCCAGCGACGGGCGGATGCCGGACGAGGACGGGACGGTCCGGCCCGGGCTGCCGATGACGCTCCGGGCGCTGCTGGGGGCACGGATCGACGCCTTGGCGGACGATGCCCGGACCGTGCTCCGGGTTGCGTCGGTCGTAGGGGTCTCGTTCCGATCGCCGGTCATCGAGGAGGTGCTCGGCGAGCCGGTCGCAGACGAGATCTACGCCGGCCTCGCCGCGGCCTCACTGATCCTGCCGCTTGAGGCCCCGGACACATGGCGGTTCTCGCACCCGCTCATCCACGACGCCGCGTACTGGGGTCTGCTCGCCAGCGCGCGACGACGGCTCCACGCGCGCGTCGCGGACCTGCTCGAAGCGAGCGCCGGCCGGAGTGCGATCGGCGTCGTCGCCCGGCACCGGGCGGCGGCCGGCGACACGGAGCGGGCGGTGCCGCTTCTCGCCAGAGCCGCCGAGGCCGCGTCCGCCGTCGGTGCCTCCACCGAGGCGGCGTCGTTCTGGAACGCGGCCGCGGACCTCGCGCAGCCCGGGCCGGAGGCCGAGGCCTACCGTCAACGGGCGCGGGCGGCCCTTGAGGCCGTGCCGGCCGGCGCGTCGACGACGCCGCCGCTGCCGGCGACGTCCGCCTGATCTCCGGTCGCCGGGTGCGCGTTCCGCTCGACGCGTGCGGCTGGAACGTCGATCGCGAGACCTGGGACGCCCACGAGGGCATTGGACCGCGCGGCACAGGCAGCGTTGATCGCCTCCCGGTTCTGGGGCCGGTGATGGACGAGCACAGTCGTGCCGGCGCCGGCGCGTGCGCCCATGTCGAGTGCCTCGTCATAGGTCAGGTGGCCGCGCCGCTGGTCGTCCTCGGTAGGACTTCGCAACGTCGCCTCGACGATGAAGACATCGGCGCCCCGGCCGGCCGCAACGATCTCGTCACTCGGGCCCGTGTCGCCCGTGATCACGACGAAGCCACCCGAGCGGTCGCGGATCGCACAGCCCCACGCCGGGACGTAGTGCTGGCCCTCCAGGAATTCGATCGACAGGTCGCCAATCTCGACCCGGTGCGACGCGTCGTACTCGACGACCTCGAACGTCTCATCGAAGAAGCCGGACCGCTCGCTGATCGCGGATGCGAGGTCGTCGAGCTTGGCCTTGCCACCCGGTGGCAGGAGGATCGGAACACGACGTCCCGTGAAGCCGATCCACGGCATCAGGTAGCGCAGCGAGACGAGATCGATGTAATGGTCGGCGTGCAGGTGGCCGACGACGATCGCGTCGAGCTCGCGAGGATCCCGGATCGGCATCAGGCCGCGGATCACGCCCTGGCCGCAGTCGACGAGGATCCCGGTCGACGCGGTCTCGACGAGGATCCCCTGGGCCGGTGTCTCCGGCTGCGGGGCGGACGTGCCGGCGCCGATGACCGTGACGCGGGTCATGGGCTGGCGAGCTCGCTCGGCATCCCGCGGATGGTCGCACGCCGGGAGGTCAGTCTGCCAGTCGTCGATCGACGCGCGCCGTGTCGCAGAGCCGACATCAGGCCCACAGCGCGCTGCTGAGCGGGAGTAGGATGCCGACCATGATCGCGGCTCGACCGCTGGCCGAAACCCTCTCTGTGGTGCCGTTCTTCTCGGGCCTCGATGCTGCCAGCCTCGATCGCGTGACCCGGGGGATGCGGACTCGCCGCTTCCGTCGGGCGGAGGTGATCTTCCACCTCGGCGACCCCGGCGACGCGCTTTTCATCGTCGTTTCCGGCGCGATCAAGATCATGTTGCCGAGCGACACCGGGGACGAGGCGATCCTCGCGACGCTCCGGGCCGGTGACGTCTTCGGCGAGCTGGCGCTGCTCGATGGGGCGCCTCGCTCGGCCACGGCCGTTGCGATCGAAGCCAGCGAGACCGCGATCCTGCCGCGAGCCCAGTTCCGGGAGCTTCTCGCGACAGAGCCCGCGATCCGCGATGCGCTTCTCGCATCGCTTGCCGCGGAGCTCCGGCGGCTCACGAACCACGTCGAAGAGCTCCACTTCCTCGACATCACCGGCCGCCTCGCCTCTCGCCTCGCCCGTCTCGCGAATGAATCCGGCCGAAGCCAGCCGGACGGCTCGATCCGGCTTCCGTCGCCGCTCACCCAGGGTGACCTCGCGGCGATGATCGGCTGCACCCGCCAGAGCGTGAACAAGCTTCTCGGGATGTTCACCGACGACGGGCTGATCCGGCTCGAACGCGACAGCATCGTCGTCGTGGACCTGGACGGCCTGGCGAAGACGGCGCGGAGGTAGGGACTCCCTCGTCTTGCCCTCGCGCCTCAGCCGCGGCGGACCTGCTCCAACAGGACATGCGCCGCGATCAGGGCCGCCCGGAGCCGGCCCTGCGATCCGCCGAGGAACGCCAGACGCCGCTCGCGGTGCGTTCGATGGGGGAGGATGACCACGACGGTCACGGCCGTGTCGTCCCCTCGGGCGCGGATCCGGAGCCCGACGCCGACGTCGGCGCCGCCCGCGTCGCGGCCGCTGCGAGCCAGCGCCTCGAGGCCATCGGTCGTGCCCGCGGCGGGCGTCGTCGGCTTGGCGTAGTCCGCCGGTGCGCCCTCCGCGTCCGCGTGGTCGGAGACGGCGGGTGCCTCGAGCGCCAGCGATTCCGCGAGACGCAGCGACGGGACGTCGCCGAGCAGCGTCGCGAGGGTGCCGCCGGTCCCGATCTCGACGGCCGCGCAGGTCCAGCCGCGCTCCCCGAGCGCGGCCTCGATCGCGTTGCTCCAGCTCGTCTGGCCCTCGGCCCAGATGTAGTCGGCGAGCAACCCCCGGACGCGGTCCGTGGCCGCGTCGACGAGCGCCCGCGGGTCGGCCGCGCCGTCGATCCGGCGGGCAGAGATCCTGATGTCCACGGCGTCGGCCCGAGCGTACGTCGCCACGACGGGATTCGAGGCCCGAAGGACGTCCTCGCCGAGCATGTCCGCCACGGCTGACTCGCCGATGCCGGCTGTGCGGAGCGTCCGGCTGGCGACGTCCGTGCCGGCGTCTCGCGCCCGAAGCCTCGGCAGGACGTGTTGCTCCCAGATCGGGCGCATCTCCCGTGGCGGGCCGGGCAGCGCGATGACGACGCGCCCATCGGCCCGGCCGACCCACCAGCCCGGCGCAGTCCCGTTGTCATTGGCGAGCGGCTCCGCAGAGGGGATGAGCCACGCCTGCTTGAGGTTCATCGCCGGCATCTCGACGCCGCGGCGCGCCCAGAGCCCGCGAAGCCACGTCTCGAGGCCGGAATCGACGGTCGGCTCTTCGCCGGCAACGGCGGCGATCGCCTCGCGGGTGAGGTCGTCGGGCGTCGGTCCGAGGCCTCCCGTCGAGACGACAAGATCGGTCCGGGCGAGCGCGCCGGCGAACCCGTCCCGGACCACCGCGAGGTCGTCGGGGAGCGCCTGGATTCGGCGCACGTCCACGCCGATCGAGGTCAGGCTCCGGGCGAGCTCGAATGCATTCGTGTCGCGTGTCTCGCCGACCGTGAGCTCCGTGCCGATGCTCAGCAGCTCGGCGGTCAGGATCGGTCGCAGCGGAGCCACGCCCGGAGACTACCCCACGGCCCACGCGTGCGAACCGGCGACAACCTGCCGACGGGCCGCAGGTACCATCGGGTCGAGCGTCACGCGACGTTTGCGCCGTGCCGTGCTCGCGAAGCGCGGCGGAATCTCGTCACACGGCACCGTAGTGGGGACGAATCCGCCGGAGAGGCGATGAGCGACATCGAGCAGACCGGTTTCTCGGAGTTCGACGCCTGGCGGGCGCTGGCCCGCCGGACGCGCGAGCTGCTGGACGCCGTGATGGTCGACCGAGC
The DNA here is from genome assembly GCA_045804885.1 of Chloroflexota bacterium. GTDB lineage: Bacteria > Chloroflexota > Limnocylindria > Limnocylindrales > CSP1-4 > CF-46. The sequence continues at coordinate 5,812 of JBJMMH010000048.1, read as the reverse complement.
GCTCCCCGCCGGCGGCGCCGACTATCTCGCTGACGCTGCCCTCCGCCACGTCGAAGGCATCCAGAACGGGTTCGTCGGCTGGCTCCGGTCGGACGCCGCCGGCGTGGCCGAGCTCCGCTACCTCCTCGGCCTCGTCGGCGCGACGCGAGTCGAGGCCGCCTCCACCGATGCCGAGCGCCGCGCGGCCGCATCAGAGCGGGCGTCCGAGGCGCTGTTCGCCGCCCACGACGGCAACGCCCGTGCGAACGCCGGCGCGATCCGCGGTGCCGAGCCCTGGAACCTCGCCGCGCTGGGTCATGCTCGTCTGGTACTCGCTCTCCTGCCAGCGCTCCCTGAGACCGCGGTCCGATACCCCGCCGGCCGCCGGACCTACGCCGACATCCCGCGGCCACGCGGACCGGCTGAGCTGGCCGGCCGCCTCGAGGAGCTCGAGCGTCAACTCTGGCGGACCGCTGCAGGTCACCTGCCGGATCCCGTCGACCCGAGCTTCCGGCGGGCGTACGGCTTCTTCGACGCGGCAGATCACCTCGACGGCCGGGCGCTGGGCGGGGCGGCGTAGCGGCTCAGTCCGGCCGGTCGCGGACGCGACTGCAACGACGCCGTAACGCACGCGACGCGCCGCCACGGGATACCGGTTGGCCGAAGCGACGGCCACCGCTGGTATCATCCCGGCGTCCCGACCTGACCCGAAGAGACGGGGAGCCCACCCACTGGACGAGTCGCAGTCGCCTGCACCCCGCAACCCGGACGCCGACAATTCCGCATCGCCGGTGACCGCCGACGGCAGCGAGAGCGACGCCGCCCAGTCGATCGGACGCCCGCCGGACGAGATCGTCGCGCCGGCCGACCTCACGTCACGGACGGACCCCCCGACGAACGACGGCGCCGCCGGAGAAGCTATGCGCGGCGAGGCCATGACGGCCCCGGCAGGAGACGCGTCAGGTTCGCCGGAACGACCAACGCCGCCGGTGCCGCCAGTGACGCCGCCGCCCGCGCCGCCCGCCGGGACCCCGCCGCCGCAGGAACCGCCGCCGCCACCGCCGTCCCAAGGTCCCCCGCCGCCGCCGCCACCACCGCCTGGGGTTCGAGGCCAGGTCGGAGCGACGCGCGACGCCGCGAAGGCGCTGGTCGTCGCCCACATCGATCTGGCAAAGGCGGAGCTCGAGGAGATCACCAACGAGATCAAGCGGGTCGCCGCACTCGCTGGCGTCGCCGTTGGCGCGGCGATCTTCGCCGGGCTCCTGCTCGCAATCGGCCTTCCACTGTTCCTCGGGGAATGGATCTTCGGCTCGATCGGGTGGGGCCTCCTCCACGGGGTGCTCGTCCTCGTCACGATCGCCATTGCCTCCAGTCTCATGGCGGCGAGCATCTCAGCGACGCGGATCGCCTGGGCGATGCTGGCCGGCTTCGCCACCGGGCTGGTTGTCGCGATCATCCTCGGCTCCGGCGTCTCAAACCTCCTCTGGGCGACGGCCGGGGACAACCTCCTGCCGCAGGCCGCCGAGGACGTCCGGCCGCTTGCCGCCGCGCTCGTCCTGACCCCGGTCGTCCTCGGCGTGCTGCTCGGCGGGCTCAACTTCATCTCGACCGTCGTCAGCGACGAGCCGCGGACCGCGATCCAGCGGCCGACGATCGGCGAGCGCGTCGCTGCGTCTGCCGGAGCGGCCGTGTACGTCGGCTGGCTGGTCGCGTTCGGCGTCGCCTATAACCAGCAGATCGCCTGGTTCGACTGGCGCCTGCTCGGCGTCCTCGTTGGTGGGTTCGTGGTCGTCGTCGTGATCGGGATCGTGATCGGCACTTGGCGATCGGGCTTCGCGCTGATGACCGGGCTCTCGATCGGGGCCGCCATCGGCATCATCGTGGGTGCATTCACGGCGACCGACTTCGGCTGGCGCGTCGGGATCGCGATCGGGGTGACGGTCGGCCTCGCGACCTCCATCGCCGTGCTGGCGCTCGAGTTCCGGAACGTCCAGTTCGACGAGGATTCCCTGAAGAGCCGCTTCATTCCTCAGCGGACGATCGACATGACGAAGGAGACGATCGAGTGGGCACGCGAACGGATGCCGCTCTCGCGGAAGTCATAGCCGCCCGCGCCGAGCTCGCCCATGAGATCGATCGGCTCGAGGCGGCCGGTCGGGCCGCGGTCGACATCCCGGCGAGGGTTCGGCGGTCACCGGCGAAGGCAGCGGCGGTCGCGGCCGGAGGCGCGTTCGTCGTCCTCGGCGGTCCGAAGCGCGTGTTCCGTCGGGCCCGCAGGGCGATCACCGGCCGGGAGGAGGCGCCGCTTCCCAAGACGCTCCTTCCCAAGGAGGTCGAGAAGGCCCTCAAGAAGATCGGCACCGACGGCGACAAGGTTCGGGGAACGATCGAACGCGACTTCGCGAAGTACCTCGACGAGCGGGCCAAGGAGCGCCGCAAGGAGGGCATCGTCGCGACGGCGACGGCTCTCGCCATCGCCGCCTTCAGGCCGGTCGCGACCCGGGCAGGCAAGCGTGCCGCGGAGCAGATGTTCAACCCGAGCGGGCCCTCGTTCGAGGAGCACATCCGGCGCATTCGTGACCGTCGCGCCGCCCTCGAGACGACGGCCGCCGAAGACTCCGAGGGAGCCGCGGGAACCGGCGTCGGCCTCTGACCCGCGGCCGCCGGCGCGGCGCCCGCTAGACTCAGCCCGGGCGAGTGGCGGAATGGCAGACGCGCCGGCCTTAGGAGCCGGTGCCGCGTGAGCGGCGTGTCGGTTCGACCCCGACCTCGCCTACTTCGCGCGTGGCGGCTCCGGCGGCGGCCTCGCGCTATGCTTCCCGGCGATGAACGTCACAGCGATCCCGGCCCCAAAGAGCTCCGTCGTGCTCGAGGTCGAGGTCCCCGCGGAGAAGCTCGACCGGGCCGTCGGCGAGGCCGTCCGGGCGCTGTCGAAGCGCACCCGCGTGCCCGGCTTCCGGCCGGGCAAAGCGCCCCGCGGCGTCCTCGAGGCCGTGCTCGGCCACGGTGCCGTCCTCGACGAGGCAGTTGATCGCCTCGTCCAGTCGGCGTACCGCGACGCGCTCATCGAGCAGGCGATCCTGCCGCTCACGAACGCCGACGTCGAGATCGTCCAGGCGGAGGAGGGCAAGCCGCTGATCTTCAAGGCGACCGTCCAGGTGCGCCCCGAGGTCGAGCTTGGCGACTACAAGAACTTCAACTTCAAGCCCGAGATCGAGGCAATCGACGACGCGAAGGTCGACAAGGTCGTCGAGGAGATGCGCGACCAGAGTGCGACCCTCGCCCCCGTCGAGGACCGCGGCGCGCAGAACGGCGACTACGCGGTCATCAAGTACGAGGGCAGCCGGGACGGAACGCCGTTCGAAGGCGGCTCCGCGGAACGGATGCCGCTGATCATCGGCGAGGACCGGCTGATCCCGGGCTTCGAGGAGAACCTCGTCGGGCTCGAGGTCGGCGGGACGAAAGGATTCGACCTGACCTTCCCCGACGACTACATGGAGGAGTCGCTCGCGGGCAAGGAGGCCCATTTCGAGGTTGAGCTGCGCGAGCTTCGCGAGAAGGTTCTCCCCGATCTCGACGAGGACTTCGTCAAGTCGATGGGTGACTTCGAGGATCTCGCCGAGCTCCGGAGCGAGATCAAGAAGCGCCTCGAGCGGAACGCGCTCGACCGGGCCCGCCACGAGTTCGCGGACAAGATCATCGAGTACGCGCTAGCCAACGCGACACTCGAGCTGCCGGACGTGCTGATCGACCAGGAGGTCGAGGTCATTCACGACGAGTTCCGCGGCTCGCTGGCCCGGCAGGGGATCGGCGAGGAGGCCTACCTCAAGGTCACGGGCAAGACCGACGCCGACCTGCACGCGGACTTCCGGCCCGACGCCGAGAAGCGCGTCAAGGTCCTGCTCGTGCTCTCGAAGGTCGCCGAGGCCGAGGACATCACGATCGACGACGCCGACGTGGACGCCGAGGTCGCCCGCGGCCGTGACCGCTACGAGGGCGACGCCAAGCTCGTCCGCTACTTCGAGTCGGAGCGCGGCCGGAACTTCATCCGCTCGACGCTTCGCCGGAGCCGGACGGTCGAGCATCTCGTCGACCAGTGGCTCGCCGCCCATCCCGATCACCCCGCCCTGCCCCACGTCGAGGACGGCCCGAGCGGCGTCGAATCGGATGCGGCGGCCGCCAGCGCGGCGATCGACGCGACGGACCCGGGCTCGATCATCGAGCACGACGACGGCAGCCACAGCCATGTCCATGACCACGACCACAGCCACGAGAGCGAGCCGGCGTCGGCCGGTTGAGCCAGTCGACGTTTCCGACACTGCCCCTCTAACCGTCAGACACCGGGAGACCCCAGATGCTCGTGCCGATGGTGATCGAATCCTCCAGCCGGGGGGAGCGCGCCTATGACATCTACTCGCGCCTGCTCCGGGAGCGGATCATCTTCCTCGGCGACCAGATCGAGGACCACCTCGCGAACCTCGTGATCGCCCAGCTCCTCTTCCTCGAATCCGAGGACCCCGAGAAGGACATCAGCCTCTACATCAACTCGCCTGGCGGCGTCGTCACGAGCTGGCTCGCTTTCTACGACACTATGCAGTACCTGCGGGCGCCGGTCAGCACGATCTGCATCGGGATGGCGGCATCGATGGCGGCGGTGCTGCTCGCGGCCGGCGCGAAGGGCAAGCGTTACGCCCTGCCGAACAGCCGGATCATGATCCACCAGGGCTCCGGCGGGTTCCGCGGGCCCGCGCCGGACGCCATGATCCAGATGCGGGAATGGGAGTTCCTCGTCGAGCGCAACCACGAGATCCTGGCCCGCCACACCGGCCAGCCACTCGAGAAGGTCCGCGTCGACACGAACAGGGACTTTTTCATGGCTCCCGACGCGGCCAAGGACTATGGCATCATCGACTCGGTCTACTCGCTGTCGGGTGACTCGCTGATCGCGCAGGCGCACGATGCGGGCCTCAGCGGCGGCGAGGGCTCGGCCGCGGCGGCCGATGCCAGCGACGAGCCGGCCGCCAAGAAGGCCAAAGAATAGGACCAGCGAAGGACGAGATCGGGCACGTGACGACGAGCAGCAGCTCCAAGGGACCCAAGGTCCCGTACCGCTGCTCTTTCTGCGGGAAGAGCCAGGAACAGGTTCGCAAGCTCATCGCGGGCCAGGGTGTCTACATCTGCGACGAGTGCATCAACCTCTGCCAGGAAATCATCGAAGAGGAGATGCTCGAGCAGCCGAAGACGAAGCCGTCGGTTGCCAAGCTGCCGAACCCCCGTCAGATCAAGTTCGCGCTCGACCAGTACGTCATCAGCCAGGAGCGGGCCAAGAAGGTCCTCTCGGTCGCCGTCTACAACCACTACAAGCGGGTCAACGCGGGCCACGCGGTCGACGATGTCGAGCTCCAGAAGTCGAACGTCCTGCTCGTCGGGCCGACGGGCTCCGGCAAGACGCTCCTCGCCCAGACCCTCGCCCGCGTCCTCGACGTCCCGTTCTGCATCGCCGACGCGACCTCCCTCACCGAGGCCGGCTACGTCGGCGAGGACGTGGAGAACATCCTGCTGCGGCTCATCCAGGCGGCCGATTTCGACGTCGCCCGGGCCCAGCGCGGGATCATCTACATCGACGAGATCGACAAGATCGCGCGCAAGGCCGACAACCCCTCGATCACTCGTGATGTCTCGGGGGAGGGCGTTCAACAGGCACTGCTGAAGATCCTCGAGGGGACGATCGCGAACGTCCCGCCGCAGGGCGGCCGCAAGCATCCTCACCAGGACTTCATCCAGATCGACACGACGAATGTGCTGTTCGTGTGCGGCGGCGCATTCGACGGAC